>CAYLHG010000001.1:0-231100 GCA_964383495.1 uncultured Gammaproteobacteria bacterium
CCATATTGCTGATTTGAAAACGATTGCCTAATGATGAGCGAATGACTGCAACACTGATCACTTCTCGTGTTGTTTCTCCTACGCGAGCTACTACCCCATCAACTGTCTCATCATGATAGCGTGTTTCAGTAAACACCGTGCCCATCGCACGCCCAATATTATCGCCCGTTATTTTAGAAAAAGCCGCCACATTTCCACCAATTTGAATAAACACAGCAGGCTTACCATACTCATCGAACCCCGATTGAGCACCTACAATATTATCACCCGATAAAACTACTGCTTTATCAAATGCGTAAGATCCACCCGTTTTATCATTATAAGTTACCGTATCTACAGGATTTTCACTGGCGGCACTCATTAAATAAAATGAAACAGATGCTGTTGTACCTAGAATCTGTTTTGCATAAGCTGTATCTTGCACGCCTGGTAATTCAACAACCATACGATCGATACCTTGACGTTGCACTATGGCTTCAGCCACGCCCAACTCATTCACACGATTGCGCAAGGTAAGCATGCTTTGTTCCATGGCATCATCTACTAATTTTTTTTGCGCCAGAGGAGTTAATACAGCTTGTAGGGTGAGCGGGTCTTGTTCTGTGAACATCAATTCAGGGAGAACGGGCTGTAACAATGCAACCGCTTTGTTCGCATCCTCAGGTGTTGCCCAACGTAATATAATAGTATTTTTATCTACCAGCAAGCCACGATAACGTAATTTATTATCTCGCAATTGCGTTTTAATACTTTCTACAATCCCATTTAAATGGCGCTCTTCTATCTCAGACATGTCTACTTGCATTAAGAAATGAACACCGCCACGCAAATCTAACCCTAGCTTCATAGGTTTCGCACCTATTTCTTTCAACCATTCCGGCGTGGCAGGCGCCAAATTTAATGCAACAACATAATCATTACCCAATAGCTTTGTCAATGTAGATTGTGCTGCTAACTGCTCTGCAGGAGTTTTAAAACGAAATAATACAGCATCATCATTCTGCTCAACCGCAGTGTAAGTAATCTGCGCACCTTCTAATGCGCTTTTCATTCTGCGAATAGTAAAATCATCTGGTTTTGCTTTTTTTTCTGTAGAAATTTGAACAGCGGGATTGTCCCCAAATACATTGGGCAATGCATACAAGAAAGACACTAACAAAAATAAAAAGATAAGCCAATTTTTCCATCGTGGATATTGATTAATCACAAGTGTATTCCTTTACAATTCTAAAGTGATTTCAGAGTCCCTTTTGGTAATATTTGCACCACCGCTTGACGCTGAAAACGCATGCTCACACCTTCCCCTGGTTGAATAGAGACATATTGTTCATCTAAATCAACAATCCGACCTAGCATTCCGCTTGATAAAACCACTTCATCCCCTTTGGTTAAACCACCAATCAATGCACGATGTTCTTTTGCGCGCTTAGCTTGAGGGCGCCAAATCAACATGTAAAATACAGCAAAGAAAAATATAAGAATACCAATTTCAACATAGCCATTTCCTTTAGGAGGAACGACTGTGTCAGCTGCGTGTGCGGTGGAAATGAATGCTGTCATGGGAAGCTCCTTAACGACTGTTCTGCGGGTAATGTACCGCTTTTTCACTATTCATGCAATCGTTTTGTTAAAAGCATTGCATCCCCGTAGCTAAAAAAACGATACTCATGCGCTAGCGCGTGTTGGTAAGCATGTCGAATAGGATCATATCCTGCAAATGCGCTCACCAACATTAGCAAAGAAGATTTAGGAAGGTGAAAGTTAGTAATCAAAGCATCTACTATCTTAAATTCATACCCAGGGTAAATAAATAAGCGTGTATCCCCTTCAAAAGGCTGAAGCTCGCCGCTACTCGCCGCTGATTCCAGCGCACGCAAACTGGTTGTGCCCACAGCAATCACTCTACCTCCAGCCGCCTTTGCTTTACGAATAGTTTCGCACACTTCGAGGGGCACCTGCGCCCACTCAGCATGCATTTCATGTTGTGTAATATCATCTACTTTGACCGGCTGAAAAGTGCCCGCCCCTACATGCAACGTAACACGTGCGCTAAGCACCCCCTGCTCTGCTAACTGCTTTAGTAAAGCTTCATCAAAGTGAAGCCCCGCGGTAGGAGCTGCCACAGCCCCCATGTGTTTTGCGTAAACAGTTTGGTACCTTTCATCGTCTAACGGTTCAGGTTCTCGCTGCATATAATGAGGTAGAGGGATTTCACCCTGTTCGGCCAATAAAGGCAAGACAGGCGTGTCGAAACGCAACCAAACGCAATTCCCTGCTCGCCCTAAGAACTTAGCCTGAGCAGTGCCAAAATGAAGCAACGCCCCTTCTTTTACGCCTTTGCTGCCTTTCATGTGGCAAAGCGCCTCGTGAGTATCTCGCAAACGTTCTACTAAAAGCTCAACACGACCACCTGTGGCTTTTCGGCCATAAAGACGTGCCTTCATCACACGTGTGTCGTTAAAAATAAGACAGTCGTTGGGGCGTAGTAGCGTGGGTAACTCTTTAAAAAAGAGATCGTTCATTTCCCCGTTAGCGCTGTTAAGTGTTAATAAACGGCTATCAACCCGCTGAACTGTGGGATAGCGGGCAATACGGTCCTCTGGGAGGTGATAATCAAAGTCGTTTAGCTTCATAGTTGTCGTAATAATGTTGGATATACCGAGGGTCGGAATCGAACCGACACGACCGAAGTCACCGGATTTTGAGTCCGGCGCGTCTACCAGTTCCGCCACCCCGGCATATGTGGCAGCATTCTACCAGGGTTTTAAAAAGATGTGTAGACCTATTTTTTCTTAGAGATATCAAAGGCGATACTCGTGGGCAAATGATAGTACTGTTCAGCACTTTCCCGCCCAAAAGTTTTAATATTTTTCTGCCACAAACAACTCAAAATTCAAACGTTCCGTTTTTCAGCAATATTGAACAGCTTGTTTTCGCACAAAGCGTGAGAATAGTCATCAAATTGTGCTTTCACCTGTTTTGATAAGAGCATTTTGTAATAATGATTTTGTGGCTCAAAACGTACAATTTCCATTGCACTTTTCAGGAAAATTGAATATGATAGGCACGTTCGCTGGCGTAGCTCAGCAGGTAGAGCAACTGATTTGTAATCAGTAGGTCACGGGTTCGATTCCTGTCGCCAGCTATAATAAAAGCAAATGGAGGGTAGGCCTAAAGATATATTTTTACAAATTGGCCTGGGGTACATACATTGATGCCTACAGAGCCGGAAATATCCAATAGATCTTTATCACCACTGATAATAAGTTGGCAACCCGCACCTATTGCGCAAGCAAGAAATTTATCATCGTCAGGATCGCGCGAAATTGCTCTATCCAGCATTACCGGCGACACAAATTTACCATAAATAGCTACTATTTCTAAGACAATTGCAACATGAGCATCTTCTGCTAGGTTGCGTTTATGTGACAAGGCATATGCGATACGGGTATATTCCTGCATGATTTCCGTAGATAAAATGAGCTGAATTTTTTGCTCGCCCCACGCCTCTAAAATTTTTCGCGGTGGACCTGCCCAAAATAACGCAGACACAAATACATTCGTATCTAATACTAATTGGATCATTTTTTACGATGTTCCTTAAGTACATCTTGCAAATCCTCAGGTGTTAACCCTACGGCCTTAGCTGCTGCCTGAATTTTATTAAGCACCCCTTTCAGATCACTCAACTTGGGGGGCGTAATAACTTGCAGTATCAAAACATTATCCTGAGCAATTACGGCAAATTGCGTGCCTACGCCTAAATTAAGCTGTTTGCGAATATCTTCAGGGATAACGACTTGCCCCCTGGAAGACATTTTGGTAGTTGCTAATAAGTTCATGATGCTTTCTCTTACTGATCTTGATAGTAAGATTATAGCATGCATTACGCTTTTTAAGTGATATATATCGAAATTCAGCAAACCTTAACAACGGCATTGCAAATCCACTATATAAACCCATATAATAAACTTTTAGTCGTAAAGGAGCTGATATCATGATGAAATATACCGTTCTCTTACTTACTCTTCTTTGTTCAACACTCTCCGTTAGCGCGCTGACAGTTGACATGTATCTTGCTAATGACAGCGCAACAGGCCAAGGCAAAAAAATTGGACAGGTATTGCTTGAAACAAGCGCATTTGGAGGCGTTCTTCTCACTCCTCAATTGACAGACCTCCCGCCAGGCGTCCACGGTTTCCATGTTCATGTGATGCCATCCTGCGCCCCTAGCTTCCACGAAGGTCACGCTAGTTTAGCCGGCCAGGCAGGCGGCCACTTGGATCCAGCGCAAACCAACCGACATAAAGGCCCCTATGGAAAAGGCCATTTGGGAGACCTCCCAGTCCTGGTAGTTACTGCAGATGGCAGCGCCACCTTGCCGGTATTAGCCCCTAGACTCACGCTAGAGGATTTTAATCACCATACACTCATGATCCATGCTGGCGGCGATAATTACAGCGATACCCCAGAACCTCTCGGCGGGGGAGCTATTCGTCTTGCTTGCGGGGTGATTTCGCGGTAAAATGAGGCCTATGGCCAATCCAATGTCGCCTTACAAAGTGCAAAAAATTACCGCAGGCCTCTCGGAAATTGCTTTCTTGCGCTTTTTTCTGCCCTTTGCAGTCGCTATCCCTTTTTTACAAGAATTCGGTATGTTCTTTTTCCTGGCATTAACAGCTGTAGACACATGGCGCTGTGTGCTTTTTTTCCAGGATCCTAAAGCCAAAGAAGAGCCTCTAACTAAAGCTTTTTACGGGCTTAAGGCCTTGTTTAATATCATTGCTTCATTTTTAATCATATGGACTCTCGTATTCGCGACCCCTTTACTAGGGATGGAAACCGATACGCTCGAACTTATCGGGCAAATCATGTTTATTGCGGGCGTTGTTGCCCCCACAGCGTTCCGTTACTTACTTAAAGCACTTCGTCCCATTCCGTCCCACCAGCTAGGTTCTGACAATAAAATAACAGAACATCAAAAAGCAATCAAAAATCTCATGTTAGCTTTCTTATTGTTTGGCGTCACTATAGGCATGGGCTTTCTCTTTTTTACGGACCTCACCCTTCATGAAGCTCCGTTAGGCCTGGTTATCTTAGCTGTTTCCCATACGCTGCCTATTTTATTTTATGGTGCTATCTTACCTCTGTATTATCATATTTTCCCGGAACCTCCTCAACGCCCAAATAAATATGAAGCCAGCCCATGGCTGACTTTCAGTGCATTGTTACTCGTAGCAGGGTTTGCTACGTGGATCTTTGCTCCTGAATCCACTCTTCAATTGCAAGAAAACCCTATGTTGAATTTAGGATTGGGGATCATGCTTGTAGGGTTTGTCATTGGTACTGGCGTTGAAATCAAAGCCGCTTTGAAACGAATAGAGCCTGAGGATTCTGCAATAACCCCAACAACATATACTGATGTTCCGAAGACACCCAATACAACCCCTGTTGCTGGATTACCACCCCTTCAGAAGCCAATTCTATCGTTTCGCTCAAAGCCGCCATTAGATAATTCAAGCAAGCAGGACACTACCAGAGAAAATGCTAACTGTTGCGCCATCCAATAACAACTCGCCCCTCTCCCCCACGCCCAAAGCTGTTGCTCTTATGGTTTCATTTTCCTGTTGCACGATCACTTTTTTTCCTTTTAAAAAATCACGTTGATAGTATGCATCCCGAAAAAACTCAAAGCCATGACATTCATAATCGTGACACGCTGCGATAATATTTTTCACTAAGCACACCAATACGGTGTGGCGAGATATCAAAGCATTTTTAACGCAAGATTGCACATCCATCCACTCACCCTGCGCAGCAACATCACTGATATTTAGCCCTATGCCCACAACCACATGAGTAGGGCCTTCCAGATCACCAAACGCTTCCGTTAAAATGCCTGCTAGTTTTTTATGTTGTACATACACATCATTAGGCCATTTCAATTGCAACCCCTCAGCCCCCAGCGCTTCTAGCGTTTGGCAAAGCACCACCCCCAGTGCCAACGTGAAACCACTTAATGCATGCATGGGCTTTTTTAAACGCAAGCATAATGAAAAGCAAAGCGATTTTGCGTAAGGCGCTTGCCACGTTTTTTGGCCACGCCCGCGCCCTGCTGTTTGGTATTCCGCCACACAAAGTAAAGGTCGTATAGGTTTTTGGCGCGCTAAAGGCACTATATAATCTTGTGTGGAAGGTAAAATAGCTGCATGATAAACATCTATTTCAGGTAAATCTTGCGCTAAATCAGCTGCATTTAATAGAGGGAGCCCTCCCGGAATGCGATAGCCTTTATTGCGCACAGCTTCAAAGATGATTCCCATCTCGCGTAATACACCAATATGATGATGAATCCCGGCGCGAGTCATGTTAAACTGGGCACCCAGTGACGCTCCTGAATGGAAGGCCCCGTCTGCAAGTACCCGTAACAATGCCAATGAAGATTCTGATGCCATATCACTGCCCTGAAATGACCATGATGACACTCTTCTGGCTGTAACACAAGGTTGTTTTATCGATGGCACTCAACCCAAAAGCTTATTTTCAACTCATGCGTTTTCATAAACCCATCGGAACACTCTTGCTTTTTTTTCCCGTCTATTGGGCATGGAAATTAGCATACGCATCTCCGCCTGTTGACATGCTTATTGTTTTCACACTGGGCGTGATATTAGCGCGTGCAGCCGGATGCATTGTGAATGATATATGTGATCGCAATATTGATACGCGCGTTGCGCGCACACAGCAACGCCCTTTAGCAGCAAACACGATCTCGCTACGTGATGCCTATATTACATTAGCCTTACTGAGTGCTTGCTTATTGAGCTTATTACTTTTCCTAAACAATCACACTCAAATATTGGCTATCAGTGCCGCAGCGCTAACTGTTTTTTACCCGCTCACCAAACGGTTCTTTGCTTTCCCACAATTGATATTAGGCATTACTTTTAATATGGGTGTACTAATGATGTTTGCTCAAGCAGGAAATTTTTCGCCCACAGCCTGGATACTATATGCTGCGAGTGTGTTGTGGACTTTTTCTTACGATACTATTTACGCGATGGCGGATCAACAAGATGATTTGTGTGTTGGCATTCATTCCAGCGCATTAACATTAGGGCGTTATGTGCATGAGGCAGTTTGTTGTGGGTATAGCCTCACATTTTTATTGCTAGGCTTTGTTTTTGGGAAAGTCATGGTAGGGATAATCATCGCGCTATTATGCTGGCCCATCTATTTTTTAATATTGAAAAATAAAATTAACCAAGCACCCCTGGCGTATTTTCAATACAATGCAGTGCTTGGCGTGGTGTTGAGTTTCGTTTATTAGGAGGGCGAAGGCGAAGGAGAAGGAGAAGGAGCTGGCGCGCTTGGAACCACCGGCGGAGGCTCGTGCTTCTTCGTGTTAATATGAAATTTTTCTTCTTTCTTGGTTCCACCTTTACCATCTGAGACATCAACAAGGGTAACGTCATGCTCCAGTAAGATAATGGATGAGGCGTCTGCCCCATCGCTGATATGAATCTGATCCACTCTTTCTTGCAATGTCGTTGTTAGCTGCGTTATTGCGCGCGCCTTTTCACCCTTACTACTAAATTCAGCAGGCACAAGTTTTCCAACCTTTGCACCGCCTTCAACCACCATTTTCTTTTCCATCAATTGATAAAAATGTAATCCTGCGGCGCCCGCGGGTTTCTCAGCATCAGGCAAAATATCTAGATACAACTCTTTACTATCAAAGGTCATGATAGGTTCTTTGGGGTCAGTCGCCGCATTAATATCCTTATCTACATTTTTGTTCATGTAATCAGATAAGCCAAGCCACATATTATCTTCTTCATTCAAGCTGATGGTTTTATAGAAGGTGCCCTCTGTATCACTACGGGTTAATCCTGCGAGACGCTCTCTATCAGCGCCAGCAGCAGTCTTATTGCGGTAAGCGGCCTCATAAAACTCCCAAGCCTCTCTTGTCGAAACCTTATCCAGGTGATGATTTGCCAGTGCTTTTTGGAAACTTACACAGGTTCTAGGTGCAGGCAGAGTATTATATGCAGCTATGATTGCCTGTATTTTCGTATAATCCTGCAATAAAAGAGCGTTAGTAGGAACGGCCGTTGGACCAACCATTGCCCTCAATTGATTGATTATTGTTTCTAGCGCCTCATTATTACCTGCAGGAAATGGCGCTGTCGTTGGCAAAGAAACTTGCCCCGTTAAGTTTAAATCAGCATAACTCTTATCAATATTCGCAAGCTCTGCATTCCAATCTTCACATACTTTTTGAATGTCGGTAGCAGCTCCTATGCTCTCAAGTTTCGCTAATAATAAAGCAGTAACACGATAAGCTCTGTAAGCACGTAGATTATCAAGCTCACGCATTAGTAGCCTATTATCCACAAAAGCAGGAACAGGAGCAGCAACAACAGCGGCAGCCGCTTTAACTTTTAACGGGTGATCCAGCGCTAAAATAAGTGTATCAGGCCCTCCTGTTACTACCGTGTCTGCGGCATCTGAATCTACATCGCGCTTAGTGTCGAAATTATAACATTTAATAAATTTTTCAATAGCATTCGGGATAGCATCTCTCAGTGCTGCACCGCTTGCTACTGCACCATTATTTAAGTCATTGTCCGTTAATGTAGACGCTACGCCCACTTTTATTCTTGCGCCAGTCGCTTTGTCTGTGGTGATTTCTTGTTTTTGCATGTGCAACGTATTACCAACGATACGTGCTGCTAACACATATTGTTTGCTACCCACTGTAAAGGTAAGGTCATAAAACGGGTTGTTTTTCCCATTCACATCCACTTCGTCCGCATCCACTTCAGCCTTATCAAAGCCTTTTAATGTCTTTTTATCCGCTGCTTGGTTCATGGCCGCCATGAGTTCTTGTAAACTAAAAGGCGAGCCTGTTAACTTCAAACGAAGCGGGGGTTTTACCGACGTATTTTGGTATTCAAGGCCCCCACGTTTAAGGGAGTTTTGAATGCTCAACCGGGTGATGCGAGGAGGGTTCATACCGTATTTACTTAAAAGAGCCTGTGAAGACGCGTATCCCTTCAACGTCTGATTTTCTTGCATATGGTAAAAGTTTGCTACCACAAAATCGCGATGATTATCCTGTGTTTTTCTTTCCGCACCTAATGTTGATAATACCTCACTAAAAGTGCGTTTGTCTTCTGTGCCATCGGGATATTTTCCGTTGCTGTTTAATAATACTGTCCACTCACTTCTAGGTTTCTTTTCTTTCCTAGATTCCCTAATCATATCATCAACACGACTCGCCAAGCCTGAGATTTCTTGAGTGGTTGAAAGATTTGCATTGGTTCCAACCAATGGCATTTCTTTTCTATCGCTCTTTCCTGTTTCTTTTTCTGCCTGCCAACCGTGTATTGAGTTTCGCAATAATGAAAATAATACTTTTGACCAAACATCTTCATGAGCTGAAGCTGTCTCATCAAATAAAGCGCCATTTATTGTATTGGTTGTGCTATCCACGAAAATGTTTTTGAAATCTGCTTCTGTTAAGAAAATACCTGAAGCGATTAAAGCATCCCGCAATGCAGCGACCTGGTCACCCAGAGATTTAGCTTTAACATTGTTCCATGTCGTTTTGAAATTTGTTTTTAAAGCATCTAATTGTGGATTGGACGTTTCGCCTTCCTTAACACGCAACAGTAAATCTGTTTGAAAAAAATTCCATTGATGTCTTGCTTTATTATAGGCAGGGTCATCGCCTGGATCTTTATAAGCTTTTGTCGAGGTTGCAGCGGTGAGGACGGCAGGAGCGCTTTTGTCATCTTTTTTTGAAGTGGGATCAGTAGGCACGGTTGCTGTATCTTTCGTTGAATCTTTATCAGCTTGCTTTAAAACACCCGCTACATCTTCCTCTAGCTTTGCGAGACCTTCTGTTAATGCGCGTTGAACTACTTTTGTGTTCATTGCAAAAGCAATAGCTTCTTTATTGGTTAATTTTTTCAGTGCTTCACCGTCAAAAATAGCACTTAAACTAGCCTTACTTAACCTCTCACCTAATGCTTGGTTAAACTCCTCCATACTTACTTTGGCATCCTCTAGTCTCTTCCCTATCTCTTCTATTTTTTTAGGATCTGCAGTCAGAGCTGCATTAAGAAGCCCCATTGCATGAAAAGCTTTCTGTAGTGACATGTTGAAATTAGCATTGGAGGGCGTTACAAGCGGATCTGTTAAAAATACGCTTAACTCCAGGGCGGCGCCGAACAAGGTTTTAAAAGCCGCCCGCCCAATCTTATCCCTGTAAGAATCAGGAATAAGGGTTATAATTTCCTTTGCGACTGCGGCTCGTGGACTTGCCGCTTCTCGCTCTAACGTCTTGGTACCAGGAACGCCCGCAGCGCTGCTCGCGCTAGCAGCTGCTGATAGTGCACTGCTTTCCTGGGCTTTCTTCTCGCTTCTTGCCGCTTTCCGTGCCTGGAGCTCTTTCAGAAGCCTGTGCTCTTCCCGAGCTTCCACTCTTTTTTTAGCGATGAATTCTTCGGCTTCTTCTACCGTTATTATCTCGTCATCTTCGGGGAAGTACATTATGTGACCTCTCTTTAAAATTCACTATATCCATACACTTATTAGAAGTATAGCTGACTTCTACCCTTTCATATTACAACAAGATACCACGACCTACCAGCAATGGTGGATCGGAATCCCAACACCCTTGATAATTTTCGCATAAAACAACCTGTTGGTGTTATACTTCAGGCATTGTTTCTCGCCACCAGGAAGATTTTTTGTGAACAAAATCATTGGCTCCACCCTCATCGCAGCAGGCACCGCTATCGGCGCAGGCATGCTGGCCTTCCCTTTGGTTGCAGCCGGCCCAGGGTTTCTCCCTTCCGTACTGATTTTCGTGTTTACCTGGGCAGTGATGCTTGCCGCAGGGCTCCTTACCTTAGAGGTTAACCTCGCTTTTCAAGCGCCCCAAAATAGCTACCCCACGATGGCTCAAGCAACCCTGGGAAAACCTGGCTATTGGGTCACTTATATTTCCGTGTTACTCCTTTTTTATATGCTTATTGCCGCTTATATCACCGGCGGAGGCTCTTTATTTGAAGCCATGTGCACGCTTGTTGCAGGTAAAGCACCGCCCAGTTGGTTAAACGCCCTGATTTTTACATTCATTCTTGGCGGTGTGGTAGCCTTTGGCACGCGCGCGGTGGATTTGCTTAACCGCACCATATTTTCGTTCAAGATTGTTCTGCTCGGCCTTGTGTTTGTCTTTTTCTTGCCTCAAGTGAATGTTACTGCCCTGTTTAGCCAAATAGAGCCTCAATACGGGTGGGGGGCCTTGCCTGTAGCAGTCACCGCTTTTGGTTTTCATACCGTCCTTCCTTCCCTTGCGCCTTACTTAGGAAAAGATGCTCGCGCATTGAAAAAAGTACTATTTTTCGCAAGTATTATTCCTTTGATTATTTATATCGTGTGGATCGCTGCACTCTTGGGCAGTTTGCCTTATGACGGTGAGGCGGGTTTCAAATCATTAGCGCAAGGCGATGGTTCTTTATCCTCGCTTATGCTGGCAGTGAACCACCATTACGCTACTCCATGGTTGAATGGAGTAATCAATGGGTTTGCCAATTTTGCGATGATCACATCGTTCCTGGGCGTGAGCTTGAGCCTGTTTGATTGTTTGCATGATAAAAAAGACAAAAATCCCCATCGCGCACGCACGGCTCTCCTCACGTTTTTGCCGCCCTTGTGCTTCGTTATTTTTTATCCCGAAGGCTTTGTCACATTGCTAAGCGTTGCTTCCATTTTTGTGGCTATTATTTTGATTATTATTCCTGCCCTGATGGCTTATCGCCGCCGGCAAATGCCAAGCTTGCCCTCTTCATACCAAATGCCGGGGGGAAATATTGCCATTGCGACAGTCCTATTACTGGGTATAGGATTTATTGTGGTAGAAATATTACGGCAATTGCAATGGCTTCCCATTTGGAGCTAAGCACGTATCAGTAAGCGTGCTATAATCAACAGGAATTACATCATTTTTTTATTGATAGCTTAATGAGCGCTACATGCCTGCACCCATTGTATACGAACAACCATTAAACGAGCGCATGCGCACCTTGCTGCGCCTGGAGCATTTGTTTTCCCAAACAGAGCATGCTTTAAAAGCAGACAGCCCTTGGGACCACCGGCAAGCCATTTCTGGCATCATCGAAATGTTAAGTTTGCTTGAGCGTGCTGATCTTAAAACAGAATTTATTAAAGAAATTGACCGGATCTCTAGCGTATTAAATAAATTAAAACAACAAGCCAATGTTGACCAACCTACTCTTGATCAACTTCTTGAAACATTGCATAAACATTACACCACCCTACACCACACGACAGGGCGCTTAGGGGATACGTTGCGTACCAATGAATTAGTGAATATCGTTCGTCAACGTTTGGCCATCCCAGGTGGGACCTGTTGCTTTGATTTACCCGCTTTCCACTACTGGCTGGCTCAACCTGTTCAGTTACGCAAAGAAAGCTTGGAGCGTTGGTACAGTTTATTTGCGCCGATTGAAGCGATCGTTGGGTTGTTATTAGATATCATACGCCAAAGCGCTTACGAAGAAAAAGTGCATGCCCCTGCAGGTTATTTCCAAAAAACACTAGAAACCCATACGCCTTGTCAATTAGTGCGCGTTACTTTAAATGGTGCGCCTGTTTTCCCTGAAATCAGTGGGGGGAAACACCGCATTAGCATTCGTTTTTTAACTCAGCCCCTCACGGGAGATGAATATTCACATCCCGTACCCCAGCAAGATGATATCTCTTTTCTATTGAGCTGCTGCGTTATTTAACTTCTTAACTTGACCAATCTCCAATCATCTCCTATACGTTATATATCAATAATTAAATATTAAAAACGTATTTTGCAGGAGATTGACATGCCCATCATGACCGAAGAACAAAAAGAACTTCTTTTTCGACGATCCACGCACCTACTGACCGAGCTTGCAAAGTGCCAAAAAGAGGTGGAAGAAATTTCCTCACAGTTCGATTCGGATCTTGGCGTGACTGAGCCTTCCGACGCCAAAATGATTCTGAAATGGTACAATTTTTTCTTGAACGAGCAGCTGAGAACCCCAGAAGAGTATGCAGAAATAACAGCCCGTATCACAAAAAAAAATAGGGCAATACAATGCTTGAAAAGCGTAGCTCAACGCAACAATGATACAACTACAGCCACCCTCATTCAAGCTACTACAGAAAATATGCAAAACATTCAAAACGCAATTAAAACAATAAATTTTTGCATTATGCAAGGACAAAAAGCAATAGAACCCCTCATACAAAGCGCTACAAGAGTATTGCAAAAACTTTCAGAACCAGATGCATCATTCAAACTCGCAGCCTATCCATCATTCCCTGATTCTCCTGCAGACGCAGCACAGTATTTACAATCTGCTGAGGTACGCGTTGCTGTTCAACGAGTAGCCGATGAGCAAACGGCGCAAGTGACAGCGATGCATCGCACAAAAGCAGAACAAGAAGAAAGGGACAGAAATGATAAAAACGCGCGGGCTCGAAAAAAGCTTGACACACTTGCGAATGAAACTTTTAATCTTGTGGAAAAAATGAGAGTGATGGATGATACCATATTGCAAGCCTTGCAAATGAAGGCAAAAGTAGCATATGACAATATTAGATTACACCATGTGGTGATGAGAACGTGGATCAACATACTCAAAGAAGCCTTTTATCAAGCGGAACAGCGCACCAGTTCACTTTTTGATATTCAACACATGAGAGACAAAAAAAATGCTGATATTGTGGGTGCATTTTATAAGGGTGCTATTGCATTTTTTTTAAGCCCCTTGTTTCTAGGTACAATGGCTGATCCCTTTTTCAAAATGGCAGATACTGAGAATACACTACAATCATCAAACTCCTCTACTCAGTTGAACACAGCGGGCGCGGCTATCATGCTTCACGCGATCGTGTCTCAAAATCCAATAAGCATTGATAATAAAAAGGATGCTCAAAGCGTCATTAAATCAGAAGTATTGTTATGGCTTGAAAAACAAGAGGCTTTTCTGCATCATAAATTAACGGGAATGGCACTCACAGTGTCCAAATTGTTTGATCAACATTCAAAATACCTGGAAGGTTTTTCTCCAAAAGCGATCATTGCAGCGCAACGTATAGCATTTTTAAAGACCCAATATAGAAGCACGCCTACAAGTATATCGACGCATATTTATGCCTCTCAACCTAGCTATCTTCAATCATCGTCATCATCGTCTTCTGCTTCTGCTACACTACGCACATCAAATATGTTAGACCATGGAACATTAAGACAAGAAATATATCATGATGTCCTACACACAATGCAGCAACAAATGAATTTTAACGCTATGCAAGAAAAAGCGGCGCCCATTATTCAGCAGGAACTTTATAAAAATATTTTAGAGCCTATTTTTAACGCCATTGATTCCCAATATCCAGATAATAGTCATACCCGTCAAATAGATGCTGCCTATAAAGCATTAGGTTTTGATGACAGTGTAGAAGGCCCAGACTCTTTCAAAGCAGAAAAAATTCAAACATTAATCACTGTGATTGCTAATCATGCTCAAGCAAGAATACTTGTCATGTATCTTATACTCTGCAAAAGCTATTTTGGTGGTGTTGATAATCCAAGTGCTGAAAATTTTCAAGCTGTTTTTTTAGGAAACAATACTGGCCCCATTAATCCTAATACTGTTGGGCAAGAACTTGATCAGGAAACCTTCAGAATTTTAGAGCATTTAGCGACACTGTTTCCAGATAAACAAAAAGACTTTGCAACCCTCGCCAAAAAACCTGAAAGCCTTAACACATTGAGAAATAAGCTACCTGGCAATCATGCAGATATTGAGCTTGCTACAAAAAAAGATATAATAACAAGGCTTATTAAGCCTTACATCGATAACGCCAACTTTTACAACATGCTATCTAAAGAAATACTGAGATTTGCAAAACACCACCAGATAGACCTTCCTTCACAACCTAAACCCAAACCTCATGCCTGGGTAAGTGAAGCTAGATTAAACACAATGCTTCAGCACCACCTAGGACCTTATATCCAGGCTGCTCGCATGCATCGTGATGCATTAAATCAATCCCACACCACTGCATTGCTTATTCTGAGAAACAACAAACTATTAACATCACCATCACCCCGAAACAGAGATGAGGAACGTTCTTTTGCCCAATCATTATCTCCAGGAAAAGTTATTCATACTCTTGATCGTGACCAAGGTAATTCGTCTAATACTAACAATGCAAACCTAAGCACGGGGAGTAATCAAGCTGTGAAGCGTGTCTCGAATGCGAGCCGCACGCTCAAACTCTAAGTTTTTGGCGCACTCATACATTTCATTCTCTAAAGATTTTATCTTTTTAGCAAGTTCTGTAGGGGTAAGGATGCTGGTCTCTTGTTCTGAAGCGCCGCTTTTATTAACGCGCGACTTTCCGCCCAGGGAAGTCGCTCCTTCTAAAATATCTTCCACTTTTTTCACTACTGTTTTAGGGGTAATACCATGCAAGGTATTATATGCCATTTGCTTTTCACGTCTGCGTGCAGTTTCGTCAATCGCTGTTTTCATGGAATTCGTGATTTTATCTGCATATAAAATCACTTTACCTCGAGCATTGCGCGCCGCACGACCAATTGTTTGAATTAAAGAGCGTGTGGAACGTAAAAAACCTTCTTTGTCAGCGTCAAAAATAGCCACTAATGAAACCTCTGGCATATCTAAACCTTCACGCAATAAATTAATACCGACTAATACATCAAATTGACCCAACCGAAAATCACGAATAATTTCCACACGCTCCACAGTATCAATATCAGAATGCAAATAACGTACTTTCACACCGTGCTCTGATAAATATTCGGTTAAATCTTCAGACATTCGCTTTGTTAATGTGGTAATTAATATTCTGTCACCCATTTCAATGCGTTTATGAATTTCAGATAATGCATCATCTACTTGTGTTGAAACAGGGCGCACTTCTATCTCAGGATCTAGTAGCCCCGTAGGACGTAATACCTGTTCACAACATTGGTCACTACGTTCTAGTTCATAAGGTCCGGGTGTTGCAGAAACATAAATCGTTTGAGGTGATCGTGATTCAAATTCATCAAATCGCATGGGACGGTTATCCAATGCACTGGGCAAACGAAATCCATATTCTACTAACGTTGTTTTGCGAGAACGGTCACCATGATACATGCCTCCAATTTGCGGTACGGTCACATGTGATTCATCAATAATAAGCAACGCATTTTTGGGCAAATAATCAAACAAGGTGGGCGGCGCTTTCCCTTCTGGGTAACCAGATAAATGCCGACTATAATTTTCAATGCCTTGGCAATACCCAAGTTCATTCAACATTTCTAGATCATAGCGCGTGCGCTGTTCCAGGCGCTGATATTCTACTAATTTATTTAATGAAGACAATTGTTCCAAACGAATTTTCAGTTCATCTTTAATGGTTTCAATAGCTTTTAGTATGTTTTCACGCGGCGTTACATAATGTGATTTTGGGTAAACCGTAGCGCGTGGCACAGCCCGCAATATTTCGCCCGTTAAAGGATCAAAAAATTGTAGCGATTCAATTTCATCATCAAACAATTGAATGCGCAATGCCTCTTCATCTGATTCCGCAGGAAAAACATCAACCACATCCCCGCGCACACGATAAGTGGAACGGCGAAAATCATATTCGTTTCGCGTATATTGTAATTCTGCCAAACGTTTTAAAATAAAACGTTGGTCCACCCTATCGCCACGATCTAGATGCAACACCATACTGAGATATAATCGTGGATCACCTAGCCCGTAAATCGCAGACACACTCGCAACGATAATGGTATCATTGCGTTCGAGCAATGCTTTCGTTGCAGACATTCGCATTTGCTCAATATGTGCATTAATAGCAGAGTCTTTTTCGATATAAGTATCAGACGCAGGCATGTATGCTTCTGGTTGATAATAATCATAATAAGAAACAAAATATTCTACAGAATTTTTTGGAAAAAAAGATTTCATTTCACCATACAGTTGCGCCGCCAACGTTTTATTAGGCGCCAAAATCAAGGTGGGACGGTTCATAGTGGCAATCACATGCGCCATGGTAAAAGTCTTGCCAGAGCCCGTGACTCCCAGCAATGTTTGCTTTGCAAGCCCAGACTCCAAACCCGAAACCAAGGTTTCAATGGCTTTGGGTTGATCACCCATAGGCTGAAAATCGCTTCGAACATGGAAAGTTTGCGGGGAGAGGTCTTTTTTCATGACCACATTCTAGTAAAATTTCGGTACAATAAGCAAGCATATTGCCAGTATGGAGCCCTTTACATGAATATTTCGCTGTCTATTCGTTCAGAACGCATTCAACCCTCCCCCACTTTGGTGATTTCGGCCAAGGCTGGCGCGCTGAAACGTCAAGGAATTGATGTGATTGGGTTGGCCGCCGGCGAACCGGATTTTGATACGCCTCAGCATATTAAAGCAGCAGCGATAGCAGCCATTGAGCAAGGCTTCACTAAATACACCCCAGTAGATGGCATTCCCGAACTGAAACAAGCGGTTATCGATAAATTTAAGCGTGATAATGGCCTAACATACACGCTCGCACAAATTTTAGTTTCTTGTGGTGGGAAGCAATCTTGCTACAATCTTGCTCAAGCGGTTCTCAACCCTGAAGATGAAGTGCTCGTATTAGCGCCTTATTGGGTCTCTTACCCTGCGTTTGCTGATCTGGCCGATGCAAAGCCTGTCTATGTTGCAGCCGGCATTGAGCAACAATTTAAAATTACGCCTCAGCAATTAGAAGCTGCCATCACACCTAAAACCAAGCTAATTTATTTAAATAGCCCGTCAAACCCCACAGGTGTTGCTTATACGGCAGAAGAATTAGCAGCACTGGGTGCGGTTTTGAAAAAACATCCCCGTATTGTGATTGCCACAGACGACATGTATGAAAAGATTTTGTGGACAGACAAACCCTTTGTGAACATTTTAAACGTATGCCCTGAATTAACCGATCGCACGGTGGTGATACATGCTGTTTCGAAAACATATTCCATGACTGGATGGCGCATTGGTTTTGCCGCAGGACCCCAGCCAATTATCAATGCCATGGAAAAAATACAATCGCACAGCACATCAAACCCCACCTCCATTGCACAAAAAGCAGCCGTGGCTGCTTTAAACGGAGACCAAAGCTGCGTAGATGTGATGGTAAAAGCTTTTAAAGAGCGTCATGACTATTTAGTGGATGCTTTAAATAAATTGCCAGGCATTGAGTGCACACCAAGCGATGGCACTTTTTATGCGTTTCCCTGCATTAAAAAAGCAATGGCAAAGCGTGGCATAGAAAGCGACCAAGTGTTTTGTGAATTTTTATTAGACGAGGCGCGCGTTGCCGTGGTTCCTGGGTCTGCATTTGGTTTAGAAGGATACATGCGGCTTTCGTTTGCAACCAGCATGGAGATGCTGAAGAAAGCTGTGGAAAGAATGGCTGCAGTATTGTAGGCACTGGCTAATGGATTGTCTGCGCTTGTTTGCCCAAGCGCTAGACAATTCCTTACTATTTATCTTAGCTTTGGTGTGTGGCCTGATTTTACAGCAGGAGCTTGCGCTCTCATCATTTCAGCACTCATGACATGGACACCCATTTCTACCAGCGGCTTTACATGCTGATTCCACAGTGTCGAGGCTTGTAACGTTTGTGTATCTGCTTTCAGCGCTGCTATGTGTGCCTTTATAGACATAGCAGATTCCGTAGCATTTTCCTTTTCAACAGCGCGAATATCCGCTTCAAATCGGTTCACTGCGCCTACAGCCCCGTCAATTAATCTTACTTGAGTTATATGTTCAGCCATTATTTATCTCCCATCTCGTCTGAAACAGCATTATTGATTAAGGCTAATCCGCTGGCGTTTGCTTTCAAATCCGCTTCGTATTCAGCCTCGCTTTCCCATGCGGGTTTTGCGTATGGGTACAAAATTTCGACAGTGTTTAAATAATTTGCTAATACTTTTGAATACTGACGAATTAATCCTGGCAATTCTTCTTCAGCTTTCCGAGCTTTGTAAGTTAGCATTATATCTGACATAAGCTTCCCCTCTTCATACTTAGCTTCTTATATTGTTTCTCTATTAACTTTATCACTATAAAATACTTTCATCTAGACACACCACCAAAAAGTTTTTTGAAAACAGTTACAAAAAACCCGTTGACCTAAATCCATGATTCCAGTAGTATAGCTCCGTCGGTTCCCCGGTAGCTCAGCGGTAGAGCAGGTGACTGTTAATCACTTGGTCGGCGGTTCGAACCCGTCCCGGGGAGCCATAACAAATGACGTATCGACAGCAAATACAAAAAATTAAATTTTTTGCTATAGTTAAATTCGCAAAGCTTCAAATGGACCACGTCATACATAGGGGATTCCTATGAAAATAAAAATTGCTACTTTAATGTTTATTTGCCTTATCACACTCTCTGGCTGTAAAACAACTTCTCATATGGCGCGCCAAGAAGTTGACGGAGCGCCTTCTCAACCACCCGATCTCGCTCAAGTGACCGAGCCTATCCCACAAGCCGAACCTTACAGCAAATATGGCAACCCGCCGTCTTATGTTGCATTAGGCAAAAAATACAAAGTGCTTGATACCCATATCGGCTTTGCTGAAGAAGGCGTTGCTTCGTGGTATGGCACAAAATTTCATGGCAGGCGTACTTCCAGTGGAGAAACATACGACATGTACGCCATGACAGCCGCACATAAACATTTACCCATTCCCAGTTATGTACGCGTTACGAATTTAGATAATAATAAGTCCACGGTTGTGCGTGTGAACGACCGCGGGCCGTTTGCTCATGGCAGGGTTATTGATCTCTCTTATGCCGCCGCTACTAAATTGGGTATTGTCAACATGGGCACAGGGCGCGTTAAAGTAGAAGCGGTTGATACCGAAGCTCCCCACGTCAAACCATTACCACCTGTTGTGAAAGAACCTGTGTATGTTCAAGTGGCTGCTTTTAGTAACCCTAATAACGCCAAAAATTTGGTTTCAAAAATTAAAACGCACACTGATAAACCTGTAGAAATTAAAAATGATAGCTCTTTATACCGCGTGCATGTTGGGCCTTTTGGATCGGAATCAGAGTTAAATGCTTTTAAAGGCTTAATGTCGAGCTTAAATTTGAGCAATGGGATGAAAATTTTACATTAACTAAAGCAAGGCAGTCATAATGCAAATTGTTGTACGCAAGACAGAAAGGCTTCAAGGTGTTATTATTCCTCCTTCCTCTAAATCAGAAGCTATTCGTGCATTGATTTTTGCGTTACTCAGTAAGGGCACTTCACGATTGCATGAAATGCTCGCTGCTTCGGATGTAGATGACGCCATCGCTGTTTGCAAAGCGTTCGGTGCACACATTCAACAGCATGGCACTTCGCTTCATATTCAAAGTTCTGGTTTACCTTGTAAAGTGACATCACCTCTTTATACAGGCAATTCGGGTATTACCACACGGTTCGTATTGCCTTTATTAGGCTTGCGTGCACATTCAGATGTTGCTATTGAAGTAGATTGCGGCGAACAAATGCGAGCCAGGCCTATGGGCGCGTTGCTCAATGCGTTAACCGATTTAGGCATGAATATTGAATACACAAAAACAAAAGGAGTATTTCCCATCAAAGTAAGTGGCACTTTGCTGGGTGGAACAACCACGCTCACAGAACCTATTTCTCAATATTTATCTGCTTTATTGATTGCATTACCATTGGCATCTCGCACAAGCCACATACGTGTTGCTAATGTCTCAGCACGATCATATGTGGATATGACACTTGAATGGCTTGATCGTATGAATATTCAATATCAGCATCAATATCAAGAGGGCGTTGATGATTTTATCATCCCAGGCAATCAACAATACCATTCTTTTGAACACACATTAGCAGGGGATTTTTCTAGCGCTTCTTATTTTATGGCTGCAGGCGCAATGTTCCCAGGGAACATTTGCTTAAAAGGTTTAAATTTGCATGACAAGCAAGGCGATAAAAAATTAATTGATATCATACAAACCATGGGCGGCGATATTGTGTGTCGTGAAGATCATATTGCCATTACAGGTGGAAAACCACTGACAGGCATTCATATTGATGCAAGCCTTATTCCAGATTTATTGCCTACGCTAGCAGTATTAGGGACGAGATCTCAAGGATGCATGCACATCGATAATGTTTCACAAGCACGGTTGAAAGAAACAGATCGTATTCACTCGATGACAGAAGGTTTAAGAAAAATGGGTGCTAGGGTAGAAGAAAAACCAAATGGTATGATAGTGCATTATTCTCATCTAAAAGGTGCGTCCGTAAAAGGTTATGGAGATCATCGCACAGTGATGGCGTTAACATTGGCAGGATTATTGGCGGAAGGAACAACAGTGATCGATGATGCTGAATCCATACAAAAAACTTTTCCTGATTTTTTTGATAAAATAAAAGCGATAGGTGGCACGATAGCAGCATGTTAAAATGATTACACATGAGGAACCCAAGATGATGAAAACCATTTTATTGATCCATGGCCCAAATCTAAATCAATTGGGACAAAGGAACCCTGATCATTATGGCACGTTTACGCTAGAGCAACTCGAACATGAAGTAAGAGAATATGCTGCTTCAAAACAATATGCGGTGCTTACATTTCAATCTAATCATGAAGGCGCTTTGATTGATACCATTCAGACACACACAGACAATACGGTGGCTGTTATTATTAACCCGGGAGCTTTCACCCATTATAGTTATGCATTGCATGATGCGATTATTGATAGCAAGCTTCCTACTGTTGAGGTGCACCTATCAGACATTAAAGCAAGAGAGCCCTGGCGGGCGCATTCTGTCATCGCACCTGCTTGTTTCTGCAGTATTGCAGGAAAAAAATTGCAAGGTTACCTAGAAGCCGTTGATATTCTAGTGGAGCGCCTATCAGATGCAATTTGACGCGAAGACAAGGCTTAACCTAGTGATAGGAAACCCTATCGGACATAGTAAAAGCCCTACTTTGCATCACATTATTTATGAAAAGCTTAATATAAATGCAGTCATGTTGGCTGTTGAAAATCCAAATTTGCCTGGTTTAATCAACAGCATTCGAACGTTATCTATCCCCTTAACCGCTGTCACACTCCCTTTTAAAACTGACATTTTAAAATACGTTGATGAGCAAAGCGATGCTGTTCAAGCATTGCAAGCCGCGAATACATTAATTTTATCTGATAATAAAATACGCGCTGAAAATACAGATATAGATGGTATCGCTGCTTCACTGAAAAACATTCATTTTTCCGGAAAAAATGTTTTAATATTAGGCGCAGGTGGCGCTGCACGCGCAGCAGGGTATGTGCTTCACACTACTGGAGCTCATTTATATTGGCTCAATAGAACCCATGAAAATGCACAACGCTTAGCTTCCCGCTGGGGAGGAAATGTTATCACAGAAAAAATGTTGAATGATTTACCTATTGATATTATTATTAACACAACACCTATCGGTATGCATCCTCACACAGATGAGACGACTTTACCAACATACATATTTAAAAAAAATCAAATTGTTTTTGATATGATTTATCATCCTGAAAAAACAAAATTATTATTGTCCGCTGAAAAATCAGATGCAACGTGCATATCAGGAAAAATCATGTTTATTGAACAAGCATTAAAACAAGTTTCCTTGTTTTATCCTCATAATATGACGTCTGGTGATTTTTGTCACGTTAGCATATAGGAAGTTATGATGCATTATACTATCATTAAAAAATTACCATCGATTGAAACAATCATACAAGAAATTCCTTTAAGCGATGATTGTTATCAAAAAATAAAAAAAGACAGAGAAGAAATCAAAAAAATATTAGCGGGTGAAAATAATCGATTATTGGTGATTGTAGGACCCTGCTCTGCCTGGCCAAGCGAAGCTGTGGTGAAATATGCTCAAAAATTACAAAAATTCAATACAGCTTTGTCAGACGTGATGAAAATAGTGATGCGCGTTTATATTCAAAAGCCTCGCACTACTAAAGGATGGACAGGACCTGTTAATCAACCACATCCTCTCAAAGAACCAGATATTGAAGCAGGTATTCGATATGCAAGAAAAATGATGATCGATGTCCTCAAGATAGGATTGCCTATTGCTGATGAAGCGCTTTTCACACACAACGCAAAAGGGTTTATTGATCTATTATCTTGGGTAGCCGTGGGTGCGCGCAGCACCGAAAACCAAGAGCATCGTATTTTCGCCTCCAGCATTGACTATGCTGTGGGTTTAAAAAATCCAACACACGGTTCTATTAGTGTAGGCATTAACAGTGTTATTGCTGCCCAACATTTTCACACAGCTTTTTTTGATGGCCATGAAGTTAGAACGCATGGGAACCCTTTTGCGCATCTTGTGTTAAGAGGCAGCAACCATGCGCCTAATTATTCTGTAGCACATTTAGAAGAAGCCAGAGAATATCTGCTTCAGCAGCATGTCAAAAATCCAGCGATTATTGTTGATGCAAGCCATGATAATTGTTTATTTGAAGGCAAAAAAGATCATTGCCGACAAATGAACGTTATTTTTGAAACGCTAGATGCGATAGCGGAGAAACCTAAATTAAAAGCGTTGGTTAAGGGATTTATGATAGAAAGTTTCTTGAAAGATGGAAACCAGAAAGCAAATCCTGATCATCCAGAGGAGCTTAATTTAGAAGGATTATCTATTACAGATCCCTGTTTAAATTGGGAAAACACAGAAAAATTATTAATCACCATGGCAGAGAAATTGAGATCATGAAAAACCATATTTCTGTTCAGATACCCTTCATACCTCAACATAGCTACAATGTTTTTATTGGAAGAAATTTTTTAGAAAACTTACAGAGCATTATACCTGCCACACTGAAAAATCATCAATTTATTATTGTTACTGACCATCGTGTTAAACGACTCTATGGGGATAGAGTAGGAAAAAATATTGATATTATTGCTTTTCCAGCAGGCGAAAATCACAAGACTGCAAAAACAAAAGCAAACATTGAAGATGCACTTTTTAAAAGAAATTTAGGCAGAGATACTTGCCTTATTGCATTAGGAGGAGGTGTTGTAGGGGATATGGTTGGGTTTGTAGCGGCAAATTATATGAGAGGCATTCCTTATATCCAAGTACCTACTACGTTGCTTGCCATGATAGATAGCAGTATCGGCGGAAAAACATCGATCAACTCCCCTGCCGGTAAAAATTTAATCGGTGCTTTTTGGCATCCAAAATGTGTGATTACCGATCTCAATTGCCTTGACACTTTACCTCAAAAACATATTATTAATGGATGGATTGAAGCATTAAAAATATTTTTAACCTGCGATCGCATTGCATTCCAACAATCAAAACAATGCCAATCTCCTCCATTAGAGTTGATCACAAAAGCAATTCAATTGAAATCCAATATTGTTCAACAAGATCCTGACGAAAAAAATATTCGCGCCGTTCTGAATTTCGGACATACGATTGGACATGCGCTTGAAAAAATATCAGATTATACATTGCTGCATGGGCACGCAGTAGGATATGGGATTTTAGTGGAATCACACATTGCCATGCAGCGCCAATTACTTACTAATATTGAATACCAAGATATTGTAGATACGTTTGCATCATTAGGAATACTAGGCAAAAAGCTCAAAAAATATAATATAAACACTGTATTAAAATACACACGTCATGATAAAAAAAACCAGAACAATGAAACTCGATATGTGTTATTAAGAAATATCGGCAATACTTACGTATCCAATGGCAAATACACACATGCGATACAAGATGATGAAGTAAAAACAGCGTACACATCCGTTATTGAGGGGCTATCACATGGCAGGTAACAGTTTCGGACAACTTTTTAAAATCACTACTTGCGGCGAGTCTCATGGAGGAGCAGTAGGCGTGATTATTGATGGCTGCCCTTCTGGCATCCCTATCACTTCAGTAGAAATACAGGCAGCCCTGGATCGCCGAAAACCAGGACAAAGTCATATCACCACACCACGTAAAGAAGCTGATGAAATTCATATCCTATCGGGCGTTTTCGAAGGGAAAACAACCGGCACACCTATTTTAATGCTTGCATATAATCAAGACATGAGACCTGAAGATTATGATCATTTGAAAAATATTTTTAGGCCTTCTCATGCAGATTACACTTACGAAGCAAAATATGGCATACGTGACTTTCGTGGCAGTGGTAGAGCCAGTGCACGAGAAACGCTGGCTAGAGTTGCTGCTGGCGCCATCGCTCAAAAATATTTATCGTTGCGCCATGGTATTGAAATTATCAGTTATGTAGAACAAGTGGGCGATATTAAAACAAATATTTCACAACAATCTATTACACTCGATATGATAGAAAATAATATCGTTCGATGCCCAGATGAAAACACTGCTCAACGCATGATTGCCTTGATTGAAGAAGTACAAGCTTCTGGCGATTCTATTGGTGGTATTATCAAGTGTGTTATTCGCGGCGCTCCCGTAGGGTTAGGCGAACCTGTATTTGATAAACTGCACGCAGATTTAGGCAAAGCGATGCTTAGCATTAATGCTGTCAAAGGTTTTGATATCGGTGCAGGCTTTGATTCCGTAGGCATGCGAGGAAGCGAGCACAATGATCCTTTTATCACCACTGACAATAAAATTCGTACCTCTCAAAATAATGCAGGCGGAGTATTAGGCGGAATTTCCACCGGAGAAGATATTTATTGCCGTATCGTATTTAAACCGGTTGCAACAATTAGTCACGCTCAGTCTACTGTTAATAAACAACAGCATTCTGTGCTATTAGAAGCAAAAGGCAGGCATGATCCTTGTGTGCTTCCTCGTGCAGTTCCCATTGTGGATGCCATGGCTGCATTAGTGATGATAGATCATCTTTTACGTTATCAAGCATATTCATAAACGTTCACTGATATCTTAGATTACCCCGAAAACCGCCCCCTTTTTAAGGGGGCAGGCAACTGCAAGCGTAGCTTACACGAGACGGGAGGTTTTCCCTTCCCCTCTACATCTCAACTGTTGCAGCTTGCAATGCATCTCGCAATGCAGGATCTTTCATCGCATAAGCTAATGAAGCTTGCATGTATCCTAATTTGCTGCCGCAATCATATCGAATACCTTTGAATCGAAAGGCATGGGTTGGCACTTCTGGTAATAAGCTTGCAATGGCATCAGTTAATTGAATCTCACCATTTTTTCCGGGTAGCGCATACTCTAATGCTTTAAAAATCGCAGGTTGTAAAATATACCGCCCTATCACCGCTAAATCAGAAGGGGCTTCTTCCATCGCAGGCTTTTCAACCAACTGATGCACATGGTGCGTACGCTCCCCATTAGGCACACCACCCACAATACCGTATTGATTCACATCACTCATCGGTACTCTCGAGGCTGCTAAAATTTGCCCACCGCCTTGCGTTTCATAAAAAGCAATCATTTGTGCCAAGGCACCTGCACCCTTTCCATCAATCAAATCATCCGCTAACAATACAGCAAATGCCTCTTCACCTATCAATTTTTTAGCACACAAAATAGCATCACCCAACCCTTTAGGTTCGCTTTGCCGAACATAAGCGAAACTCACTTTGGCAGGCAACATATCACGCACCAATGCCAAGCGCTCATATTGTCCTTTCGCTTCTAAATAAGTTTCTAGTTCAATATTGCGGTCAAAATGATCTTCTATCGCACGCTTATTACTGCTCGTTACAAAAATTAATTCTTCAATGCCAGCAGCCAAAGCTTCTTCTACTGCATATTGAATCAGTGGCTTATCCACTATAGGCAATAACTCTTTTGGGCTCGCTTTTGTAGCAGGTAAAAAACGTGTCCCTAAACCTGCCACAGGAAATATCGCTTTACGAATGGGTTTCATCATTCCTCCTGAAACATTACACTTCCATTGCATTTTCCACACTATGATACGTTTTTCCACGCCCAATTGAAATATAATTAAATCCTAAGCTTTCCATCAAGACAGGATCAAAAATATTGCGCGCATCAAATACGAGTGGCGATTTTAAACGTGCCTTCAAGACACCATAATCTACTGAACGAAAAGCCTCTGGGTCTGTCATGATCACCAATGCATCAGCTCCTTCTAACGCTTCTTGCGCTACCAAAGCAATCGATAATCCTGGAGCATCACCCACGCTTGCCACGAATTGCTCAGACGCCAGTTCGTCATAGGCAACAACACGAGCACCCGCGGATAATAACGCTTTGATCAAGACTCGGCTGGCTGTTTCACGCACATCATCTGTGTTTGCCTTAAACGCAAGCCCCCATACCGAAATGGTTTTATCTTGCAATTCACCGTTAAAATAAGTATTGATTTTTTCAAACATACGTTCTTTTTGAGTATTATTCACTTCTTCTACAGCGGTCAATAAAGGCGTTGAAACACCTATTGTTCTACCCATGTGAATAAGCGCTTTCATATCTTTAGGAAAGCAAGAGCCACCATAACCCGGGCCAGGATGTAAATATTGCGGCCCAATTCGAGGGTCCATCCCCATCGCTAATCGTATATCCTCAATGTTCGCGCCTAACGCTTCAGCCAATCGCGCTAATTCATTCATGAAGCTGATCCGTGTTGCTAACATTGCGTTTGATGCATATTTCGCCAACTCAGCCGATTTTACATCCATCCACATGAGCTGATCAGGGGAAGCAACGAAAGGTGTGTAAAGCGCTTTTAAATATTGACATGCGCGTTGAGACCCTACTCCTAATACCACGCGGCTCGGCTCCATAAAATCTTGAACTGCCATCCCTTCTTTTAAAAATTCAGGATTGGATGCTACATCAAACTCTAAGGATTGAAGAAGTTCGTCTGTATTCACTCGGGCATTTAATAAATCTTGCACTAAAGCACGCACTGTTTCAGCTGCATTCACAGGAACCGTAGATTTGTTAATGATCAATTTATAATCGCGCATGTAAGTAGCAATATTGCGCGCCACACTCAACACATAACCTAAATCAGCATCCCCATTTTCTTGCGCGGGTGTCGCAACAGCAATAAATTGTACGACAGCATGCGCCACCGCTTCCTCTACATGATGGGTAAATGACAAACGCCCCGCCGCAATATTACGACCCAACATAGGCTCCAACCCAGGTTCATAAATAGGTGAACGCCCTTTTTGAAGTTCAGCAATACGCGCCGCATTAATATCAAAACACAAAACATGGTTGCCCATTTCTGCTAAACAGGCGCCTGTTACTAAGCCAACATACCCAACGCCGTGAATGGTGATATTCATTGCCTTTCCTTTCTAATCCTTTGAAGAAGGAGTATGGTATCATGGCTTGGATGATAATGTCACAAGGAAAAACATGATCACTCACTTCACTTTTTTACCCGTGATAATAGTAGCAATCACGACTATAGTTGCACTTTTCCTTTTAAAAAGCTTCTCCACTCAAATGGGGTTGCTAGACTTCCCCGGCGGACGGAAAGAGCATGAAACTGCAACACCGCTGGTAGGTGGTATTGCTATTTATCTAGGCTTAATCACGGGATCGCTTTTTCTGCCTTACATTCCTTACACGATGCTTGCAGCTTCCTTGCTGGTTGTGATGCTAGGTGTATGGGATGATCGCTACGATATTTCCCCTCTCATACGTCTTTTTATCCAACTATTGGCTTTGTGTATGATGGTGTTTGCTGGCAAAGTAGCGCTTAAGCATTTCGGGCCTTTATTTGGAAAAGGAGCGTTACATTTGGGGGTATGGTCTGTTCCCTTGACCCTTTTTGGTGCTGCAACGCTGATCAACGCGATGAATATGATAGATGGTCTGGACGGTTTAGCTGGAAGTCTTGCACTACTGACTTCACTGAGCCTGACAGGGATTGCCTGGGCATCGGGTTTGCCCTCCCAATCTCTCATATTAGCAATGATTTCCACAGCATTACTTGTTTTTTTATGTTTTAATTTCCCACTGTGGCCTGGCAGAAAAGCATCCGTTTTTTTAGGAGATGCAGGCAGCACATTGATAGGCTTTATACTGGCGTGGTTTACGATTGATCTGTCGCAACAATCAGCGACCATTGCTCCCCCTGCCGTTATGCTATGGGTGGTGGCAGTGCCCATCATGGATTTAGCGGTGGTCTTTCTGAAACGATTAAAGCAAGGCCGCTCACCTTTTAAGCCTGGAAAAGAGCACATTCAAGATGTATTAATGCGCCAAGGCTTGTCGCGCTTTCAAAGCCTTTGGGTCATTTTAGGGATGGGCGCGACAGGCCAAATAGTCGCGTGGGGCATGATGTTAAGACAAGTGCCAGATTCAGTTGTGCTAGGAAGTTTCTTAATAACGTTTGGGGTATACGCTACCTGGAACCGCCTCATTTCCTTCAAAAGCGTTGACTAAGGTTGCCTGGCGGGCTTCCACTTTCACCATTATTATTCCCAGCAGGTGACGAGGCACTATTGAGTGTCTTCTTCTTTTTTTCTAGTTCATTAAAGCCACCGTGCTCTATCAAATGATCAGCTAAAAGATTAGCACCGCATTTTTTCTGCAAGTAACTATTTCCTGCAGGAAGGGTAGCTGTCGCATACGCTAAAATTTGAGTTTGTTGTGCTGTACCAAGCGAAGGCAATAAACTTAAAATATAATCCTTAACTGCCCCTTTTTTCAATCTGTTAGGTCCATGAAAAAATTTCTCGCGTATCAACGCATGAGTAACCTTTTGACCCTCTATTGCGCCGCTCCATAATGCCTCATAACATCTTTTCGCGCGAGCTTTCTGAATTTCGGGCGATTGTAAAAATTCAAGATCTGGCGTAGTATCGAATATGCCCATAGTGGGGTCGGCCCCCGCTAATGCTAATTTTTTAGCTACTATCCAATATCCAGCTGCACAAGCTGCCGCAAAAGCCGTGTCATCTTCACCTGATAATGCACTTTCATCATTATTTTTTTGATCTAAATAAGCGCCTCTCGCAATTAATGCATCCACGGCGTCAGCCAAACCATGTGCTGCTGCCACCATTAAAAATGTTTGTCCTCGCACATTCGTAATATTCACATCAACCTTGTTAATTAAATCCAATATCTTATTTCGATTAGGATTCTTAGAGGTCATTTCATCAAATAAAGCTACGCGGTGATCCTCAACGCCGATCTTTTCCGAAGCAGGGAATGAATCATCGGGATCCCCAAGAGAATCATTTTGAGTGAAAAATGCTAACTCATCATCTCCTGAATCGCTGCCATTACTACTGCTGTTGCTCGCAGATGAATACCCTAGTGAAGAAGAAAAAGAAGAGGAGGAGGAAGAAAAAGAAGAGGAAAAAGAAGAAGAGCTTTCACTCACTTGCTCATCCGGAATCAGTAATGGGGTAGTTTCTACTGGCAATTTATTGTTGTTATGCTTTTTCATGATATCCTCCTACACGATTTAGGCCTATACGGTACTATACCATAGTAGTATTATTATACCAATAAAATTCCATTATTTCTTATTTATTATAAATTAATTTTATCGTAGAAATAGTTTCCTCGCCCTTTTATGATTAAACCATACTTAAAACCCCACTTATTCTTAAATAGTAAGTAAATTTACTTACTATTAACCGCTTCAACTTCAGGAAACTAAAGTATAGAAAAATTCCCCTTCCCCTGTTACAATCCCTCTTCGAACGGGCAACACCCTATCTAAGTCTAGGATTGATGATGAAAAAAAACCTCCTTTTATGCGCATTGCAAGATTTAACTGAAGGTTTATCATATTGGCGTATTTGGTTTTTATTAGGTTGGCAAGATCTCCGTTTGCGCTATCGTCGATCCGTGCTCGGCCCTTTTTGGATTACGATTAGCATGGCGATCATGATCTACTCCATGGGCTTTCTATACGCTAAGCTATTCAAGGTAGATTTGACCACCTATTATCCTTATCTCGGAGGGGGGCTTATTACCTGGAACCTCATTTCAACCGTTATCATAGACAGTGCGGATGCCTTTTTTACTAATGCTCATTTCATTAAACAAATTAAATTACCTTACAGCATTTATATTTTTAGACTCCTCACACGGAACACCATTATCTTTTTACATAATTTAGTTGCTATCTTACCCATTATTTTTATATTTGACGTCCCCGTGTCATTTTCAACATTTCTTGTTTTCCTTTTTAATATCATGTTATTAAATATTTGTGCTTTTAATTATTCATTTATCATCAGTATTATTGGAACACGATTTCAAGATATTAAACAGCTGATTATTAACCTTGTCCAAATTTTCTTTTTAATCACCCCAATCATGTGGACCCCCACCATGATTCCTGAACGCTTTGGTTTTCTTGCTATTTATAATCCTTTCTACCAAATAATCACCGCTATTCGGGATCCTTTGCTAGGCCAAATACCCCCTTTATTTACTTATTTATATATCATCGTCTTTACTGTAGCAGGCTTTTTGCTTATGCTTCTATTATTATGGCGATTCCGGCATCGCATTGCATTTTGGGTATAACACATGGCTGAAATTATTCTAGATAATATTTCATTAGATTTTCCCATTTATGGAGTTAATACACGCTCTTTACGAAAACATTTGCTGCGCGCAACCACAGGTGGGTTGATCAAACAAACAGCAAATGACGTTATCACGGTGCGTGCTTTGAATAATCTTAATCTCCATATTAAGCATGGGGATAGGGTGGGCATCATTGGGCATAATGGTGCAGGAAAAAGCACGTTACTACGTGTGCTAGCGGGTATATATGAACCCATTATCGGCACCATGAAAGTCACTGGAAAAGTCACCGCTTTATTAAATGTGATGTTAGGATTAGATCCAGAATCCACGGGATTTGAAAATATTTTTATGTGCGGCGTTTTAAATGGCATGACGTTTAAGGCCATTGAGGCACATACTAAAGCGATTGCCGATTTCACTGACCTGGGTGATTATCTAGCCATGCCCATCCGTACTTATTCCAGCGGGATGCAATTACGTTTGGCATTTGCGATTGCCACCTCTATTCATCCAGAAATATTAATTCTAGATGAAGTCGTAGGTGTTGGGGATGCAGATTTTATAGGGAAAGCTCATAAAAGGTTGAATAGTATTATTGAAAGCTCTCATATCGTTATTGTGGCAAGCCACGATGAAGGAATTGTTAAAACCATTTGTAATAAAGTTGTTGTCATGGATGCTGGAAACGCTGTATTTTTTGGGCCACAACAAGAAGGGCTTGAATTTTATAAAACACACATCATTAAAAATGCTCAACCATCTTAAATTTAGCATAAGGGACTGGCACAAAAATGTCCAAAAATTACTTATCCTATATTCGCTTTCTCTTTTACATATTGATCGCAGGCGCGGTTATTTCAAACTTTGTAGCATTTTCTCCCGTCATATACAATGTTACATCACTAGACACTTCATGGACAGCTTCCATTAATCAAGCTACCGTTAGGCATTTTGCTTTTGGTAAAGATTTAATTTTCACATTTGGCCCTTATGGGTTTCTTTACACAAAAGCATACCATCCCGTGCTTTACACATCCATGATAATATTGGGAATTTATTTGGCTTTTGCCTATCTTGCATGCTTATTCTTTTTACTCAAAAACACAAAATTAAGGTGGGTCATCGGTTTATCCATTCTGCTCGCCAGCCTTCCTCTCGTTATGGGCTCTTTGTACTACTCGCTTGCTTTATTAATCTTATTAACCATTTTTAAAATGCTGACCTCTTCAGAAAAACTGTCTGATCATCCAATTAAAAATTATATTTACCTAGCTTTTATTTTTTCATCATTAGGATTGCTATCACTTATCCAAGGCACATTTTTCGTTTTATCTATCGGCATCGTTGCGTTATGTGCACTAACATGCATTGCCTACCGGCAACTATCATTAACAGTCGCTTGCATTGCTATCCCGGCGATATCCCTGATCGGATGGTGGATGATGATAGACCAACCATTAACAACGCTACCCGCGTATTTTTTAAATACGTTAGAAATTATTATAGGATACACGGAGGCCATGTCCTCCCCCGGCAGGTCTTTAGAAGTAGCTTTATATGTCTTAGGCAGTATCGTTGTTTGCGCAACAATATATCTTCAAAAATGGAGCATTACCAAAAGATCACTCTTATTAATGACATACTCTTTATTCTTGTTTTTGTCATTTAAAGCTGGTTTCGTTCGTCACGATGCCCATGCCATTACCTCCGCCATTTCTTTAGCGATGGGTTCCATGTTCTTAGTATTTTTACTACCAGAAAACAAAAAACTTTATTTATCACTTATTTTCTCGCTATTCATTTCTATCTTTATTTTAAATCATTATGTTCCATTTTTTCACAATATAGATAAAACGATTAGCAATAATTATATTTCTATGTATAAAGGCATTATGCTTCAAATCAACAACCCTCATGAGCTAAAAAAACGATTTCAAGAATCTCTTGATAAGATACACCAACAAATGCCTATTCCAGCATTGAAAGGAACAACAGACATTTATTCTCATGAACAAAATATGTTACTGGCCTCTGATAATATTTGGAACCCTCGTCCCATCATGCAAAGCTATTCGGTTTATACTCCAAAATTTGCAGCGATCAATCGAGAACATTTACTCAAGGAGTCTTCGCCAGATAATATTATTTTTAAAATTCAACCCATTGATTCCAGATTCCCTGCTCTTGAAGACGGCCTAAGCTGGCCCATTCTGCTCATAAAATATCATCCCACAGCGTTAACGGATGGTTTTTTATTTCTTGAAAAGAAACCACAGGCTACCGTAGAAAACCCAGCATTATTTGATATAAATAAAGGAACCTATCATTTTAATGATACAGTGCATGTCCCTGAATCCAATCAATTGATGTATGTTACATTTGACATCAAGCCTACTCTCTTTGGAAAATTATGCAATCTTTTATATAAACCAACACGTCTTAAAATAGATGTTATTTTAGCAGATGGCAGTGAAAAAACTTATCGACTCGTCTCCAGCATGGTCAGCTCACCTTTTTTAATTTCACCCCTTATTGAGAACACAGAGCAATTTCAAATGCTTTATAGCAACAATTCTCTTTTAAACAATCAAAAGATAATTTCTTTTAAAATACGCGCTACAAGACCGTGGCTTCCAATTTGGAATTCTGAATATACTCTTGCTTTTAAGGAAAAATATGAGTCATAACACCTCCGCCCCAATCAGAACGTCACAAAAAATTTTCAGTATTTCTTTTCAAATATTGATAGAAAGTTTAAGCATTTTTTTAACATTCGCCCTTTTTTATAAAACCCTATTCTCATGGATTAAGTCGTTAAAAAAGAAAGATAGAATCTTATTTGAAAATAATTATCATGACCAAAAAATATTATTGGTGGCATTATATCAAAGCAAGGTGCTTAGGAATGATTTACAAAAATTTTTAAAAACTGCCAAATCCATGGGCTATTACATTATTGGCATTAATACGTTACATTTGGAAAACCCTGAAGAGCTGAAACAGTATTTTGATTGCTATATTGAGCGATACAATTTTGGCCGTGACTTTGGCAGTTATAAAACAGGGTTTACTTACATTTTTTCAAAATCATATCATCACCGTTGCTCTCGATTAACTATGATCAATGACAGCGTATTTTATGAGTCAAGCCGATCTGCTGATTTTTTAAAAGATTTAATGGATACTGATGTAGAAGCGCTAGGCGCAACAGAAAATCTTGAAAACCAATTTCATTTGGGCTCTTTCTGTATTTCAATAGTGGGTAATTTATTGCGTCACCCCAATTTTGTACAATTTTGGACATCTTACAAAAGAAGTGAACTGCGTCCTATTGTCATTAATCATGGGGAATTGGGGTTGACACAATGTTTAAAACGCTTAGTTTCCCATCCAGACCAATTGCATGGACTTTATAATGTAAAAAAATGGATCGATGCTTTAGAAAAAGATCCCAATGCTATTCAATTAGGTTTTAAATTGGCTTGCGAAAGTGGTCGAAAGCCAAAGCTCAATGCATATGAAATATGGTTAGATTTTTTATCTCAGCATTATACTTCCCGAGAAAAAGCTAACGAAATGCTTTCAAATATTGCTATAGTCACTGACATTAACGCCATGGAAGCTAAATTTATTGAAAAATTACATATCGACGACCCACATATTAAAGAAAATATGATTAGCTTTTTAAAAGGAGTATTAGTAGATGCTTTCTTAAAGGGCAGCCAAATCCATACTAACAATGAGTTATTATTCTGCTTAGGCTTGCCGCTTGTAAAATTGGATGGATATTTTAGAGGAACATTGTCTGCAGAAAACGTTCTCTCAATTTGTCACCGTATGGATAGCATAGAAGGTGAAGAATTGCAGCAATTGCTCTTGAACAAAGGGTTTGGGCAAAAAAATTTGAGGGGATTTAATAAAATCCTTTACAGCGTAGGGTTCCTATAAGAACCTCTCGTGTAACGAGGACTCACCACTAGCCCCGGGTCAAGCCCGGGGCAAGCTATGAGTCTCTGTGCAGAGACATCATTGATTATTAGTAGCGATCGCGCGATTCACCACGACCAGCGCCACCAAAGCCGCCACGGCTGCCGCCGCCGCCACCAAAGCCGCCACGGCTACCACCGCCGCCATTGCCACCTTCACGTCCACCAAAAGGACGATCTTCAGCGATGTTTACGCGCAGTGGACGCCCACCCTCGTCGCGACCATTCATCGTTTTTACAGCCTGCTCCGCTTCAGAAGCTTGTGTAAATTCAATGAAAGCATAGCCTTTGGATTTACGAGTTGCTTTATCTCTAATCAAGCTGATTTTCACGATTTCCCCGAAACTGCCGAAAAGATCACGAAGCTCTTCTTCTGCAATCGTGTAAGGGAGGTTGCCCACATAAATTTTGTTCATAACATAATCCTAAACTTAACTTAAACAGTGATCTCAGTGTGATTTAGATAGCTTACTTCTAGATAACCTCTTCCTCAGCCAAGACCTTCCCGAGTATTCTCGCACAGATTATCTTAAAAATCCACTACCCTGAAGCCCCAGATGCCTTAAATAAATCCATGACACTCACCGCAGCTTCAGGAACCTCGATTGCCATTTTTAGGCGCGGAGCGGAAGGTGAAAAATCAAGTTCACTTAAAGATACACTGCGCAGTGTTAAATTGTTATAAGTACGATAATAAACATTTTTGTGTGTTAAATCTTTAAAGATTACCCATTGCGTATAATCTTTACTCAAAGCACCATGTTCCTTAGCTGTTACTGTTCCTGATGCAATGTCTACATTATTCATTAAATGCTGCGCTAAATTTAGCACACCAAGCGCATTGGGAGCGGGATCTGCAAATTGAATTAATTTTGCAATTTTAACAAAACGAGAAGGCGGAGTGAAATCTCCGGGCAACCCCAACATCCCTGCACCTTGCCCTGTTGCTGCAAATGCAATACCATTCTGAATAACAGGCGCAGGGTTAGTTGGTGTTAGGTTCACATAATTACGCAAATTAACCATTTGCCAATCATACTGCGGGGAATTTGTCATCAACCCCAATGTATTTTCATAAATTTTTCTTTGGCCATTTACAAACTCCACCACAATTCCTTTTCCTGTCGCATCATAAACAGAAAAATGCAATGGAAAAACGATGCCACTGAAACCAGCTAACATTTCTTCATAAATATAAATATTTTCTAATGCAACTTCCACTTCCTCTACCGTTTGAAATTGGCTTAACACCCAATCACCCAATGCATAATAAGGAATGCCAATAGAATCTCTGTCTTGCGGCACTTTTTGGTATTGGGTTTCGCCTGGCAAATATAACGCTTCAAAAGAAAGACCTGCTTCATTCATACCATCCACAACAACATCCTGTTGCATGGCATCTAAATAAACGTATCCATATTTTGCCGTCCAATGCGAGGATGCTTTCCCTGCGGTGGATTGAAAGCTATATTGTCTGCCTTGCGTTGAAGTGCGTAATTGCGCATCAAGATGCATTGCAAATTCCATACTGCGGCTGATTAAAATGGTTTCATCTTCAGCTTTTAATTTAAAATTCGTGCAAGCGTTCGCTACAGAAAAAATAGAAAATAAAAATAATGAGCATAATAATAAATGTTTTAACATGATAGCATCCCTTCCTCTTTTTTAGATTCACTCTAATTCCAATATCACCTTCGAGGCTCTGACCTCTCGCAATACTACGGCGTATTCTAATAATACATCTCCTCGAAATACATGAATACTCACCGTATCTCCCACATTATATCGTCGCAATATATCTGAAAGTGTTCGCCCACGCATTGCAAGGCCATTGCACGCTACTAATTCATCTCCTGCAGAAATGCCAGCATGTTGCGCAGCACCGTCGTCCAAACACACAGCAATTTTTCCATCACTTAACACGCGCACGCCTAAGCTCACTCGGCAATCTGGCGCATCGTACACATGTGTTAACTTCCATCCAGATGCTTTAGCCCATGCTAATAAAGGCAATGGATCGACGCCATTTACCCATACATCCAACGCTTTTGCTAATTTTTTACCCCCCCATTCCATGATGATTTTTTCCACCGTACCTTCTGGCACACCAATACCTTGTGAACCATATTCATTCCATAAATAACACAACAAATGATCTAATGTATATTGCCCTCCGCGGCGCAACATGATGTCTAATCCCCATGCAATTAATGCACCTTTTGCATAATAACTTACCGTCACATTAGGAGAATTTTCATTAGGATCATAAAATTTAATCCAAGCACTAAAGCTTGAGTCTGATGCGGACTGAATTAAATGTCCTGGCTGACGTTCAACCTGCGTCAGCTTTTGAGAAAACAAATTCAAATATTGTTCTTCTGTGATTAACCCCGCACGTGCTAAAAAAATATCCTCATAATACGAAGTAAATCCTTCAAAAATCCAGAGTTGCCGAGTGTAATTTTCCATTGACAAATTGTATGGCATAAACGCTTCTGGCTTTGTGGCTTTCACATGCCATGTATGGAAATATTCATGGCTACATAAACTTAAAAAATCCATGTAAGGTTGGTAAGATTTTGGCATATTTTTAAAGGGAAGATTATCTCGAGAAGCTATTAACGCACACGAAGATCGATGTTCCAATCCACCATAACCATTTCCTACCAACCAAGTTAAAAAAACGTACGATTTTTTAACAGGGCTTTTTCCAAAAAAATCAATTTGTGTTTCACAAATTTTTTTCAGATCGTTTTTTAATATTTCAGAATCCCACTGCCTCGCACCCACTAGTGCCATACGATGCTCAATGCCTCGCACCTTAAAAGAAATTGTTTCTAAATTTCCTATTAAAAATGGGGAATCAATTAATTCATCGTAATCCTGAGCAATATAAGAACCAAACCCTTTTTTATCTTTTTTATGTGGTGTTAAAGCCGTTTCTAGCGTCCATGTTTTAAAAGCTTTTTCATGAGGGGCAGCAATATTTAAGACGCAGGGTTTATTCTCTTTCTCCTCCACAAACAAACACAAGCAAATAGGGTTGAAAAAGAAAAGCTGATCATCCAAGTAGGCTGTGCGAACAGAAATGTCTTTGGCATATACAGAGTATTGTATTTCTACTTTTTCTGCCTTCGTTTCTATCATCCAACGATGTTTATCTATTGCCACACATGCAACAGGTTTTCCATCAGCCAGCGCATTCAATGTAATAATATTTTTTGAAAAATCTCTGATTTTATAGCTTCCTGGGATCCAGTTTGGTAATGCAACAATGCTTCGAAAAGAAGATGGTGAAAAAATCAAACGCATTTCCACACGATGCAAATAAGGATCAAAAGAAATAATGTCGTAATTTAAAAATTCCATTTTTACTCACCTATTTTGGTCAATTTAAGCAACTACCCACTCTCTTTATAAGAGCTTTATTGCATCACTCGCTTCACCGCCTCCAACCAACCTGCATAATGATGCTGACGTACTTCTTCAGACATTTTAGGTTCAAAACACTCTCCCAATTCCCACCAGCGTGCAATATCTTCTAACGATCGATACCATCCTAATTTTAGCCCTGCCAAAAACGCCATTCCCAATGCTGTGGCTTCCGTTTGTGCCGCACGCTCAACAGGAGCATTCAACATGTCTGATAAAAATTGCATCAACCAATCATTCTGTGCCATCCCACCATCCACGCGCAATGCGCTCAACAAAGCGCTATCCGCACGCATGGCTTCCCATACATCTTTTACAGAATAACATACAGATTCTAGCGTGGCTCGGACAATATGCCCAATCCCGCTATCACGTGTTAACCCTACAATAGCACCGCGCGCCCCAGGATCCCAATAAGGTGCGCCTAACCCCGTAAAAGCAGGCACGCAATATACACCTTGAGTGTCCCGCGTTTGCAAAGCCCATTGCTCAGTTTCTTGAGCGCTATGAATCAATTTAAGCGTATCACGCAACCATTGCACAGCTGCGCCTGCTACAAACACACCGCCTTCTAGAGCATATGCCATCTCTGTGCCCACATGGTAAGCAATGGTTGTCAATAAACGATGATGAGAGGTCAACGCTTCTTTCCCTGTATTTAACAACATAAAACAACCTGTCCCAAAAGTTGCTTTCATCATGCCGGGTGTAAAGCACGCTTGCCCTATCGCAGCAGCTTGTTGATCCCCTGCCATAGCTACTACGGGAATAGCAGCCCCCAATAAATCCGCTCGCACAATACCGAAATCTGCGATATTAAATACTACTCTTGGCAATAAAGCAGATGGAATATGGAATGCTTTTAATAACTCATCATCCCATGAAAGGGTATGAATATTGTACAACAAGGTACGAGATGCATTGGTAACATCAGTGATATGCTGTTCACCCCCTGTTAACCTCCATAATAAAAATGTTTCTATCGTTCCAAATGCTAATTCACCCTTTTGCGCACGCGCTTGAGCGCCAGGCACTGCATCTAATATCCAACGAATTTTACTGGCAGAAAAATAAGGATCTAATAATAAACCTGTTTTTGCTCGAACCGCTGCACTTAAACCAGCCGCCTCCCATACAGCACAAATAGCAACAGTACGCCTGTCTTGCCAAACAATGGCAGGGTAAATCTCTTCCCCTGTTTTGCGATCCCAAATCACCGTTGTTTCACGCTGGTTACTTATCGCCAACCCTGCTACTTGAGACGCCTCCACGCCCGCACTAGCAAGCGCTGCTTGCATCACAGCTACTGTATCGGTCCAAATAGCTTCTGGAGATTGTTCCACCCAACCTTCTTGAGGATAAATAGAAGCTAAAGGTTGCTGAGCTTTCGCTAATAAACCATAATCTCTTCCAAATACCAGTGCACGTGTGCTACTGGTTCCTTGATCAAGCGCTAAAATATAGGATGACATACATTATCCTTTACCAGGGAAAAGGACAGTATAAATGAATCAGAAAATTTATGATATTTTAGTGATCGGCGGTGGCATTAATGGCACAGGGATTGCGTGCGATGCTGCTGGGCGTGGTCTATCCGTTGCTTTATGTGAGCAGAATGACCTCGCCTCTGGCACCTCCAGCGCTAGCACAAAACTTGTCCATGGTGGGTTACGTTATCTTGAACACGGTGAGTTTCGCCTTGTACACGAAGCACTCAATGAGCGAGAAGTGTTAATGGCCAAAGCGCCGCACCTTATTTCCCCATTAACTTTTATTCTTCCCTATCAAAAACAATTACGCCCGCGGTGGTTATTGCGCATAGGATTATGGATTTATGATCATTTGGGGCATCGCATCACACTGCCTAAAAGCCACGCTATTTCTTTTCAAGAAACATCTTTTGGCGAACCGCTTAAAGCTTCACTCAAAGATGGTTTTATGTTTTCCGATTGCTGGGCAGATGATGCACGTCTTGTGGTTGAAAATGCAATGGCCGCACGAGCACACGGCGCAGCTATTTTTACTTATTGCACGGCACAACAATTTCATGTGGACAATGGGATTTGGCATGTTTCTGTTCACGATAACCTCACGCAACAAAGCAACACATTATATGCAAAGGCGCTTGTGAATGCCACCGGCCCTTGGGTAAAAGGAAAACATATTCGATTAGTGAAAGGCAGCCATTTAATTGTGAAACAGACCTATCAAGGGAGCCATGCGTATTTAATTCAACATACAGATGGACGCGTGATTTTTGTGATCCCTTATCAACAACATTTTACATTAATCGGCACAACAGACGTTGTATATCACGGAGACCCTAGCGTTGCTACGCTAGATGATATGGAGCGAGATTATTTACTAAATGCTTATAATACTTATTTTAAAAAAACCTTGAATGAAAAAGATATTATCTCGCATTATTCTGGCGTTCGCCCTTTGGTGGATGACGGCACACAAAAGCTCTCCAAAATAACACGTGAATATGTATTAACGCTTGATACGCAATCACAAGCTCCTCTACTATCGGTATTAGGAGGGAAAATCACAACTTACCGCACCTTAGCAGAAAACACGCTTGAAAAACTCCTTCCTTTTTTTCCTAAGATGGGCTCTGCATGGACAAAAACGGCCTTGCTCCCAGGGGGAGATATCCCTGAAAAATCTCTCTTAACGTATATTCAACGCTTGCATTCACAATTCCTTTTTTTAAGTGATGCAGAGATTTCTCGATTAGTGCATTTATATGGCACGTGTACAGAAAAAATATTGGCAGGATGCACTAATAAAAAAGATCTCGGAGAATATTTTGGGGAAGGTTGCTATGAAAAAGAATTGCAATATGCCATCAAAGAAGAGTGGGTAAAAAAACCGGAAGATTTTCTTTGCAGACGAACCAAATTATATTTAACATTGTCTGCCGAAGAGCGTAAAAAAGTAGTGGCATGGTTTGAAAGAAATGCGCTATAATATTTTCACCCAACTCTGGAGAAGGATCTCATCATGCAATACAAACACGCCCTCCTCACAACCATATTAGCAACTTCATTAACTTTACCTGCTGCGGCGCATGAAATTACTTTTGCAGTGGGCGGGTTAAGCAGCACGCTGAATGCGCTACAATCGTACATAGATACAACACCTAATGCAGAATCAAACATACAAGGGTCTAGTGTTGCCACCTCACTGGGCGGGGAAGCTTCTATTGCCTACATCTGGAATGTTAACTCTGGACTTGAGCTCGGTTTTGAAGGCTTTTATGATTTTGTATCTGGCTTAGAAGTGCAAGGCACGTTGGGACAAAGAACCAGTTTCAATAACGCCTGGGGTGCCCGAGGGGTTCCTGCTTTTAAAATCACCAACAACACAAAAATATTTTTAACAATGGGGTATGTGATTGTGGACCAAACGTTAGATATTTCTGATGTAGATCCTGCACTCATTCCTTTATTCACAACAACTTCTATCGAATCTCAAAACCAAGGTGGGTTCCAGTACGGGGCTGGGGTAGAAACCCTTATTTATAACACCTTAGGCATCCGTATCGCCTACACCGCTGAACAATCAGCAGAGCTAACACTTGAAAGCGATGATACGCTTGCTTCTTTTAATTCAACGCCCACTGTGTATAACTTCTTCTTTGGAATGACGTATCATCTACCATTCTAAAAATTCATAGGACTTACGCAAAATGGCAACAAGCCGTCAACAGGACACCCGCAAAACGTGGATCGCAAGGTAAAAGGCGACAAAAAAGCGCAACATAGATCCACTATGTGAGCATTTTGAGGAGCCTTTTAACGCAGCGAGGCGCGTTTCGTGTAAGCCCTGATTCAGGAGAAAAAGATGAAACAACCCATCTGCACTGCTATCTTATTCACACTCCTATCAACTACCGCTTTTGCTAAAGAATTAGCATTGCGTTGGAACTATCTAGGTGAAGAAGGCCCTGCTTTTTGGCATACTTTAGATGATACTTATCGCAATTGTCACGAAGGGTTTCATCAATCGCCGATTAATTTATCTAACCCCATCGCAGCTCAAATGCAAGATTTTCAGTTAAGCTATACCCCAGTTACTGTATTAGCAAGCAACCCAGGCTATACACTCGTAGCAGATTTTAAAACCCCGGGAAATTCAATCACTTTAAAAGGCGAAACATTTCCACTGATTGAAATGCACTTTCATCAACCTGCAGAACATCCTATGAATGGCAAAATTTACCCGTTAGAAGCACATTTTGTGCACATTAACGCAGATGGTGCCATCATAGCACTGGGAGTATTTTTAGAAGAAGGACCTGAAAATCCTGGATTGAAAGCATTGGTATCAGCATTTAAAACAGCCAATGATACTGAACATGCTGTGCAAGTATTATTCAATCCCAACGATTTACAACCACCGAAAGGCCCTTTCTACCGTTATGAAGGTTCGTTAACAACACCGCCCTGTCGGGAAGGTGTAACTTGGTTGGTACAACAAACACCGATCACATTATCCTCTGAGCAATTGGCGATGATCAAATCGCTGATGGAAACAAACGCCCGCCCTGTGCAGAAAATGCATGCGCGGATGCTGTTGCTCAAGTAAGGGCGCGCTTACGCGCTACGGGCGCATGCTTGTCCCGGACTTAACCCGGGATTATGCGCCCCTACGAGTATAAAAAAAACCCCGCAACAATGCTGAGCTCTCTTCTGCACAAACTCCACGATCTACTTGCATGATATGATTCCACCGATGTGCCTGTGCTAAATCAATCGCTCCACCTAAAGCTCCTGTTTTTGTATCAGAAGCTGCATACACACAACGCGCAACGCGCGCATGAATCATTGCATATACACACATGGGACAAGGCTCTAATGTAACGTACAATGTTACACCCTTTAATCGATAATTTTGTTTTACTTTTCCTGCTTCACGTAACGCCAACACTTCTGCATGCGCACAAGGATCGTGTAATGTAATCGGCGCATTATGCGTGACAGCAATCACCTCACCATCACTGACAATCACGGCACCTACTGGCACTTCGCCTGCTGCCTCCCCCGCTTGCGCTGCTTGCAAAGCCAATTGCATGTACTCAATATCTTTATCCATTATTCCCACTCAATTGTCGCGGGAGGTTTACTGCTAATATCATAAATAACGCGTGAAATACCGGGCACTTCATTGACAATACGGCTTGATACTTCATCCAATAACTCATAAGGCAACCGCGCCCATTGCGCTGTCATGTAATCAATGCTCTCTACCGCACGCAACGCAATCACATCTGCGTAAACGCGCGCATCACCCATGACAGCAACGGACTTTTGAGGGATGTACACTGCAAACGCTTGTGCTGTTTTATCGTACCAACCATGCAAACGCAATACTTCCATGAAAATGGCATCTGCTTTTTGCAATGTTTCAACAGCTTCTGGTGTAACTTCACCTAACACACGCACGGCTAGTCCGGGGCCAGGGAATGGATGACAATAAACACGCTCTTGTGGCAAACCTAGCATCACACCTAATCGTCGCACTTCATCTTTGAATAATTCTCGCAAAGGCTCAATCAATTTTAATTTCATATGCGCCGGCAAACCACCCACATTATGATGAGATTTGATCACATGCGCTTTGCCTTGCACTGTTTTAGCGGACTCTACAACATCAGGATAAATGGTTCCTTGCGCCAACCATGCCGCATCTTGAATTTTTTCAGCTTCTTCTTCAAATATCTGAATAAATAATGCACCTATTGCTTTTCGCTTCGCTTCTGGATCTGTTAACCCTTTCAGCGCTGCAAAAAAACGATCTTTTGCATTCACACGCACAATATGAATGCCCAAATGTGCTTGCATGACACGCATGACTTCATCGCCTTCGTTCAAACGCAACAATCCTGTATCAACAAATACACACGCTAATTGTTCACCAATGGCTTTTTGTAATAATGCAGCCACAACAGAAGAATCCACACCGCCTGACAATGCCAAAATCACGCGGTCACGCCCCACTGTATCGCGAATATGCGACACAGCATCTTCAATGATTGCATTTGGCTGCCATAATGCTTCACACTCACACATTCCCATCACAAACTGGCGTAACATTTGCTCGCCTTGCAATGTATGACTGACTTCGGGATGAAACTGCACCCCAACCCAAGGCTTATGACGATGCGCAACTGCTACAATCGGGCAAATAGGTGTGGAAGCCAGTACAAAAAAATCTGATGGAAGCGTGACAACGCTGTCGCCATGACTCATCCATACATCAAGTACCGCTTCACTTAAACCGGAAAACAAATGATGAGGCTCTAATATTTTCAACACAGCAGAACCAAATTCTCTATGCGCAATATTGTCTACTTTCCCACCGCATTGTTGCACCATAGTTTGCATACCATAACAAATACCCAGGACTGGCACGCCTAATTCAAATACAACATCAGGCGCTTTTGGAGCATCTGCCATGGTTACAGATTCTGGCCCGCCCGACAAAATAATACCTTTAGGATTAAAAGCTTTGATGGCTTCTGCACCACAATCGTAAGATTTAATTTCACTGAACACACCCATTTCACGTATGCGGCGCGCGATCAGTTGTGTATATTGGGAACCAAAATCAAGAATTAAAATGTTATCGCGATGTAAATCAGTTGCATGGGTCATCATCATTCTTCCGTCGGATAATTCGGCGCTTCTTTGGTAATCTTCACATCATGCACATGGCTTTCGCGCACACCCGCACCCGTCATGCGCACAAATTGTGCGGTGGCTTGTAGTGTAGGAATGTCAGGCGCTCCCGTATATCCCATCCCCGATCTCAACCCACCCATCAGTTGATGAATAATCGTTAATGCACTGCCCTTATAAGGCACACGTCCTTCAACGCCTTCTGGCACTAATTTTTCTGCTTGTAATTCTGCTTGAAAATAACGGTCGCTTGAGCCATGGCGCTGCGCCATTGCCCCTAAAGACCCCATCCCTCGGTAAGATTTATAAGATCTTCCCTGATAAAGCTCGATTTCACCTGGCGCCTCTTCTGTCCCTGCCAGCAAACCGCCTATCATAACGGTGTGAGCACCCGCTGCAAGGGCTTTGGTAATATCCCCAGAATGACGAATCCCGCCATCAGCCACAATACACACCTCTGTGCCCTTCAAGGCCAAAGCCACTTCCATAATGGCAGTGATTTGCGGTACTCCCACCCCCGCCACTATGCGTGTAGTGCAAATAGAGCCAGGCCCAATACCCACTTTCACAGCGTCTGCGCCAGCATCTGCTAGGGCTTGAGCTGCTTCGGCTGTGGCAATATTACCCGCCATCACAGCAATATCAGGATATTGCACTTTAATAGCCTTTACTCTGTCTATCACCCCTTTAGAATGCCCATGCGCAGTATCGACCACAATCAAATCCACACCTGCTTCTATCAAGGCGGAAACCCTCTCAGCAGTATCCGCTCCCGTCCCAACGGCTGCTGCGACACGTAAATGTTCGTGCTTATCCTTGGTTGCAAAAGGCTTTTCCTTGGCTTTTTGAATGTCTTTCACCGTGATAAGCCCTCGCAGCTCATATTGCCCTCTTACCACTAATAAGCGCTCTATACGATGCTTGTGCAACAAACCAACCACGGTGGCTTTATCAACCCCTTCAGGCACCGTCACTAGGCGTTCTTTAGGGGTCATGATGGAGGAAACAAGTGCCTCCATGCGTGTTTCAAAACGAAAATCTCGATGGGTCACAATCCCCACCAATTGATTATCCAATACTACTGGCACCCCTGAAATTTGGTAGCGCTGGGTTAAATCCAATAATTCGCGAACGGTTGCACGAGGAGAAATGGTGATGGGGTCCTTGACCACCCCACTTTCGAATTTCTTCACCCGGCGAACTTGCGCAGCCTGCTCTTCAATGGGTAAATTTTTATGGATAACCCCCAAACCACCCTCCTGGGCTAAGGCAATGGCCAGCCTAGCGTCGGTCACGGTATCCATGGCAGCTGATAATAAAGGGATATTCAAAAATATTTTTTTGGTTATTTTTGTGTCTAACGACACTTCAGCAGGAAGGGCACAAGAATAACCAGGCCGCAGCAAAACATCATCAAAGGTAAGTGCCTGATTAATTTGCATATTAACCCCCTGTCCGTCAGTTGGATCTCAATTCCCTTGAAAAGATCCGAACATCATACCAATATTTAAGCAAAAGATCACTAGTTACTATTTGACAAACTTTTGTTAGAATGCAGCCAATCGATCTTGGATTCCCTTTTACGGCACCGGAAGAGATCACATGACTCAGACAGCGACAAGTAGTAGCAGTCCATCTACTAGCAGCAGTTCCCCTACCAACTTCCCAGGGGGTAGCGGCACCCTAGTCCGTGTAGAAAAAGAATTACAAGAACAAAATGCGGCAATAATCCCCGATAACGGAAATTTTGCCAGCTACATTACTAATGATAAAACTCCTCTATATCAGAAGCTAGAAACATCCTCTGATAAGCCGCTGCCTAGTCCTGAAGATTACGAACGCGATCTAACGCTACTTCATAGGCTGCAATGGATCCCTTGTTTATTTTTTATCGGTGGCTTTGGGAGAATTTCAGCGACAACATTGAATTTTTTTGAAGGTGAAGAAGCTTTTTATGAAGTTGAATGGATAGTACTTATCCCTCTCCTGACCTCTGTCGCTGTCATGTTTGATATTTTATATTACGCTCAAATGGCTCAAAAAGATAAGTGGCGACTTGATACTAAGTATGGTGAATATAAGGAAGCGCTTAGTAACAGCCAACCCAGCACTCCTCAAGAGGGAGAGGTTAGTAGCAGCAGTATTAGCGAAATATTCCAACGCACAAAAGAAAGCGTTCGAGATCAACTGACAAAAGCAGATAAAAATTCAGAAGAAAACATTATTAAGGTCTTAAACAATGATATTTTCATTCAACAACTACTAATACAATCGGGTATAGACAGAGATGCATTGATTGGATCATATCAAAAAGCAATTAAAGAATATGATGCAGCAATAGCTGCAGGGAAAACAGTATCACCTCCCAACATTATTGCCCTTATTGAGCAAGCTTCTTGGGATCTCACACGTGATGTGTATGATAAGACACATCCTGTACGTACTCAACTAACAGAATTCATTGAAAAATATTTACAATCTTTTAAAGAGCCTGCACGTGCAATCAGTGTGCTTTTATTAGCCCGTATGCTTTCGCCAAATCACGATTTTGGTCTTGGTTTAGGTGAAGATTTCACATGGAGTCTAATTATTGCAGTTGCGTTTTCGGTGTGGGTCACCTCTATTATTGCCACTCATTATGCATTCAAACGTGAAAAAACCATTGAACAATATGATCTTGCAATAAGAAAAATCAAAAGCACCCATCATGATGCCCTACTTGCTACATTATTATTGGGATTAGCTGACAAAAGCAAGGATCCAAATAATATTATTAAATCCACAAAAACCCCACCCAAAGAAACATGGAGGTTTTCAAATTTTATTTGGATAAAACTATTACCATCACTTTTTTGTCTAGGATATTTAGGAAGAAGACCTTTTACCCTCGATACATTTATCAGGCTATCAGATGAAGAAATAGAAAATATAGATCAACCTAAAAACGAAACAGATGAACTCACAGAAGATAAAGAAATTGTATTATCGTTTGTAGCGTTAGCAATGCTCATTGATCTTATTTACATGACATTTTCACTGATCCAAGAAAAATGGAAACTAGATCGCAAAGAGAATGAACTGTTTATTCTTGGCGAATGCTATTCTGTCGAAACTGAGCGTAAAAACGAACTAGAAGGAATAAAAAGCAATATAGGACAAGATGATGAAAAGAAGCTAATTGATTTCCTAAATAAACATCAAGCTCCACCAATTAAAAAATTATATGAAGATGAAAATAAAGGATGGGCTTTTATTGGTGCAATATATGAACTTTTAAGCCCCACCAAATTTTTGATACGCGGTATGTCTTTAGGAATCACGCTCCCTGGAACAATGGGAATCACTGATAGTTTAGACTGCGGGGATGTTGAAGGCTTTTACATGGGCATGATTATAGGCGCTTCTATAGGATTTCTCATGGGGCTCCTTATTTACCAAACCAATATTATCAGGGAGAAAAAACTAGGCAAAACAAACAAAACTATAAGAGAGCTTTTCCATTCATGGCGACCCGATGGAAAAAGTCCCGATGGAAAAAGTCCCGATGGAAAAAGTCCCGATGGAAAAAGTCCCGATGGAAAAAGTCCCGATGAAAAAAATCTCGATGAAAAAAGTCCTGATGAAAAAAGTGATTTGGATAAAAAATCAAAACAAAATACCAATGATTCAAATGATAAGAAGAAAAAATACACTACTGAGCATGCATTGTTTTTTTTCAAACCACCTATTCCATCTTCCTTTGAACGTTCCCCCACTCTAGCTCCTATCAAGGTTTCTTAAACAGGGAAATAAATGCATAAAACTATTCTCACCATCACTGCGCTCAACCAAACGGCACGCTCTCTTTTAGAATCAGGATTAGGGGTGGTTTGGGTAGAAGGCGAGATTTCTAATTTTACGCGCGCGCCTTCGGAGCATCTTTATTTTTCATTGAAAGATGACAAAGCACAAGTTCGTGCCGCTTTTTTTAAAGGAAGTTTGCGTGGGCCAGCACCTGTTTTTCGTAATGGTATGCAAGTGTTGGCTCGAGCACGTGTTAGTTTATATGAAGCGCGCGGAGATTATCAATTAATTGTTGAGCACATGGAAGAAGCAGGATTAGGTGCATTGCAACGTGCTTTTGAGTTATTAAAAGCAAAACTAGCACAAGAAGGATTATTTGCAGCAGAACATAAAAAACCGATTCCTGCATTTGTCCAAACATTAGGGATTATCACTTCTCCTTCAGGCGCTGCGCTACAAGATATTTTACACACATTGGAACGGCGTTTCCCATTAATGCGTGTGATTGTTTACCCAACATTAGTGCAAGGAAAAGAAGCGAGCGCACAAATTGTAAAGGCGATTGAAGCAGCAAATCGCCACAATGAAGCAGAGTTATTAATTGTTGCTCGAGGCGGCGGATCATTAGAAGACCTCTTTGCTTTCAATGAAGAAAATGTTGCACGTGCTATTTCTGCAAGCCATATTCCCATTATTAGCGGTGTTGGGCATGAAACAGATGTCACCATTGCAGATTTTGTGGCCGATTTACGCGCAGCCACGCCTACTGCTGCGGCAGAACTAGCAAGCCCAGACCAAGTGGCATTGTTGCATCGATTAGGCGTATTGACGCAAAAATTGATGCGAAGCATGGACAATATATTGATTCAACAGCATCAGCGTTTACAATTATTGCAAAAAAGTTTAATACACCCAGGTGATGTATTACAAAATTTGATGCAGCGCATTGATTTATTGACTCAACAATTGATACATCACATTTCATACAAATTGCAAGCAGTTAAAAATAAATCCGAAGGATTAATACAGCGATTATCACATCGTAACCCGCGTGTCGCTTTTGACGCATATCAGGTACAAATTCAGCAAATAGAATCAAGATTATGTGCTGCGATGGAAAATATATTATTACAAAAATCACAATTTTTAGGGGGATTGGGGCGTGAAATGCAAGCGCTAAGCCCTTTGTCAGTGCTAGATCGCGGTTACAGTATTACATTTACAGCAGCTGGAAGTGCGGTGAAGAGTGTTATCGAAGTGAAGGCTGGCGATGTATTAAAGACGCGGTTGAAAGATGGAGTGGTTGAGAGCATTGTTATGAAATGATCTGTCTAGTGCTTTCTAAGTGCAACCGTTCAATGGGTGATCTAAAATTCCAGTGTGCATAAATCATGCGTCTAGGTGTAAGGACGCATTTACGTTGTAAACGGCACAAAAACAGCTACGATTTCTTCCGCTGCTTCTGCAATCGATCGCGTTTTCGTTGTTGCCGAGGCGTCAATGTGTTACGTCGCCCCGCATAAGGGTTTTCACCCGACTGGAAAACAAATCGAATCGGCGTGCCTACTATTTTTAATTGCTGTCGGAAAAAATTCACCAAATAACGTTGATAGGATAATGGTATCTCTTCTGTCTGGTTTCCATGCACCACAACCGTCGGAGGCAATTGCCCGCCTGCATGCGCGTAACGTAATTTAATCCTACGTCCACGCACTAACGGTGGTTGATGATCAAAAACAGCTTTTTGTAATAACCTCGTTAACTTCGCCGTGGATAAACGCATTGTTGCACATGCATAAGCTTCATTCACTGCATCAAATAATACCCCCACACCGCTGCCATGCAGCGCAGAAATAAAATATAACTTTGCAAAAGAAACAAATTCAAGCTGTCTATCAATACCTGTTTTAATTTTTGATCGTTGATCTTCTGATAAATGGTCCCATTTATTCACCGCAACAACCAATGCTCGCCCTGCATCAAGAATAAATCCTAATAAACTTAAATCTTGATCCGTCACAGCCTCTTGCCCGTCGATCATATAAATAACCACATCTGCATCTTGAATGGCTTGCAACGTCTTAACAACAGAAAATTTCTCTACTACTTCATCAATATTTTTACGGCGTCGCACACCTGCGGTGTCAATAATGGTGTACGATTTTCCTTCTCTTTCAAAAGGAATATAAATACTGTCTCGCGTTGTTCCAGGTTTATCGTAAACAACAACACGCTCTTCACCCAATACGCGGTTTACTAACGTGGATTTCCCCACATTAGGGCGACCTATGATTGCTATTTTAATACCACTCGCAGGAGTTTCCTCTGTTAACTCATCAGATACACTCGCCACTCTTTCAAACACAGCTTCCATCAACGGATGAATGCCGCGATTATGGCTGGCAGCAATCGCATGCACATATTTAAACCCTAATGCATAAAATTCAGCAGTCACAATGCCTTCATCACGCCCATCTACTTTATTGACTACACAAAAAATAGGTTTATCCACACGCCGCAATGCTTTTGCAATAAAGTGATCATTGGGCGTTAACCCTATCACTCCATCTACTACAAATAAAACAATATCTGCTTGTAACACCGCTTGCCAAGATTGTCCCGCCATCATAGCGTCAATCCCCTCTTCTTCTCCGCTGATACCACCTGTATCAATCACAATATAGGGATAAAGACCCACTTTCCCTTCACCAAAATGGCGATCGCGCGTAACACCAGGCATATCATGCACCAACGCTTGTTGTGAACGCGTTAAGCAGTTAAATAAGGTAGATTTTCCCACATTGGGTTGGCCAATAATGGCGATGACAGGCAATGACATTAGTTATCCTTGGGTATGACAATCACTTTTTGTACACGTCCTGTGTGGCTTTGCAAAATAATGCCTTGAGTATCCATCAGTAAAGGCGCACGTATGTCTGAGGTCGCTACTTTATCAAAACCTAATAAGCGACCATCTTCTAATGATAATGCATATAAATATCCATAGACATCACCCACTACCACGTATTGCTCGTACACAGCAGGCGTTGTTAAATATCTATTGTCTAACTCGTCTTGCTTCCAACGCGTTTCACCCGTCATCCGATCAATCGCATAAACAACATCCTTGGCATCAGAAAGGATCAAATCATTTCCCGATATAGCAAGCCCTACATAAGAAGACATCGCATGCTTCCATACCACTTCTAAACGTGGCAAATCAATGGCGACTAAATTCCCTTGATAAGTGACAACATAAACCATATTGTCAACGCGAGCCATTACCCCATCAATATCGATTAACCGTTGAATCTCATTGCGGCCCCTGGGTTGTGCTAATGCATCTAGCCAAATCATCTGGCCCGTGGCTAATTTAAATAATCCTACTTGACCGTTCGCAAACCCCACAAACGCCATGTCTTCAATAATGAGTGGATCTGCTGCACCACGCAATGTTAAAGCAGGCGCAGTAGCATCGTACGTCCATAATTCGTTGCCTGTTTTAGCATCTAACCCATGCAAACGGCTGTCAATTGAAAGCGCAACTAACGCTTCACTATTGCCTCGAGGTGCTGCTAATACTTCTGAACTTACTTGTGATGACCACAATGTTTCACCGTTAGTCTTACTCAAAGCAATAACTTGCCCATTAGAACAACCTACTACAATGGCTTCATTTGTTTCGCCAACTGAACTGCTGAAAGGTTTTTTAGTTTTCTTGCGCCAAACAGTTTTGCCCGTGAATGGATCAACCACTAACATCATGCCTGTGTAATCAGGAATCGCCAGCCATTGTTGCCCTTCGTGCATCACAAAATTAGGATATAATTTCATTTGCACATCACCCAGCCCCTGTGAACCGCTGGTTTTCCATAATGTTTTGAATTTCACCTGCTGCACAAACTTGACAGACTTGCCCTCTTTATTCAGCGGGGATTGTTTGCATGAAACAACGCACAACGCAATGCAACACAACATAACGATATGCCAAAAACGGCGAAAAGAAAAAAAATCCCTCAACGGTAAGTCTCCACTTTCATCTGTAATAATATATTATTGAAATCTTGGGCTTCATACGCAGCCAACGCTTTTTCATAGTATTCAGCTGCTTTATGTGGCTCGCCTTGCGCTATGGCAATATCACCACGTAACTCCTGAAAACCTGCTAAATAGGCTGCTTTGGGCGATTTAGGATTGTCTGCATTTAGCCTTGTTTTTTGCAGTATACTCAAAGCACCTTCAAAATCTTGTTGCTCAAATTTTAATTGAGCTAAACGCAATGCTGCTAAAGGCTTTACAAAATCACGCCCGTTACTTTGCAACCATTCTAGCAACGTTTCTGCATCTGCATAGTGCTCGTCAAAAGCAGCTCGCGAAGCTTCTAATAATGTTACCGCAGAAGCGTAGGCTGTTTCAGAATAATTTTCGCGCAAAGCATTAAAGCTTGCTTTCAGTGCATCTTCTTCACCTTTCAATAAGGCTTGTTGGTACTCGTCATACAATTTAGAGGCAGCAACATTCGTTTGATATTGATGATTTTGGTAAAATTGATACCCTAAGGTGATTGCAATGGCCAAGCCAATCGCCGCTAATACAAATTTCCCATGTTTCTCTAACCACATTTTAACTTGCGCGGCTGTGGCGTTGTCATCCACTTGTAAATTCTCAACCATTTTCCACTCCTGTCATTACCTTGAATATGCAATAGCATTCAAGAACGCACTACTCCGGACGCTTGCCTAATTCCCCCAAAAACTCAAACACGGCCGCATCAACCGGCCATCGTGCCTGCTCAATGTTATCACGTAATGATTTCAGAAGCACCGTATTTTGTGCAACTTCTTCCTCTCCAACCACCACGGCAAATAAAGCACCTGACTTATCAGCACGCTTGAAAAGACTTTTTGTGCTCCCACCCCCTAGTAGCGTTTCTACACGCAATTTAGGCGAATGCTCTCGCAATGCTTGCGCAAAACGCATGGCGGCACCCGTCACTTCTGCACAAGTCGGTAACACACATACGTGAGCACCTACATCTGTTGGCATCTCCGGCAATAATCCTATTAAACGCTCCATTCCCAACGCAAACCCAATTCCCGGCGTTGGCTTTCCTCCTAATAACTCCACTAGCCCATCGTATCGTCCACCCCCGCAGACAGTACCTTGTGCACCTAAAGCGTCTGTTGTCCATTCAAACACAGTGTAGGTGTAATAATCTAACCCGCGCACCGCGCAAGGATTTACTTTAAATGGGATACCTAATTCTTTCAGCAAATGCTGCAGACCTTCAAAATGAGCCAACGTGCCTTCTGTTAAATATTCTGTGAGCTTGGGTGCGGCAATTACTAAAGGTTTTAAATCAGGGTTTTTAGTGTCCAAAATACGCAAAGGATTTTTGTGAAGACGCACACGGCTTTCTTCATCTAATTGAGATTCATATGCTTCAAAATATTGGATCAGCGCAGTACGGTAAGCATCTCTTTCTGATGGCATTCCCAATGTATTAATTTCAAGCGTGAGTTTGTCAAGAATACCTAACTTTTGAAATAATACATAATTAACTTGGATGATTTCAGCATCAATATCAGGGCCCGTCATTCCAAAAGCTTCCATACCAAACTGATGAAATTGACGTGTTCGCCCTTTTTGGGGACGTTCGTGCCGAAACATAGGGCCCATGTACCACAAACGCTGCAATTGATTATGCAATAGCCCTGCTTGAACAGCAGCACGCACACAACCTGCTGTTCCTTCTGGGCGAAGGGTAAGACTATCGCCATTGCGATCATCAAACGTATACATTTCTTTTTCGACAATGTCTGTTGTGTCGCCCACGGCACGTAAAAACAACGCCGTGGATTCCACAATCGGCATGCGAATTTCTTGATACTGGAAACTTTGCATCAGTGAGCGAATCACTGATTCAACATATGCCCAACGGTGCGTTTCATCAGGCTGTGTGTCGTGCATACCTCGCACGGCTTGAAATTTCATCTGGCTCATACCTCAACAAACTTAAAATAACATCGTCTCATGCGTGCCAGAAGGCGCTGCTTTCTTTGGCTTAGGCGCTAAAGATGTTTTCGGAGGAGGTGCCGACTGGCTCCTATTGTCACTGTTTTGCTGATCAAGCCGCTGAAAAGGCATAGGTGCTACTGGACGCTGCGTCGGCGTGGCCGCAACAGGCGCTCTTGCAGGAGTAGTAGCAACAGGTGCTGGCGCCTGAGCAGCAGGTGCTGAAGTTATTGAAGATGTGGTCGACGGCGCTGGCTGAACTGCATTATCCACAACAGGTGTAGCAGGGTTGCCTGAGTGAGTAGCCATATCTAAAGATGCTTCCTCTTGGCTGGAAGCAGCAGGCAGCACAGAAATAGTCGTTGTACTTGCCTCAGGTGAAGTCAAGCCGGGCAATTGATCTCGATATCCCCACATGAAAGCCAACATCGCACAGACAAATACTCCCAATGAACCCCACAATAAACCTGGACGGTGTTTAGGTGTACCGGAATATTCAAAACTTGAAAGCTTTCTTTGCGGTGTATGCCCTAAATCAGGAGGATCCCGGAGGGGGTCGTCAAGGCCCAAGTGACTGAATTCTAATATAATTTGATCAGGATCAAGCCCTACTAATTTAGCATAAGAGCGCAAATATCCTTTGATGAACACATGGAGCGTGTTACTTTCGTAATTGTCTGTTTCCATGCGCTCGATTAAAGACACATTGTTAAGGCGCAATAACTCAGCCACTTCTTTAATGCTGTAGTCTGCTGCCTCACGAGCGGCACGTAAACGTGCGCCAGGCCCATTACGAACTGATACTAGCGTTGCTCCTACTGCTTGTTCTATTCCCTGAGTCATCGGCGCTCCCCTTGAAATAATATCCATGATACCAGATTGTAGACGGAAAGGTGAAGCTTGTCCTCCCTTCCCGTTACTTCCCGATCACTTAAGCTGCATGAGATACAATTTCATTATCTTTAAAAAAGAACGCAATTTCCACGCGTGCTGTTTCTAGCGCATCCGATCCATGCACAGCATTAGCGTCGATAGAATCTGCAAAATCCGCACGAATGGTTCCTGCAGCTGCTTCTTTAGGATTCGTTGCGCCCATCAATTCACGGTTTTTCATGACCGCATTTTCGCCTTCTAGCACTTGAGCCATGACTGGGCCAGAAATCATAAAACTAACCAATGCGTTGAAAAAAGGACGTGCGCGATGCACTTCATAAAATCTTTCTGCTTCTTCGCGGCTTAATTGCACCATTTTGGCAGCCACTACTTTCAAACCGTTATCTTCAAAACGAGTATAAATTTTACCAATCACGTTTTTTGCAACCGCATCCGGTTTGATAATGGATAACGTACGTTCAATCGCCATCGTTTTCTCCTTCATTAGATGTTTTCAATGTAAAGCTTTCCCCGCAACCACAATAATGATCGGCTTTGGGATTATTAAATTTAAAGTGGCGATTTAAGCCTTCTGCCACAAAATCAACTTTTGTGCCGTCTAACTTTTCTAAATCCACCTTATTTATTACGACGGTAATATCGTCTTGAGCAAAAACGGTGTCTTCCTTTTCAATTGTTCCTGCCAGACCTACGATATATCTATATCCAGAACAGCCTGTTTTTTTCACAGCGACACGAAAGCCCGCTGCTTCTGGATGCTGTGCCAAAATACTTTTCACGTGTGCTGCCGCAGCAGCAGTTAAGGATATGCCTGTCTTCATGGTGCTCATTGTCTCCTAAAAAACGCACCACGTCAAATGATTACAATAAAATCAGCGAATCTCTTATGCTTATACCCCTCATTCAGATATACAATGGAGGCTGTCTAAATTATATATAAGGAGCGCGCCTTCTAGGCGCACGGGCGCATATTATGTGCTCGTACAAGAGTTATCTGTTAATCCCATTAAAGAGAAGGGGAAGGCATGTCTACTGTTTACATTTTGACTTTACTGGTTATTTTTGCGGTTATTGCATACCGGCGGCTGCCCTTTTGGTGGCTAGGAGCAGCGCTTTTAATAGCGGTAGCAGACAGGCTCTATTTTTCCCACGCAGCACTTGCTGGGTGGCTATTCATTTTCCTTCCAGCGGTTGCCCTCGCCGCGCTACTCATCTACCCTCCTTTGCGGCGTAGGATCATTTCCCGCCCCCTATTTTATTTATTTAAAAAAGCCTTGCCTGAACTTTCTCAAACAGAACGAGAAGCCATCGATGCAGGCGACACCTGGTGGGAAAAAGAGCTCATGAGCGGCAAACCTTGCTATCAACAGCTTCACAATATTCCCAAGCCTACACTGACAGAAGAAGAGCAAGCTTTTTTAGACGGCCCTGTTGCAGAGCTTTGCAGTATGATCAACGATTGGGAAATCACAGAAGAGTTAAAAGATCTGCCGCCTGTTATTTGGGATCATCTGAAAAAAAATGGTTATTTTGGGCTGATCATCCCCAAAGCATTCGGAGGCAAACAATTTTCTGCGTTTGCGCATGCTGAAATCATCACGCGTATTTCTGCGCTGAGCGTCACTGCTGGCGTGACTGTTTCTGTTCCCAACTCATTAGGGCCTGCAGAATTATTAATGCATTACGGCACAGAAGAGCAAAAAAATTATTTTTTACCGCGCTTGGCATCGGGTGAAGAAATTCCTTGTTTTGCACTCACCAGCCCTAAAGCTGGATCTGATGCAGGCGCTATTCCCGATTATGGCATTGTAGCGCGCGGTGTTTATGAAGGAAAAGAAGTGCTGGGCGTACGCCTCACGTGGAACAAGCGTTATATTACATTAGCACCCGTTGCTACTATTTTAGGCTTGGCATTCAAATTGTATGATCCAGGCCATTTATTAGGAACCAAAGAAGATTACGGTATTACATGCGCTTTAATTCCTACCCACACACCTGGCGTTGTGATTGGACGGCGGCATTACCCATTAAATGCATGTTTCCAAAATGGTCCTACACAAGGAAAGGACGTATTCGTACCATTAAGTTTTATTATTGGTGGAGAAGAAATGGTAGGCCAAGGGTGGCGCATGTTGATGGAATGTTTATCTGCCGGGCGTGCTATTTCCTTACCTTCTGTTTCCTCAGGCCCGAGTGCGGCATTAGCTGTCACTGCAGGCGCCTATGCACGTATTCGTCATCAATTTAAATTACCGATTGGTTATTTTGAAGGTGTAGAAGAAGCATTAGCTCGCATGGGGGGGTACACTTATTTAGCAGAAGCCACGCGTGTCATGACAGTAGGCGCCATTGATTTAGGGTTAAAGCCTGCTATTGCAGGTGCCATCAGTAAATATCACGTCACAGAATTAGCACGTAAAATTTCAACAGACGTGATGGATGTGTTAGGTGGTAAAGGCATTTGTATGGGCCCACATAATTTTGCGGCCCGCTTTTATGAAGCTATTCCGATTGCCATCACTGTAGAAGGCGCAAATATTTTAACACGCAGTATGATTATTTTTGGGCAAGGCGCGCTGCGCTGCCATCCTTATGCTTTAAGAGAAATTTATGCGGTTCATAATACAGATACCGAGAAAGGATTGCATGAATTTGACCAAGCTTTCTTCGGACATGCGGGGTTTATTTTAAGTAATGTTGTACGAACCTTTTTACTTTCGTTCACGATAGGACATTTAACACAACCCAATGCGCACGACTCTATTCGACGTTACTATCAACACATCACACGATTAAGTGCTGCATTAGCATTAACAACCGATGTGGCGATGGGTATTTTAGGTGGAGAGTTGAAGCGTCGTGAAAAATTATCAGCACGTTTAGGGGATGTATTATCTTATCTTTATTTAACCACAGCAGCATTAAAACGCTTTCATGATGAGGGTGAACATGCTTCAGATTTACCCATGGTGCATTGGGCGGCTCGTTATGCATTGTCGAAAGCAGAATCAAGCTTATTGCACTTCTTTAAAAATTTTCCTGTTCGACCTATTGCATGGTTTATGCAACTATTGGTTTTCCCTTACGGCCGCCGCATTAAACCTCCACAAGATCGTATAGGACATACAGTAGCACGTTTATTACTTTCGCCCAATGACACCCGCGCTAGGTTATGTGCCTCTGCCTGTGATCTGAATGTTAAAGACAGTATTTATGGACACATACACCAAACATTGATTCAATGCATCGCCATAGAGCCATTGGAAAAACGCATTGCTCACGCCATTAAAGCGGGCCAATTGCCAGATGACCATTATGAAAACATTTATGATCTTGCTCAACATGCAGGTGTGATTAATGAAGAAGAGTATGCAACATTAAAAGCCGCTGATGCGGCGAGGATGAGTGTGGTTAATGTTGATGATTTTAAGGAGTTAACGTAGAACTGTTAGCATCGGGCGGATTCGGAGGTAAGCTGATGGCGCTGAGGTCAGGAGACTGCCTAGGAGACTGCCAACATACAATCTCATTAATGTCATCAGCTGACACTCCATCATTAGAGTAATTAGAGGCAAGTGGCTTAGATACTCCACTAGCAACAGGCGTTCCCGCTTGGGTGCCAGCAGCAGATGACCCGGCTGGAGAATAACCTATGTTGAGCATTGGAGAGTTGGTCCAAGAGACGCTCCCGCCAATGCTGCTATACGAGCGAACAGCCTGTAAGGGTTCATTGCTTCCTGTTAATATGATTTCATGCTTAGGCTTTGTCTCATCATTCTTATTCTGCAGTGTATTAACATCATTTTCGGAAGAACAGCTACCCGATGCTAATCCATGGCTATTCTTTGAATTGCTATTTTCTCTTGATTTCGATACTACCGTATCTGAATAATCTATCTCCACTGAATTCATTGCAGTAGATGCAGACGTGGCCGCTGTTGCAAGGCTAGCCAGTATCACTAAGATAAGATAAACAGTAGAGCCTTCCTCAATACCACACGCTTCAGCACCGTACCCTACTCCTAACCCTCCCATCGTACCGTAAGAAATAGCATTCACTAGCAACGCAATGAGTTGTTGTCCACTTCGAGATTCTGATCCTTCCTTCAGCTTAAGCCAAGGTTTTTCCTCTAAATCTGGTTTTGGTTTAGACCAAGGTGTAGCCGAGAAAACACCCCATAACACCACAGCAGATAAAACTGTAATGCCCATCGGTGTGAGCCACCCTTTAGAGGGGTCTTCGCCATCCTGCGACAAAAGAGGCGCGTTTAATTCATCAATGCCTGAAAAGAGCCCAGAAATGCCTAATGATAAGATAAAAACAGTCAACACACCTATAGATAAAACGGCACCTACTTGATAATTTGTAGCATGATTCTTATATTCCTGCTGAAGATTATTCCATGTCAATGCATCCCAAGTTTTTGAAAGAGTGTTCACTACTTTATTCATGGCTCGCGCTGTGAAAACTTTCCGCCCCCAAGGAACCAGAGCAACAGCTGTTAAAAATAATGCCCCCACTAACATAGATAACGCTAGGGGATCATAATCACTGTCCGCAAATGGCTCACCTTTGCCCCAAGCGTCACCTACTGCAAAAGTAACCTTCACCTGAGACAGCACGGCCGATAATAACCCAATAAACACAACCAAAAGAATACCGGTCTCCCTTGTAGAAGTGGGGACACAACTCCGCGCTAGTTTTTTTGTTTTTTCCCAAGCCGATAAATTTTCGGATTTATTTTCATTTGCTATTCTCTTCAATATCATTTCTTTTAGAGCTACTCTTTCTTCCTCTTTCACTTGATCCCGCAATCCACTTGTCCATAATAAAACCGTGGCTAAAAAGGCTGCTATACCAAAGGTTGCAGCCAAAGCAAGAGCATCACCATTATCAAGGTCAAAAAAACCATCTGAATCAGTTAATAATTTCCCTTGCTTATCCAGCACCATCATCCCAAACGAAAAGCCCAATAAACAAGTGAGCATTGTTAAAGTATTTAAATAAAAATACCGAAAACGGGAAAAATCAAGATCGTTAAGGTTATACTCATACTCAGAGATGACAGTCGTTTGAGAAGAATTAGGCGAGACGCTCTGCCTTGGGCTGTCATCTGAGTTACCATCTGGTTTGTGACGTACCACAATTTTTATTTTTTTTCCTTCGCATTTCTCAATACCCGCTTCAAGGTCACGTTTATATTCTTCATTATATCCAAGATCAATAATACTGCTTTTGAAACGAAGCACATAATTCTTATCAAAATCGTCTTTCGGCGAAAAGGGATCCTCTGTAATCGCTAAGTTTTTTGTTTCGAAATAATCAAAGCTACCATTACTGCGGCACACCCCTTTAATTGTTCTAGGTACATTTTTACGGTACATCATCCATTGCGCCCACATGGATGATGTATAGAAAAACGCCTTGCTTAAATTTCCATAAGGACCAAATTCAACAATATCATTGTCATCTAAAAAATTTAATAAATTGGCTGTATTGCTACCAGAAATACCTACCATTAATACAGAAACTACCAATAACCCAAACACATGCAAACCCATTTTTAACGAGATGTTGTGATGAGCTAAATTATTCTTTGCATTGGGGTTATATAATACATCTCTTATCTTACAAAATGCCTTTCTCTCTTCATTTTGTACGAAATCTGTTGCTGTTTCCCCTCTACCATCATTTTCGTTAGCACTCCACTTTTTTAGCGCTTCCCTTCTCACCGCATTTATTTGTGCTGTTACTTCGTTTTCATAGGCCAAAAAAAGCAAATAGGTGTAGAAAGGATCATAAGTTAGTTCATTGATGGATTTTTCTTGGGGGCCGCTTACTGTTATCTCGGTATTGCTGCTATCCTTATTATCATTACTATATTCATACCGGTAATTCTGATATACAAGCTCTTGCAAAGGCATAAGGCCGCACAAACGGCGCTTTACATCTAAATAATTTACCCAAGGGTGCCCAGTAATTGGCATGTAGCAAGCTCCTTAGCTTAAGTTACCCCTACAGTGTACCAAGGTTTTCACAAAAAAGGCAAGGGGAGCTAACTGAGAGATTATTTAATTTTTATCAAAAAAACAATGAGTTACAAATCCTTACAATCAAAAAGATGATCTTCATCCTATCAAAATTCTAATCCCCCGATTTTCCTCAGGTTTTTAAAATTTAAGGTATCATACTTATATGATATGTTTTATATGTTGCTTATGCTTTGTATTTGCCCCTACCCTCCTTTGAACCGCCCTCTTTAGAAGCAGCTTTCATAACTTATTTTATACTAAAATTGACACGGATGACGAGAGCAAGTCATCTAGAATATCACCGTATAACGGTAATGCGTTGAACCTCAGGCCGCAGGCCTGAAGGATTTTAGCCTGGGGCAAACGAGCGACAGCGAGTGTCGCCCCAGGAAAGCCCCAGGTCCCCATGTAACCGGTAATGCGTTGAACCTCAGGCCACAAGGCCTGAAGGATTTTAGCCTGGGGCAAACGAGCGACAGCGAGTGTCGCCCCAGGAAAGCCCCAGGCTGATATCTTGTTGACCTCATTTTAAGACGTTGGAGTTAATCTCTCTGTTTCTCGATTTTGCCCAACGGCGCCCGTGCTTCTATTAGCCATATAGAGCACAGGGCGGCTTGACGGAGCCGCTGCTCTTGGCGCATCTACCCTTCTTCTTTTATCAGCGTGTTGCACAGTGCTGTCTCTACCCTGTTGATTAGATTGTTCAATATTTCTAAAAACATCGCGGGCAGCAATATTCGGAGGGGTTGCTAACGGCTCATAATGATTATTATTAATATAATTAATAAAAATGGGTTCATTATTGTGATACTCATTTTGCATTATCATTTCTACATTCTCAGGCGTAAATACCACTATAGGACGTTGCAACACGTTAGCTAATGCTACTAATTCAATATAAGTACCCCAAGCTTGATCTTTCGCCATTAGCTGAAGATAATCCTCTACATCCTCATATACAATATCGGCATTAATAACACGGACAGCATTTTCAGGATCATTAGCCATTGATAGGATGCGCTCACGCAATTCGTTATTTTCACGAATATACTCCACAGCTCTTTGGCGCAATACAGCAGCATTCATGCTATTTGAAGTAAATGCTGCCACGGCTTCAAACAAGCAATTACCGATATTGTAATGAACTTGATAAGATGTTAATCCAAAAAAATCACGACGCTTATTCTCTTCAGAGAATTTTGTTTCGCTCAATTTAAATGCGATGTTAAGCATTTCTTGCATTGAGCGCATACTCCATATATCCATAGATTTTCTACCCTGAATAATATTTGAAATATTGCGTCGACCATTCTGAATGGCACTTTTAGTATATTTATCTTTAGGCCTTTTGCTATGATTATAGTGTATTTGAGCGTGCGCAATAAAATCAACAATACAATTAGGATTTTCATCAAACTGCTCTGAAAACACGTGATCTGTTGTATCGCGCTCATCCTCTAAAATAAGATCTAAATTATTAAATACAAAAGCATCTAACATTTTTTCACTTAATTTCTGCATAGCTATGTGGAATTGCCCAGCTTTGAGCGTATCTATAAATTTCGCATAGAATTCAATCAATCTATTATCGTTCAGTTTCAATAGATTATTGATACCAATAGCATATGCTTTTTTAATATGCTGCATATTATATTCAGCAATATTGATGGAGTACGTATCTTTAATAGCATTCGCATTTCCAGAAACCTCTATCTCTAAATTATTTTTCCTCGCATAATTAGTAAGCATTTTATAGGAAGATATGGCGGGAAAATCTCCATTATTCTTCTTTTCAAGATAAGATACAATATTAGTTAATATAATTAATCCACTGAGCCCCTCATAATTTCGATTTTCATCTTGCTGGTTTATATTTTTGCATCGAGGAGTCATACTATTAAAGCTTCGTTTTAAATGTTTAGACAATACAATGCATAAAGCGTCGAATAAGCTCCCTTGAAGCCTCTCATCCCAAACGTGAAATTCTATTCTTTTGTTTTTAGTAACCCTAATCAGCTCGCCTCCAAAAGGATCATCAAATAAAACATCTAATGTAGGAGAGGTAGGAGAAATTTGAACCCGCACACATCGCCAGCGCAAATCCAGCATGAAAGGAATAATAATAAAGCGAGGAGGAGTCTGCCAGTTAGAAATTTTTATCAAAACAGTTTCTAACGGTTTTATGAAATAATTTTCACTACTGACGGAGTTATCTAAAACAATCGGCATGGACAAAAATATGCCATTCGGATTTTCACTGGAGTAATCTATTGAATATTTTTTTGCCAAATGCACCAATATAAATGTAAAATCAAAATAATCATAATGATGCTTAAACTTAGCTAACGACTTAAACCGTGCATTTGCATCCATGCCTCTAAAATATTCAATATATTTATCAGCCCAGACCTTATTGATATTTTCTATTTTTTTTCGCTGCAATTCCATAAACATATCAACAGCATGCACAACGCGTGGCGGCACCGCATCTTTTTGATGTTGAAATATACTGGCAATAAGTTTCTTAAAATTATATTGAAACGCCAAATCAGTGAGGACAACAGGCCCGCCTGCAAATTGAACTTTTTTGCCTTCAGCAGTAAAATGTGGAATTTTCGGCAAGTGAGCAGCCTCTACCCCACCTGACATGCCTTGAGATTCTAAAAACTTTGTGAGGTCGGTATCATGAAAAGTTTCAATACGATCAATAATGAACTTTGCAATAGTACTCTTAACATTGTTTAGCTGCTTATTAACCTTTTGGAAAAAAACTCCGATACCTTTTGGTGGGCCGGCAATGGTCCTGAACCCTGATTCTGATTCAACCTCATAAATTCTATCAAACTCTGATTTCCAGCGTTTTAAAATAGGAAGCATGCTTAACATGGCATGATCGCTATTAGGCTCTGGGGAGAGCGTCATCATTAAATAATCAGACATCATCACAAAAGCCTCATTGAACTCAATCGCCGAAGGACTCAAATCTATCACGATAATATCGATATCTTTTTTCTCACCTATCTTTCTGATCATTTCATTGATTTTAAACAAACGTGATGCAAATGCACTCAAAGCAGAGTCAGGAGGGCTTGTTAAACCTTCTATGGCTAATGCAATGGGACGACTGCAAGCCAAATATAAATTTTGATGTCCAGATAATAAAAATAAGTTTTCAACTACCTTATCTTTTTCTTCAAATGACACCTCTAACAATTGATTTGACACATCAGAGGCAGCATTATCAATAAAAGAGACACCCACATCACGATTAAGCCAGTTTAAAGTTTTCAGCAAAGTAGCTGAAGCGCTTATTTTATTAATGATCTCAATTAATTTTGGGAAATTTTTTTCAATTTCTTCCGCGCTCATAGATTTACCATCTTCTGCTGACGAAGATTTTTCCTGCTCAACAGTATTGGCTGATTTATATGCCTCTACGATAATGTCTACTGCAGATTTTACTGTTTCGCGAGTACGTAGCAAAACATTTTCTTGCACTAAGTTAATAATAATTTCACGTTGCACATCATTCAAAAAAAGTGAAACAGGTACCATTGTTTTTATAAGGATATAACTAATCACATTACGTGTGAGGTTGGCTTGCGGGTCACCATCCACCAGTAATACTCGTGCCCCCCCTAATGCAAGCGTAGTTGCAACATTAAGCGCCGCAGTTGATTTACCCACCCCGCCTTTTTGAGTAAACACTGTAATGACCCGTAATCCTTGTGCCATAAAAAACTCCTAGTAAGTTATTTTGTGAAATCATATCATATCATCTCAATAGTTTTGCGTTGTTTTCTTTATCGAATTTGCCGGGTTGTAATGGGTTTGAACCATAGACCAACCGATTAAGGGCCCATTATAGTGAATCTATAGGCTTTTGTCCAAAATAAAGTAGTGTCCATTAAGATCGGGACGGATCACTCCTTAATTTTTGAGATAAGCCATTGAGTTCTTTTTTATACTCTAGCAGTTGTCTTGCATCAGAAAAATATTTCAAACCTTCATTAACAAGATCTAACGCTGCTCTTATATCATCTGTAAATCGATAACATCTCGCTAAGCCATAATACACATTAACATTTTGAGCTTTTTCAAGGTATTCTTCAAATAAAGTTATAGCCTCTGCATTGCGTTTTAAAATATGTAAGCACCAACCAAATTTTTCTAATATACGTATATTATGCGGATAAATTTTATGTAATTCTCTTAATATTGCCTCTGCATTTCTCGGCTCTTTCTTTTCGTCTAACATAATACAAGCATGAATAAATATTGCTTGGTGTTGTTCTGATAATGATTCCTGCGCATGGGGAACAGAAGAGGATGTGCTGGATTTGTTAGCAGGCAGCTTACCCTTAGATACTTGCGCTGTGTATGTGGGTGTAGTTGACGGATTGCGCTGTGGCTGCAATTGCTCAGTTGATAATCGACTTGGTAGAAAATCACTCAACAGCGGTCTTACAGTGCCCGCCGTTGCATTCATCTCGCCTTGCGTAGTAGTATTTTTAGGTTGTTCATTTCTTGTTTCTATATCGCTCCTAAGTGCGGCAATAGATCTAGACCAAGGAAAATAATCTAATGCCTCATAAATAAGATCAATAGCTGTTTTATGGTTATTAAGAAAATTTTTGCATTGAATTAGCCCTTGATAAGCAAGTGGTGTTTTACTAAATTTGAGGCTCAGTTCAAAATAACGTTCTGCTTCTTTATGCCTACGCTGCTTATTTAGTACCCAACCTAGCCCTAATAACACCTCAGAATTTTCAAAATCATCATCAACTAATTGACTATAAATAGATTCTGCCTCTTCGAATTTATCTTTATCGCATAACTCTCGTGCTTCCTTAAGCGTTGCTTTAATATTTTTTCTGGAGATCGTAGTAAATCCATCATGATTAGAATTTGAAATATGATGAGCGGAAGATAAGCTACTAGCAGAATTTACGTTAGAGCTCATGGTATCGGCAATTTGTTGCATCGATTGTGCTTCTTCAGTTTTACCCATTTCTTTATAACATTTTGCAATTAATTGATAAGCTTCTTTTCGATTCGGCTCATCTTCGAGTACATGCCTACAATTTTCAATTGCTTTATCATATTGTGTTTTTTCATAATAACGATTGGCTTGAGCCATCAATTCACCGATTGTAAAAAACTCAAATTTTTTCGGCGCAGGTGCAATGACTGCCTTTGCAGGCCTGTATACAGCTGAACCTACATTTTGAATGGGAGTAACAACGGGCAAAGCTCTAGACGATGAACTTGCAGATGAGTTTTTGTTCACTATTTGTCGCAATACCTCATTAAATGATTTAAAAGCATGTGCTTTTGTTAAAAAATCCAATAATTGGCCGACCTCACTGTTTGGTGACCTTCTAAATGTTGATGCGTTTCCTATTATATATAACGCATCTTTTGCTCGAGTAATCGCAACATTTAATCGCCTAAAATCATTTAAAAAACCAATTTGATTGTGTTGATTACCTCTAACAAAAGACAAGATAATAATATCTTTTTCATCTCCTTGAAATCCATCAACTGTATGGGCTTCGATATTATCAAGCTTAATCTTAGAGTTCTTGGACTGTTCATGCTTGAGCAAACTGCTTATCAATTTAATCTGTGCGCTATAAAAACTAATAACACCAATTTGGCTTTTAGTATCATATTCACGAATTGCACATATTAATTGTATAACTGATGTTGCTTCTGTTCGATTAATAAAACTAAGGTCACTGTGCTCTTCTGGGCTGTTGGTATCAAGCCATAATTTAATTCCGTTTGGATTCATTATATGCGCAGGAATATGAGATGGACGTTGTGCAATTGATTCATGATCTATTAACCTTCCTTCATAATAACGATTTGAAGGGAAATGCTTAATATTTCCTCTCATGCGATATTGTGTCGTTAACAGATGGTACGGCTGTTTATTCCCCTCAAGCAACCGCCACATCATGGAGTGATCAAAATGAGTTATTTTAGAAGTGATCGCTATAGTGGTTGCCGGTAGCTGGCGTGTATCGCCTACCAATAGTGCTTTCTTAGCGTTTTTTGCTAAATTAAAAGGAATCAATGCTTCTGCTTCTACCGCTTGACCTGCTTCGTCAATAATAAGATATTGGAAAGGCCGGGCTAAACTAGCACAGTATCTTTGCAACGACATTCTTCCCGTAATAGAAAGCGTAGAAAATAATATTTGTATTCGCTCAAATAATGCATCCTGATCTTTAGGAAATTGATTGATAAGTGTATAAACAATAAAAGAATAGAGAGAATTGTATTCTCGAGCTAAGTTAGTTATCATCGAATTGATTCGAGTTTGATCTGTTTTATTTAGTTTTTGAATTGATGGTTTTTCCGCTAAAGTTGGGAATGAATTTATTGATATAGCTTGCTGTAAACATTTTAAATTAGATAAATATTCATTTAATTTTTGATTTGCAAGTTGGATTAAATTTGCACGCTCATCAGGATTCACATTCACTACATAGCGCATACATACTCTAATAATGTTATCAATGATATTTATTTTATTTTCAATATTTTTAATAAATTTAATTAACAGTTGCAAATCAATAATATCATTTACCGTGGTTGCATCAAATCTTGATGAAGATGCCAATGAATTGACATCGATCTCTTGCGAGATTGCTTTTAATCTATTTGGATATCGATTAATCCAGTTATCAAAAGAAATTTCCTGTAATCGAGGAGATGTTATTTTATTTTCAACGGCAATCAATAATAATGGTGCAAACGGCATCGAAACCAACATCCTTTCTGCTAATACTTGTATAGCTTTATTTGATGGGGCACATACCAAAGTGGACTCGTTATTTATCATCAATTGCTGAAGAATGTTAACAATTGTGGTTGTCTTTCCAGTTCCTGGTGGACCCTGTAATAAGTAAACACCATTTGGAGCTTTTATAAATCCTTCAGCAGCATGTTTTTGTTCTAAATTTAATGAAGAGGTCGGAACAAGTACGGAGGTTGTATTTGATATACTTGGAAAAGATGAAACAGAGGCTCGCATTACCTTATCTAGTAACGCCGTTTGAGGTTTTTGCACACAAACATTATACATTCGATCCAAGTTAACCAATGAAGCAAGAGGATAAATATCAAAATATGATGCATTATTAAAAAATGTTGAACAATCACCTTGTAACGCAAGCTGACATTCTTTCTCATATATATTTAGAATACCAATATGACGTGTTAAATTTAAATAAACAATTACCACAATGAAATGAAAGCTACCTATATCACCGCACTGGATGCGCGCGAGATTGTTGTCTTGATTATTGACCAAATTAAACATTGTGACGCCATCTGCCTTATAAAAGCGAGATTGATCTTTTGCGTTTAAATGAACTCTGATTTTATTTTTCTCATTAAACTTATTTGCCGCTGTTTGTAATGCAGCTACTACCTCATCCAGGATGAGCGGTTTATATTGTTCATAAAACTCATCAAAGGTTTCAGCAGTAGGCTTGATAGCGGCATTCTGTGACACACTTTCCACAACACCATTTAAGCTATTTATATCTAAATCTAATACAAACTGTGCGAGCTCAGGAATATTAGGTGTTCTATGAAGTGGCATGATTTTCTAAAACTCCCATTTTTATTCAGTAAGATAATCTAATCCTCTGATCCTTTTCCAAGAGCTTAGAGCTCCTCCATTAGAGCAATTTGGTGTGATTATGCTCATTTATTCACATTTCTGATAATACTGAGCAATACTACCGGTGTCAAACAGTATGAAAAAACATCAAAATGCTATCCATGCCCTAAGCCATTTCCATACCCCGCCCTGATTCATGCCCACCACCATAGCCAGATCCATCATTATTCTCAATCCCAAAAAATGCCTCTATGATATAAAAACAAGACTGCAGGCGCTCAGTTGACTTCATGACAGAAATCAGGTTAAATATCTGTACGCATTTGAAGGAACTTTGTTATGCCCAACGATTCAGCTCTTTTACGTTTAAACTCTGCCTCTTTCAATGAATCACTGCAATCAGCATTCTTAGCGTATCATGCAAACACATTACTGCGTCGCTTTGTTATAGATGGCCAAATTAAAACATTATCGCATGAAAAAAAACAAGCAAAAGCACAAATGCAAGCACTGTTAAATAAAGGCTACCAGCTCGCTCGAAATGAAGAAGGTCTATTTTATTTTACTAAAGAATTACGGGGAGGTTCCCCTGTAGATGAGTTAAAGCGAAAATTAGCAACCAAACCCGCTGAGCAACGCTGTGTTTTTATCTCCTATAGATGGGAAGAAAAAGAGATTGCTAAAAAACTACAACAGGTCCTAGAAGCACGGGGATTTATGGTTATTCGCGATGATGACCATCTTAAGGACGGTTCAAACTTAGAAGAATTTATGCAAATTATAAACAACCACAATGTGAATTATGTGTTGCCGATTATCAGCAGTGGTTATTTAGAATCAGCAAATTGCATGTATGAAGTGGGGCAAATTTTAAGACGCGATAACTGGAAAACAAACCTTCTTCCATATGTAATAATCAGTGGTCCTACGGATGCCAAGATTTATGGTGGTATCAGTGCGCATATAACGTATTGGAAAATCAAACGTGAACATGAAAATAATGCACAAGAGCAAAATAAATTGGATAACATCTTAAGAAGCATTGAACCCTTTTTATATTTCCTCTCCGGACGCGTGAATTCTCCCGAAGCTGAGATCATGAAAAACAATTATGCAGGTTTATTTCAAATGATTGAAAATATAGAAAAAGAATTTCACACTATTATATTTGAAGAAATTGATGAATTGTTAAGGACTGCTATATTGATTGCAAAAAAAGACAATCATGATAAAGCAAAAGAAAAGTTTGTCTTAGCGAAAGTAAAAGTCGATGCTCTAGAACACGTATTCGGAGTAGAGGAAATTACGGGCAGAGTTTATGGCTTGTATGGAGAATATCTTGTAGAGCAAAAAACAGAAAAGGAGCAAGGCGGAAAATATTTAGCCACTGCAAGAAAATGTGGGTTTAAAGATTCTTACTCAAGCAACAATGCAAGCGCCTCTTCAAGCAATAACAACAATAATATCACCGCGAGTTCAAGCTCTTCCGATAATCCCGCTGAGGTGGCCCAATACCTAAGGCATGTGTCTAATGGGGAGCAAGATAAAGTTGAAGCCATGTTAAAAACCAATCCATCTTTAAAATCAGCAGCCGCTGTGATTTATAATCACTATCTGGCCTCCCCAAAAATCTGTAGTTCTAATAAAGTCCGCCAACTGCTAAGCCTTGTTGCACAAGGTGACCAAACAGCAGCTGAAGAGCTGATTACATCAGAGTCTGGATTATTATTGGAATCCAATGATGTGACCGATTTATCAGGCCGTAAGTTTGAAGGAATTACTGCATTTCAATATGCCGTCTGGGCATTAGACTGGCATATGTGGAAAATGATGCGAAAATATTTAGCAGAGGATGAAGCACGAGTTCAAATCAATCGATTTGAAACTGGATCTTGGGTTGCTGCACATGGGCGCACTGCAGAAAAATTCATCCAAAATTTAGTGGATAGCCTGAAGCAACTTATTGATAATTCTTCTAATTGGTCATGGGAACAGTTCAAGAGTTACTGGGTTAAGGAAGTGGGCGGCAATCAGAAACTTTTACCTGCGCATGTGATTAATGAGTATTGTAGACCGGATCTATCTTTCAATGATAACCGAAATTTTCAGGATGAGCAATTTCCCCGTACCAGAGAGACTAATGAGGGAGAATGGTTTACCGCAAATTACTCCGGAGGGCTTTTAGGTAATGAATGGGCAAGCTTTAGAGGAGCTGCAAGCTGGAGAGGATCTAGGCGGTCTGTAGCCTGTGGAGGACTTTGTCTTTATTATGGGGGACGTAAACAACATATTATTGCAGATAAAAAGGCGATCGAACGATTACTAACTGTGCGTAAAGAGCAGTGCGCTGAGCTCATGGCTAGCCTGAAAAATACCAATACAACCACGTTACATAAATAATTTCCAGATTAATAGCCAGTGTGTCAATCGTTGTTCACGCATAACATGCCTTAATAAAAAGCTCGCTATTAATCGGAAATAATTACCTTGTCATTACATTGAATACGAACCTAACAGTGCTTCGCGCTCTTCTTTGTTTTTTTGTTTTTCAGCACTAGTTAAATTGTTCTGTCTTATTCCTTGTTGTTCTTGCTGCTCACTGATTATAGAGGCCAATTTTGACACGGTTTCCTCTAAAGCTTCAAGTCGTTGCAAGACTTCTGGGCCGGTTGTTTGATTAATACTTTTTCTTTTGGCTTTAAGGCATTGTCTCTTTGCATTGACTGTACCATCATTGTTAATAATTTCATCTAGATCCAGTGAGGATTGTTGACTTTTTACATGTGCTAATTCTTTTTTTACCGCAGCGATCTCTTTTGTTAACTTATCCACTTCATGTTGTGAAGCTTTATCTTCTGTTATGTTATTTGTGAGCGTGGCATTAGCATTAGCATACATTGTAACAAAAGCTCGTCTTGTAACAAGATTATGGGCGTCGTACTGATAATTTTTACCCATAATGACAGTGAACAAAATTTCAACGCAATCTTGTGCGCTTGAATCCGGGGGCTTAGGATTTTCTTTCATGTGGGTCAGTAGTTTATCGGCATCGAGTAGCGCGAGAATTTCTGCATTTGTTAAACTTTCTCCAAATTGTATTGCTCGAACAATGGCAATACATTTATCCATAATTTTTTTCAGTCTATCTTTCGAATCTTTTTTGGGACTACTATTCAAATGATATTCTTGCGCCAGGGTAAGTTGTATCGCAACATCTCTAGCAAATTTTTCCATATTTTCTAAATCAATCCATTTTGACAGTCTTTGCATGGCCTTAAAGCTTAGCATTCCATCGGCCACACCAACAACTGCTGCGGCAAAACTTAAAAATGGTGCTGCAGGAGGACACAATGCGCCTGCAACATTACTAATGCCATTAGCCACTGTGGTGCTCATACTGCTCGATGCATCTACTTCTCCAGAAGCAATTACTTTTGCAGCAAAAAAAGTTTGTCCTAATAATGTTTTTATTACTTGATAATAACGATTCATGTTTTCGTTTTTTTGAATACAAGCGATGGCTGTTTGTGTTTTTGCATCTAGCCCTGCATAAACTTCCACATCTTCTAAGCGTTTCGCAAGGTCTTGTTGCTGGGTTTGTAGTGTTGTTAACGTAGGCATCAATTTTTCTAAATTAACACCTTGCTTTTCCAGCGTTTCTAATGCCTTTAAATTGCTTTGCGATAAAGCTCCTAGAAATTTTGAATGTTTTTTTAAATGTGCTTGAGATATAAATGAATTTTGATTATTGTTAGCATTGTTATTCGAATTTGGTGATGCAGAAGCAAAAGTGCTGGGATCTGTAGTTGTTGTATTTTCTGTTGTTGTTTGTGGAAAACTATTATAGGCTTTTATGGGTGCGTTATTATTTATGATTTTTGGAGGCTCGGGTGTTTTTGCTGGAGCAGTATTAATCTTAACAAAAGGATCGTGATAATAATATGGGTACGGACAGCTATTGACAGCTAAAGTTGTCGAACTTGATTGTGGTGCCAGAGGTGGAGGCGCTGGCGGTGGAGCAGGTATAGTGTTGACCAAAGAAGCGGTGGTCGATTTTGAACTTGCAACGTTTGTTGCATTAGATGTCACTGAAGCTGATGACGTAGATTTCGCGGAAGATATTGTCGCTTTTATGCCGGTTTGATTCGTATTACTTTGTGTATTGTGAGTGGCACCTGCTTTTGATGCTTCTGCCCACCAATTTGCTTTCGGTTTAAATTTTGCAAGTTGTGATTCAATCAGTGCTATTCCTTTATTTGTTAACCAACCACAGCGTTCATATTTAATTTCTTTAAGTTGTGGACATTGTCTTAAAATCTCCTCCATCAATACATCTGTAATATAAGTACATGATACATCCAGATATTCTAAATCTTTTGAAAATAATTCCGGAACTTGTTCTATTCTAAGTTTATTATTTTCCAAAAGTAATATTGGATGCTGTGATAAATATTGAAGCTGTTCAAACCCGGAGAGGTCTTTTTCTGCTATTTCGTATCTAAAAAGTGGAAGATAATAAAAGGCATTTCTTGCAGCTCTTTCTGTTAGGTTGAGCGAAGTATTTATAGGTGTAACTATAATATAGCCAAATGCAGTTTGTGTATCATTTTTTTCATCAGAAAGACGAGAAGGTAAAGGGATATTGTTAATCAAGCTATCACTAATTAAATCTTTAATTTTTATATTTTTCTCAAGATCACTCTCAAAAATACAGCCATTGGGCAACACACCACAAGCCATAACGTGACTATCTGTCGGTATGATTTTTATTACTGTTTCATTGTCAATGTCCCAAACCATATACGCCCCAGAATCGGTTTCTTTACTTTTTTGAGATTTCCCAAATGTAACAACATGTTTGCTAGGAAGCACGATTGGAATTGAATGATCATCTATATAAAAATTATAATGGGACAATACTTTCTCGCGTTCAGTTTCTAATTCTAAAATCTTCATTTTTCCTTTTGATATTATTGCGAAACAATTATTAGGAAAAATAGCAGACACTAAAAATGATCTTGAATCGGGTAAAGTTATATTCCGAATTAATTTCCCAGTTTTGGTATCCCAAAATCTTAAGAACTTATTTGATTGGCTGATAAGCCATTGATTTGGTGCTTCTTGTAATTTAATAGCGCGACACCCTTTACCTTCACCAATATGTCCATATTCTAGCTCTTTAATAATATCGCCAGTTTCTATATCGCGAATAATAATACTGCCGTCAGCTAATGCGATGGCTAATCTGCCAGTAAATAGTTGACAAACATCGAGGATATTAAAAAAATGGTCATCAAAAGTTCTAATTAACTTGCCGTTTTCTAAATTCCAAATTTTAATTGTTTTGCTAACATTTCCAATGACGGCCAGATGATTATCTTGTAACAGTAGCACTGATTGCGTAGTATTGGACAAATAAGAATCAAAAAAATCGCCCAACGATTTGATTTTTTTATTGGTATTCAGATCCCAAATTTCAATCGTGGCATGTTCAGTCAATATAATAAACCAACCATTTGGCAATACAGCACCGTATTTAATATAATTATATGTCGTTTGTAATTTTATAAGGTTTTTATCCATCCCATCATAAGCTAATGGTTTGGATAATCTTTTATCTGGAGCATAACGTCTTGAAGTAGATTGTTGAATGAAAATGTCTCTATTTGCTTTTTGTTTTGATTGAAGATGATATAAGTAAGCAACAATATCTTTTCTATTTTCCTGATCATGGCATTCTTTCATAAGCCCAGAAATATTTTCACCCTCAAGTTGATCCAACTTTACTCTACATACTTCTACTAAATATTTAATGACAGGTAAATGGCCATATGAAATTGCTAATAATAATGCTGTTTTACCTTGATTAGCCATTCTGCCTGTTAATTCATTTTCTCCAGAGAAAAAATTGCTAATAGATGATAAGAACGATTCTTCTTCACCACATTTTTGATTCAGGTCAACTTGACAAGTTTCAACCAAATATTTAACGATAGAAAGATGCCCTTTTGCAGCAGCCAACAATAAGGGGGTTGCGCCATACATTCTATAATCAGGATAGTAATGACCATCGGAATCTGGACGATGATGATATAAAGATGACAGCACTTTTCTATTCAGTCGATAATTTAGATCAGCTTTACCGTCTTCGGCGAGACAACGCACCATAGGCAGATTGTTATTAAAAACAGCATGAAAAATAGCGTTCACATATTTAGATTCAAAACCGCAACCATCATATTCATTTATATTTATTTTTGTAACTAAAAGTTTTACTACATTTAAATGATTGGCATTAACTGCTGCTATTAAGGAGTTTGCACTGGCATGCACCCTACAGTTCAATAGATATTCTACGATTGATAAAAACCCTGATTTAATCGCTTCTTCCAATGCTGAACTGGCATCACTGAATCCTGCTTTCGCTTCTTCAACTAAGTATTTTAAGATGTGTAATTGATTGTATTTAGCAGCATACCACAATGCAGTGCCACCATCTGATTGATTTACAGATGGGCCAAACCAACCCTTTAATAGTTTTTTAACTTCTTCTAGATCGCCTTGCCTAACTGCGTCGTGTAGTTTTCCCATCTAAAAATTATAACAGATCTTAAAAACTTTTGTGGGTTAAAAAGTAAGGTAACAAAGCCATGATAAAACCCTTACTTCAATATCATTTAAATGAATTAAATTTTTAAATTTATCAGTACTAAGAAAATTGCTAATGCATTGTATATAATTAGAATATACCTTAAATTTTATAGATTATCTTTATCCTGCTCAGTTAGGACAGCATATTTAAGTTTCATGATTTTATTTGGTTCAAACTTTCCCCGCCATAAAGAAAGTTAACTAAACTATATCATTTGTGTTTATTATCATTTAAATTGGGTCGTGATGGATTCGAACCATCGACCAGCGGATTAAAAGTCCGATGCTCTACCACCTGAGCTAACGACCCGTCAGTGATGTGCTTATCATACTGAAATTTGGCAGAATTGCAAGAGGGAAAATATTATTTTTAAAAGAGAACACACTCTTCATACCCCTGTCTTTTCACCCCAAATCATTTTATGCAATTGCACTTGAAGCCGCACAGGCAAATTATCTTCAATAATCCAACGCGCTAAGTCTTCTAATACAATTTGCCCGTAACTAGGCGATAATAAAACCTCACAACACTTTGGTAAATCATGCTCTGCTATTTTTTGCTTGACCCATTCATAATCAGCACGATCAGTAATGACGCACTTTATTTGGTCTGTTTTTTTCAATAATGGCAAATTTTCCCACATATTTCGTGCCTCTTCCTTCGAACCAGGCGTTTTTAAATCCATCACAATCATCACTCGCGGATCAATATCAGCTAATGTAATAGCCCCGCTGGTCTCGAGAGAAACTGCATATCCAGCATCGCATAGCGCCGTGAGCAAAGGCCATGCGCTCTTTTGTGCCAAAGGCTCTCCACCTGTCACACATACATATTTAGGGGAAAAGCTCGCTACCTTTGATAAAATGTCTTCAAGAGACATTTTTTGTCCACCTGTAAAAGCATATGCTGTATCACAATAACCACAACGTAACGGGCAACCCGTAAGACGAATGAAAACAGTCGGCAAACCCGTGCGGGAAGATTCGCCTTGCAGCGAATAAAAAATTTCGGTGATTCGGAGCATTGAACTACCAGACATCTAAAACTCCAACTTTGTCATTACGCGGGTTACTCGCCTCTCTTTCATAGAGACCCCTTACCGGCCCAGGCGTCTGAAAGGCGCGCTTACACGTGAGGGGCGCATGCTTATCCCGGGCTTGTCGGGATTATGCGCTCCTATATTTAGCGATTAATATTATCAATTTGCTGAATTCTTTCGTTCGCTAAACGTGCTTGCGGCGTATTGGGGTACTTTGCAATCACTTGCTTGAACATTGCCAACGCCTTGTCGTATTGCCCCGCATCTTCATACACCATACCCAACTTTAATGTAGCATCGACGACTTTGGGTGATGATGGATATTTATCTATAACAGTTTGAAAAGCAACCTTAGCTTGGTCTAAATCATCCGCTATCGTTTGCGTTTCACCTAACCAATAATAAGCACTCGCCACATATTGCCCATCAGGGTAAGTTTTAATGTATTCTTTTAGTGCTGGAATAGCGGCACTGTATTTTTGCTCTGTCAACATCACGTAAGCTGCTTCGTACTGTTTTGTTTCCGCTTCTGTCGGTGCACCAGGTATAGGCGCAATATTTCCTCCGCCCATCAATTGATTACCCGGCACAGGCAAAGAGGGTGAACCCGCACTGACTGATGCTGCGCCTGAAGGCCCCATCGCTTTCGCTGCAGCGCTAGGTGCCGTTGCAGTCACGTCGCTGCCGCTTAAACGCTTATCTAAATCTGCGTATAAACTTTTTTGACTTTCTTTTAATTTGTCCAATTCAAATTGTTGTACTTCTAACATGCCACGCAATGTTTGAATTTCATCGCGCATTTCTTGCAAGTTTGCTTGTACAGCATAACCACTTTGCTCTGATATCATTTTCTCTAAACGATCCACACGTTCGCTCATGGTCGCTGTGACAGGTGCTTCCGCGATGGCAGCAAATGCTGCCATCGCGGTGACCATCCCAATAAGAATGGGTTTCATGTTCATTATTTGGCCTCGTATACAATCACTACACGACGGTTGTAACGCCATGCAGATTCATCATGCCCTTGAACCGCAGGCTTCTCTTTACCATAGCTGACTACAGCGATTTGAGATGGGCTTGCGCCATCGCTGATCAACATTGATTCTATTGATTTCGCACGACGTTCACCTAAAGCAATATTGTATTCACTGCTGCCACGTTCATCAGTATGGCCCTCTAAACGCACTTTAGCGCTGGGATGGCTGCTTAAGTAATGTGCATGTGCGCGCACTGCACGTGCATAATTAGCATTGATCGTGCTTGAATCTAAATCGAAATAAAACACTTGACGCTGCAAAAGCTCTTCTTCACTCATGTTGGCTAAATCTTCGCCCCAGTAGGAACCTTCTTCGCCTACCCCTGTAGAGATCGCTTCATCTCCCAACGCTGGACCGCCCGTGCGATTTGTGCCCTTACCCTTGTTTGCGCAAGCTGCTAATAATACAGCTGTTAATAATACAACAACCCATTTCATGATTAATTTCATTGTACTCTCCTTCGATTACGCTAGTCTCAAAAACCCTTGATTCGCTGCGCCCTCTCGGGCGCACGGGCGCATATTATGCACCCCTACGAGAGAGGACTACCCCCTAAAGTCACGGTCCCCATGCTGGATCTTGCACTTCCCCTTCAGCAGTAGGAAGCAATAAGCGCACCCTACCATCTATCGAGCAAGCACTCAATACCCTTTTGTTACCAACCAAGGTGCTGTAAATGATCATACGATCATTAGGCGCTAAGGAAGGCGACTGGTCCAGCTGAGTCTGAGTTAAAACCAATAATTGCTTGGTTTTTAAATCTTGCACGGCGATATGGTATTTTCCATTTTCACGGTGAATCATTACCAGCGCGCTGCCATCCGATGTTGGAATGCCTCGCGCATTGAAATCACCCTCAAATGTGACACGCTCAATTTCCCGGCTGCCTAAGCTTACACGATAAATCTGCGGTTGCCCACCTCGATTTGAAGTGTAATACAAAGTTCGTCCATCTGGCGCAAAACGTGGCTCCGTATCAATCGATGGTCCTGATGTCACTTGCTCTAATGCTCCTGTTGCTAAGGTTAATAAATAAATCTTAGGAGCACCTTTGTTAGATAACACAATTGCAAGTTTTGAGCCATCTGGAGACCATGCGGGCGCGCCATTAATTCCAGGCTGTTTTGATATCAACCGGCGCTCCCCTGTAGCAATATTCGAAATAAATATTTGAGCACGCTTATTTTCAAAAGAGACATAAGCAATTTCCTTTCCGCTCGGCGACCAAGAAGGGGACATAATGGGTTCGCGGCTTGCTAATATCGCTCGAGGGTTATAACCATCGCTATCTGCAATCTCTAAACGGTATTCACTCAATCGACCATTTTCCCACTTCACATTCACATAGGCGATGCGGCTTGAAAAAGCGCCTTTATGACCAGTAAGTTTTTGGTAAATCCGATCGCTAATATGATGCGCCAGGCTCCGCAATTGCTTTTCAGATACAGTGAAATTTTCCTCTAGCAAAGGCGCTTTATGCACACCGCCTGTTTGAGTTGAATAAACATCTGATAGTGCAAATTGAACGCGGTAACGATCCCCACCCACATGAGTGACATCCCCCACGACAATCGCATCCATTTTTAAGCCACGCCAATAATCAATATCTATTTCACTCAAGCGAGAAGGTTTTTGCGCCATATTGCTCTCTGCAAGAGGTGAAAACTCACCGCTTCGCGAAAGATCTGCGGTGATGATTTTTGATACATCAGTACCCCCTTGTCCATCATTTTTGAAAGGAACAATGGCAATCGGCATCGCTGCATCCATGGCGCGTGTTACTTCAATATCAATCGCTGCATGGGCAAAAGAAACAAAAAAGAATAGGGTAAAAAACGTTAATAACCTATACGGATTTTTCATATCATCCCTCCGATACCACTGCATCAGGCCGCAGTGTTAAGCGTAACTCACGAAATGCATTAAACAATGTAGGGTCTTGTGGTACTGGCAATGGAGACGCTTTGTATACTGCCGCCATGGCAGAACGATCCAGCGCGTCATTTCCACTCGAACGACTAATCTTAACATCTAATACCGCACCATTGGGAGCAACCTTCACATAAAGTTGTGTAGCAATGCCGCTGTTCATTGAACCTTGCACAAACCAATAACGCATGATTTGTTGTTGCACTAATAATTTGTAACGATCAATTTCCCGTAAATTTTCACCAGACATTGCACCCCCGGCCGCTGCCACAGGCATGCGCTCTGCTTCCAAAGCTTCTGCTAACGCTTTTGCCTTGGCATCTGCCGCTGCTTTTGTACTCGCAACTGCTTTTTGCTCAGCTAATTTTTTAGCAGCAGCTGCTTTTTTTTGTTCAGCTAATTTCTTCTCAGAAGCTGCCTTTTCAGCTGCTACTTTTTTCTTTTGTGCATCTGCTTTTTTTCGTTCGGCTAATTTTTTCTCAGAAGCTGCCTTTTCAGCCGCTACTTTTTTCTTTTGTGCATCCGCTTTTTTTTGTTCAGCTAGTTTTTTTTCTGCTTCCTTTACAGCGGGAGCAGGAGTCCCCGCAGTATCAACCACAGAGGCCTGAATAGGCAAAGGATTATTATTAGACGCTAAACTCGTCATAGGACGAGCAGGTTGGCTTGGAAATGCAACGCGCGCTATCACCACCACAAGCAAAATAGCGTGTAATAGTAACGAACGATTTAACGCTCGCCGAAAACTCGCATCCACTTTCATTTTATTTTTCATCGATGGGGCTCGTGACTAAACCTACATTAGGGACACCTGCTTCCTGCAATACTACCATGGCTGCAATTACTTGTCCGTAAGATACTTGCTCATCTCCGCGCACCAACACTTGCCTTTCCGGATTACGCTTAATGGCTCCCGCTACTTCTGATGCCAATGCTTGCGGCATAATAGGTTGTGACGGCGTTGCAGTAATATTTAAAAAATAATTTCCAATTTTATCAACCGTCACTACCAAAGGCTCTTCTTGCTTTTGTTCAATCACACTCGCGCTGGCTTGAGGCAAATCCACTTGCACGCCTTGCGTTAATAAAGGCGCGGTGATCATAAAAATAACCAACAATACAAGCATGACATCCACGTAAGGAACAATATTAATTTCTGCAACGGGTTTATCTTCTGTGAGACCTTGCCTTAATAAACTCATGTGGTCAATACTCCCTTCTCACGTTGCAGTAGTTTTTTCAACAGCACATTCAATACTTCTTCTGCAAACGTTTGATAACGCATTAGCAATTGATTCACACGATTAGAAAATCGATTGTATGCCACCACTGCTGGAATGGCAGCAAACAAGCCCATTGCAGTGGCCACTAATGCTTCTGCAATGCCGGGCGCCACCATGGCTAATGTGGCTTGCTGCACGGCGCCGAGCGAAATAAACGCGTGCATAATCCCCCACACTGTACCAAACAATCCAATGTAAGGTGCAACAGACCCAATGGTTGCTAACCAGTTTAAGTTTTTTTGCAAACGCTCACGCTCGCGCATTAATGCAACATGCATCGCACGTTCCATGTGCTCACCTGCCACACTTTTATTTAAATTTTGTTCATGAAAACGCTGAAAATCACGCATCCCTGCCGTAAAAATAGAGGCCGCACCCAGCGTGTTACGATTCGTTAAACGATCGTAAATATGCCGCAAATCTTTACCGGACCAAAACTCATCTTCAAATTGTTCAGAATCTATCGTGCTTTCTTTTAATAAACGACGATATTGGAAAATAAAAGCCCAAGAAATGACAGATAAGCTCATCAATAACAGCATGATGGATTGTACGAGCAAGCTCGCATCCGCAAAAAGGCGCCATATAGATAGTTCGGCAGACATTGTTCCCTCCAGAGGTTACTCGTGACACAGCCCAAAATGCTGATATGCCAATTGGCTGGCTACTCGCCCTCGCGGGCTTCGATGTAAATAGCCTTCTTGAATTAAATAAGGTTCTATCACATCTTCTATCGTGTCGCGTGATTCTCCAATAGCAGCAGCCAAACTGTCAAGCCCTACGGGGCCACCTTCAAACTTCTCTATCAAAGTTTGTAACAGTTTTCTGTCCATGATGTCAAACCCACGATGATCTACATCTAGCATTTCTAATGCTGCAGCAGCTAAGGTGGCCGTGATAAACCCATCACCTTTAACTTCTGCAAAATCCCGCACGCGGCGCAGCAAGCGATTCACTATTCTAGGCGTTCCCCGAGCCCGTTTGGCGATTTCCATAGCACCTTCGGGATCCATAGGAACCCCTAAAATATCAGCAGATCGCGATACAATATGCGCCAACTCATCTACACGATAAAATTCTAAACGGTGCACAATGCCAAAACGGTCGCGCAAGGGGGAAGTCAGCATGCCCGCGCGCGTTGTAGCACCCACTAATGTAAAGGGCGGTAATTCTAGTTTGATAGAACGCGCTGATGGCCCCTCGCCTATCATGATATCTAGCGCATAATCTTCCATAGCGGGGTACAGAATTTCTTCGATCACAGGGCTTAGCCTATGAATTTCATCAATAAACAACACATCTTTGGGTTGTAAATTAGTTAATAACGCCGCTAAATCTCCTGCGCGTTCTAACACGGGGCCAGAGGTTGTTTTTAAATTCACACCTAATTCATTGGAGATGATATTGGCCAACGTAGTTTTGCCCAAACCAGGTGGCCCATAAAACAACGTGTGATCCAACGCCTCTGCTCTGCCTTTCGCTGCATGAATAAAAATTTCCATTTGTGCGCGTACGGCAGATTGGCCCACGTAATCGCATAAATATTTAGGGCGAAGGGCACGATCGAATACGTCATCCCCTGATTGAGGGATTTGGGAAATGAGTCTGTCTTCTTCGATCATGTTGCACCGTTGATGTTTTGCTCTTGTAGAGGCGCATAATATGCGCCTCTACAATGCGACATGGCTACCGCCGTAATGCCGCCCGAATAAGTCCTTGCGCGTCTAAATCTGGAGGACATTGCTCCAACATTTTCTTCGCCTCTCCTGGTTTATAGCCTAAAGCTAGCAAGGCTTCCATCGCTTCATCCATCTGGTTTTGCGCCACAGGTGAAGCCACTACTGCAATAGTATTTAGCCCGTCAAACCGGCTAACTTTATCTTTCATTTCTACCACCAAGCGTTGTGCCATTTTAGGTCCAACACCGGGAAGCTTAATTAGTTTAGCTGTATCACCCTCAGCCAATGTACGCAGCAACTGAGGAGTTTCCATACCAGACAGTAACGTTAAACCCAATTTAGGTCCAACACCGCTCACTTTAATGAGCTCTCGAAATAATGCTCTGTCTTGTTCCGTGAGAAAACCATACAAACTTTGCCCGTCCTCACGAATACTATGGTGCGTGAATAAGAAAATAGCATGGTCCACCGCAGGTAAGGCAAAAAAAGTGCTCATCGGTACAAATACTTCGTAGCCTACGCCGTTCACATCCACACTAATCATAGGAGGTTTTTTGTGAACCAATGCGCCTTTTAAAAACGTGATCATGGTATTTCCTTAATCTTGTTGAGCAGTGTTCATTTGTAAATGACACCATGCACAGGCTAATGCATCAGTAGCGTCCACACGTGCATTCCCTTGCAAATTCAATAAACGACACACCATGGTTGCTACTTGCTCTTTTGCCGCATTCCCATAGCCTACCACAGCTTGCTTGATTTGGCGCGCCGAATATTCGTACACTTGAATATCGTGCGCAAACGTAGCTGCAATGGCGGCACCGCGTGCTTGCCCTAATTTGATGGCGGTGCTTGCATTATCGCGCAGGAATACTTGCTCAATGGCTAATTCTGTCGGTCGATGTGTTTGTATTAATGCTTGAAGGCCGGTGAAAATTTGGCGCAAGCGTTGGGGGAAATCATCTCCTGTTGCAGTCACAACGCCACTTGTGACATAGCGGGGCTTACCGTTTTCAACGGATAATAGACCGAAGCCAGTAATGCGTGAACCGGGGTCAATACCCAAAATAATGCGTCCTGCGGTCATTTGTATATCCTTTTTGCTGAAACCCTCTGGGGCAAAAACCCCCGCACATTGCAGCTATGCCGCAATGTGCGGCCCCGACGCGCGCATATTATGCGCCAAGAGGACGATTTTTACTACGAATATGCTTCTTGAGGAATATCCGCATTCGTGTAAACATTCTGAACATCATCGAGATCTTCCAACATATCGATCATCTTCAACACACGAACACCATCTTCTACATTTAACGCCACTCCAAGATCTGCAGCGAATGTCACCTCTGCATGATCAGGCTTTAAACCGGCCTCTTCAAAATATTGTTTCACAGACTCAAACGTCTCAGGAGTGGTGATCACTTCAAAACTACCATCATCGCTTTTTTTCACATCGGCCGCACCTGATTCTAAACCTAGCTCCATTAAGCGATCTTCATCATTGTCTGCAGAAAAAACCATTTGCCCCAGATGTTTGAATAGATAAGATACTGATCCATCCGTCCCTAAATTGCCGCCAAATTTAGTAAATGCATGACGAACATCTGATGCGGTACGATTGCGATTGTCAGTCATTGCATCTACAATCACTGCCACCCCACCTGGCGCGTAACCTTCATAACGTAGTTCTACTAAATCTCCACCGTCTTGCGGACCAGAGCCCCGCTTAACCGCACGAGCGATCACATCTTTAGCCATGTTGGCGGCTAACCCTTTGTCTATCGCTAAACGCAACCGAGGGTTTGTGAGAGGATCGTCTCCACCCATGCGCGAAGCAATGGTGATTTCACGAATTAATTTTGTGAATAACTTACCGCGCTTCGCATCTTGTGCGTTTTTACGGTGCTGAATATTTGCCCATTTACTATGTCCAGCCACTTTGCGTCTCCTCTATCCCCGTTTTCCGTCCTCTTTTCGTACCTTGATATGCAATTCTCTCAGCTGCGCCTCGTCAACTTCTGCAGGCGCATGGGTCAAAGGACAATAAGCTGTTTGTGTTTTTGGAAATGCAATAACGTCGCGAATAGATTGCCCACCCACCATTAACATCACCAAGCGATCCAAACCAAATGCCAATCCACCATGTGGAGGGCAACCTGATTTCAAACCTTGCAGCAAATGATGAAAGCGTCTGTTCGCTTCTTCAATTCCCATCGACAATAATTCAAATACAGCATATTGCATTTCTGGTTCATGGATACGAATCGACCCACCCCCTAGCTCAAAACCATTAAGAACCATATCATATGCGCGGGATAATACACCCTCCGGCGAATGTTTTAATTGCTCCGGCGTCACAGCTTTGGGAGAAGTGAAAGGATGATGCAAGGGGTCCCACGATCCTGTGGCAAGATCTTGTTCAAACATGGGGAATTCTACGACCCATAAAGGATGAAAGCCTTCTTTCATCAACTTTTTGTCATGCGCTAATTTTTGACGTAATGCCCCCAAAGATTCTGACACAACCTTCGCTGTATCCGCGCCGAAAAATAATAAATCTCCATTTTGCGCCTGCGTACGTTCTAATACCGCTTTCACCACTGCTTCAGGTAAAAATTTTAAAATGGGTGATTGTAAGCCTTCCATGCCTGCGTGCATGTCGTTGACTTTAATATACGCCAATCCTTTTGCACCAAATTGCGCTACAAATTGCGTGTAATCATCGATTTCTTTGCGCGTTAATTCGCCTTTAGGTAAACGTAATACTGTCACGCGGCCTTTAGGATCCTTTGCAGGGCCCGAAAATACTTTGAAATCGACCTCTTTCATCAAATCTTTTACATCCACTAATTCGAGTGGATTGCGTAGATCAGGTTTATCACTCCCATAACGCTGCATGGCTTCTGCGTAAGTCATGCGAGGAAAAGGATCAGGCAGCGAAACGTCTAGTACTTCTTTAAACAAAGAATGAATCATGCGCTCCATCAATACCATGATCTCTTCTTCATCCATAAAACTCGTTTCAATATCCACTTGAGTGAACTCAGGCTGCCTGTCAGCTCTTAAATCTTCGTCACGGAAACAGCGAACGATTTGATAGTAACGATCAAACCCTGCCATCATCAACAATTGTTTAAAAATTTGGGGTGATTGAGGCAATGCAAAAAAGGCGCCTTCGTGTGTGCGACTGGGCACTAAATAATCGCGCGCGCCTTCGGGTGTGGCACGTGTCAAGACGGGCGTTTCTACATCAATAAAACCTTCTGCATCTAAAAAACGGCGCAATGCCTGCGTCACACGATGACGCAATTTAAATTTGGCTGCCATTTCGGGACGACGTAAATCAATGTAACGATATTCCAAACGCACATCTTCACTAATTTTTGAAAATCCATCCAGAGGAAACGGCGGTGTCTCAGCTGCATTAAAAACATGCAAATCACTCACCACCAACTCGACTTCCCCCGTAGGTAATTGAGAGTTAATCGTACCTTCAGGGCGCGCGTGGACTTCCCCCGTCACACGAATCACATATTCTGAACGTAATTTTTCTGCTTGTTGAAATAAAGCTGCTTGCTCTGGGCGAAAAACAATTTGCAATAACCCTTCACGATCACGCAAATCAACAAAAATCACACCGCCATGATCACGACGACGATGCACCCATCCGCAAACGCTGATGGTTTTTCCAAGAAGCTCACGGGTGACGTGGCCACAATAATGGGTTCGCATGGATGTACTCATAAACACTCTCAAAAAGCGCTAGTGTAACACAGAATTTCTGTTAGCGTTGAGGATCACAACACTGAAAATCCTTCAAAAGGCCCTTGCGTGCTCGGCGACTTACTGACCGCTGTCACATCGCTGCTAGGCGACCCTTCCCAAAGCCATTCTTCGAATGCAAGTAAAGCCTCTTTAGGACCGAAAGCAATAACCGTGACACTGCCATCCACCTCATTTCGCGCAAACCCTGTAATACCTAACGCCTTTGCTTTTTCCTGGGTATACGCACGGTAATAAACCCCTTGTACTTGGCCACGAACTTTAAAAGCAATGCACTGATTCATAGGCGCTCCTTGCATTTATGAGATATCTCGTTTACCGTTGTAATCATGCATTCAATGGTATCCTCTACGCAACGCTTTTCTTAATTGAACCCATTGATGATCACTCAAAGATTGTATATTAGGAACTGTGATGATAGCAAAAAAAATCCTCATTTTATATTATTCAGAATTAGGTGGAACGCAAATGCTAGCAGAAGCCATTGCGCAAGGCATTGAAAGTGTTTCTGAAGTGGAAGCCTGTATACGTACGGTCCCACCTGTCTATGCGTTGGGTGAAACACTACCTGCTCATCACTCTTCTGGACCTTTGTACGCGACACAAGAAGATTTAGAAAGTTGCATTGGATTGGCCTTAGGGAGCCCTGCACGATTGGGAAACATGGCTGCGCCGCTGAAACATTTTTGGGACACAGCAGGCAGCAGTTGGGCTAACCGTGTACTGGTTAACAAGCCTGCTTGTGTTTTTACTTCTGCAGCAAGTCATCATGGTGGCCACGAGAGCACTTTATTATCCATGATGATTCCGTTATTGCATCATGGGATGATGTTGATCGGCTGTCCTTACACGGAAAGTGCACTTGATCTTACTACAACGGGTGGAACGCCGTATGGCCCATCACATTACTCAGGTTTACACAGTAATTTACCTCTCTCGGTTGATGAAATTACAATCGCACATGCAGTAGGAAAACGCTTAGCGCAAATTGCGTTAATAATGCTTGAGTCGAAACGAATTTAAGCTATACTAGGCTGAAGATTTCTCATCTTTTTACTTATTTTTACCTACCTTCAAGGAGAAACCATGAAACACGCTACCCTGTTTGCCCTAGCCACAGGTTTAGGATTATCTCTTGCCGTTATGCTTTCTGGCTGCGGTGGCTCTCAGTCCAATGGAAGCAGCATGGATGACACAAGCAGCATTTCTGCACCTGCGGAAGGTAACACCATGGCTCCTTTAAACGACAATAGCGCAGCCGATACTAACGCACCAGCAACGGCACCTGCTGACGATAGCAGCGCACCGAGTAACACTACTGCACCTGCAGCGCCTTCAGATAACAGCAGCGCACCGAGCGATACTACTACACCAGCAATGCCTTCTGATAGCAGCACAATGAATAACAGTGCAGCGCCTTCATCCGATAACAGCAATGCAACAACGGTAATACCTTCTGACAGCACCACTACAGGCAGCGCAGCACCAACCGCAGCACCGGCCTCTTCTGGTAGCAGCACCGCACCTACCAGCAGCAGTATGGTTAATGACAGCAACGCTACCGCAGCTCAGATGATTGATCAAGCCGCCGGTAATGCTGCTACAGCAAACCCAGATACCACGCAAAACACGAAGTAATGGTCTACATAGTAGGGGCGCATAACATGCGGCCCCTACGCCTCGAAAGACATACCTTCGAAATACACACTTCGTGACAGCGCTGTAAGCGCGCAAGATCTAATCTTACGCGCTTACAGCGCTCTACCCTGTTATTTACTGTTACCTGGGGCGACACTCGCTAACGCTCGCTTGCCCCAGGCTATCATCTCGCAGGCCTTCGGCCTGGGTGAGTTTTCTTAGGTCCCCATGCCGCTGGCACACCTGTTACCTATGTGACGGCTCTATTCTATACAGCATCTTACACCCTTCAGCGCTTACATAATGCGTTCTATCTCTTGACGACTCATGGTAAATAATGTTTCCTTTAGCATAAGGGCTCCTTGCTTATTTGAGGGTTTAGATACTCAAAGTGTAGCTAGGTAGCCCCTTCTTTTATCTGAATTCAGCTAGTTATAAAAAAGGGGACATTATCAATTTGCGCTTACAATCTAAAAAAAATTGTTGACAGACCTATCTCCATCCTTTAGGATGACGGAAACCGTGTTAATTATAACTGTGTTAATTATTTAGGAGCATCAGCATGAAATCCCCCACTGCACTAGTTAAAGCCTCTCTTGATGGCCAAGCAATGCAAACTCACCCTCACTCTTCCATGTTTTTTACAGGACTATTCGGTGCGGCCGGTGCAACTCTGGCAGGTTTGATTGCTTATAATAGCGCTGCGTTTCATGAAGTGCATAATAGCTTAGAAGGTGAAGAAGGCTACCTTTCTAATCTTAACTTTCTGGGTATGAACGATCCTCTTGTTGCTGTGCTTATTGCAGCAGGCTCTTTAATGTTAATGGCCAGTGCATATCATCAATACCGTGCCAAACCAACATACAAAAAAGGCGGAAATGGAAATACTGATGAGCAGGAAACCTCGTTCCCAGAAGATCATGATGTCCGCCTCAATAAAGTTTACAATTTCCACACCGCTGCCATGGTTTGCATTGGTTTATTGGCTGCTTATGGTTTAGGTGTAGGGTTTGCCGCACTGGCAGGCCACCGTCCTGATAATTTAAGCGATATTGGTTTTGACTATGACAATAAAAATGATCTTTCAGACAGCGATCAGAATAAAATCGGCGCTTACTTCATCGTATTTGCCGTTTTAGCGGTAGGCGTGGCCATCGCTGGATGGAATAGAATTGTTCCTACGGCGAAACAAACACTCCTGCAGATGACTGGTAGCGCAGCTTCAAGCGCGAACAGAAGCAGGCAGAATAGTGACACGACTGCCCCTCTCCTCGATACCAATGATGGTGCTGATGCTGACCTCGCTACATCGCAAAAGGCTGGCACCTTCGCAAGTACGACTAACTAATAGTTAAACTGCCCCCTTCCTTGTAGGGCGTATTATCTGGCGCAAGCCGAGATGATGCGCCCCTACGAGCATAATGTAATACAACAATTCGCTGTCCCTCGCCCGCCTCCGGATCCCTAAAAAATCGCTTGACAGGCCTATCTCCACCCTTATAGGATGATAGAAACTGCCTTAATTATTATTTTATTAGGAGCACCAACATATGAAACGTGCAATAAGAGATTCTCTTGATGGCAAAGCAATACTAAATTACCCTTATCCCTCTCTGTTTTTTACAGGGCTGTTCGGTGCGGCCGGTGCAACTCTAGCAGGTTTGATTGCTTACAATAGTGCTGTATTTCATGAAATGCATGATAACTTAGAAGATGAACAAGGCTACCTTTCTAATCTCAATTTTTTGGGCATGAACGATCCTGTTGTGGCTGTGCTTATTGTAGCAGGCTCTTTAATGTTAATGGCCAGTGCATATCATCAATATTGTGGTAAACCAACATTCGCAACAAGGAACAGGCTCATACCCACATACCCAGCAGAAAAGCCTCCTGAGCACATCACTAAAGCTTACAATTTCCACACCGCTGCCATGGTGTGCATTGGTTTATTGGCTGCTTATGGTTTAAGTGTAGGGTTTGCTGCACTGGCAGGTCATCGCCCTGATGATTTAAGCGACATTGGTTTCAACTACGACAACAATAATGATCTTTCAGACAGTGATCAGAATAAACTCGGCGCTTACTTCACTGTATTTACCATTTTAGCGATAGGTGTAGTCGTCGCTGGATGGAATAGAATTGTTCCCGCAGCGAAAAATGTTTTTTATAATAGCGGAAGTTCACAGAATCGGCGTATCGCCGCCCCCAGAACAGATGATGGCCTGAGCGATCCAATGCCTGAAGGTAGTTATCAAGCAGTACCCACAATGGCGGGGAGAAACCAATAAACGCCTCCTTGTAGGGCCCATGATCCCGGGTCAAGCCGGGATTATGGGCCTCTAAGGCTTGTTTTTCAAAAACCGATCTTAACCCCCTGCGCTCCGCATAATACATCTCCTACATAAACACGCCCCTGTTTCAACTGCACTTTCCGTGCGGCAAACCAAGCAATCACCTGCGGATATAATTTGTGCTCCTGCATTAATACGCGTTTTCGCAATGTGTCTACGGTATCATACGATTTTACAGCCACTTCCGTATGCGCAATGATAGGCCCCTCATCCACCCCTTCTGCTACAAAATGCACCGTCGCACCGTGTATTTTTTCTTTCGCTTTTAATACACGCGCATGCGTGTTCAATCCTTTATACTCGGGCAATAATGAAGGATGAATATTGATTATTTTTCCTTCAAACATGTTTACTAATCCCGCACTTAAAATGCGCATGTAGCCTGCTAATACAATTAAATCACTTTCTAATGCGCGTAATAAATTGGCTAACCGTTCATTGAATGCTACATTCGTTTCTTTAGGGTAAGGTGTTAACGCAAAGGTGGGAATACCTGCCGCTTGCGCACGTTTTAATGCAAACGCATCCGCTTGGTCGCTGACCACTGCAGAAATTTGCACAGGGCATTTATCATTGTCGATGGCATTGATGATGGCTTGCAGATTGCTTCCATTGCCGGAGGCAAGTACGATAATGTTGAACATGTAAACTCCAACTTTACAAAATCACCTTGGACTCTCCTGAGGAACTCACCACCTCGCCCACGCGCCAAGCTTTTTCACCTTGAGCTAGACAATGCGCTAATACATCGTCAACATTTTCTTGAGCCACTGCCAATATCATGCCAACACCGCAATTAAACGTACGCTGCATTTCTGATGTTTCTATTTGCCCCTGCGCCTGTATCCACTGAAATACGGTAGGCCATTCATCTGGCGTATAAGATAACGCGGCACTCATCCCTTCCGGTAAAATGCGGGGAATATTTTCCACTAATCCACCACCCGTAATATGCGCCATACCATGTAATCGACGCGCAGCCAATAAAGGCAGTAATGTGCGCACATAAATACGTGTCGGAGCCAACAACGCTTCATGTAACGTTTGCCCATCATCTAATGAAACTGATAAAAAAGATTTTTGTTTTTGTAAAATATGACGAATGAAAGAATAACCATTGCTGTGTGGGCCAGAAGACCCTAACGCAATCAATGCGTCGCCCACTTGTATTTGCGATCCATCTAAAATATCTTCTTTCTCTACCACCCCCACGCAAAAACCTGCCAAATCAAAATCTTCGTTTTGATACATTCCTGGCATTTCTGCGGTTTCTCCGCCTACTAATGCACAATCTGATAGCTTTAATCCTTCCGCAATTCCCTTGATCACTTGTGTGGCTTGTAATACATTTAATTTTCCTGTGGCGTAATAGTCTAAAAAGAATAAAGGCTTCGCACCACATACAATTAAATCATTTACACACATGGCCACCAAATCAATACCAATGGTATCTAATTTTTTTAAAGAGATTGCTAATGCCAGTTTAGTGCCTACACCATCGGTACAGGACACCAACACAGGCGCTTTGTAACCCGCCGGCATTTCGAAAAGTGCTGCAAAACCGCCAATACCCCCAAGCACACCTGGTCCTTGTGTGGCACGCGCAATGGGTTTAATGTTCTGAACAAGCGCATTTCCGGCATCAATGTTCACACCGGCATCTGCGTAAGTGGTGGGTTTGGTCATATGCATCCTTAATCATTTAACTTTGCCATTATACCTTGTTTAAACCAGCAAGACACATTAAAATCAATCAGGGAGTGTGCCATGATCCAATTTTATCGTTTCCTATTAACAAGTTTACTTTCTTGCTTTCTTGCTTACGCAGGTGCAGATCCTATGTTAGAGCCCGAACCACTGACAGCACCCGCGTTAACCAGCGCACCAGAAGCCTCTGTGTTACCGGATGAATACTCAGCCCGCGTACCTGTCACGGCACGAACACCTGAAGCGCGCACCGCTGCTTTTGAAAATGGTTTAAGGCAAGTATATATGCACCTCACCGCCCATGCCGACCTAGACCGCTACCCCGCCTTAAAGCAGTCAATGACCAACGCAACTGCATGGGTAGATCAATACCAGTATCAACAAGCAGGTGATACTACTTACATGTTGATCCGTTACAATCCTGATCAAGTAAATCGCGTGTTATCAGAAGCTGATTTATCAGTTTACACAGAAGTATCAGCGCCTCTCGGCAGCGTGGCTATGCTGACAGAACCAAGTCAGATTACTTTAATTGTCACTGATCTTGATAATCTTGAGGATTATATGCGGATTGATGCCTACTTAGACACATTGCCTGGCGTCACAGATGCACAAGCAGCAGAAATCAATATTCCGACAGCAACTTTTCAACTTACTATCACAGAACCTGTGTCTTTGTTTGAAGAAACATTGATCTCAGGACATTTTTTAGAGCCTGATCATGATTCCGATAATCCATCAGACGCTTCCACCCTTCATTACCGTTATAGCCCACCATGAGCACACAATTGACGTTAAGTGTGTCGCCGCGTGATGAAGCGACCTTTGATAATTATGTCACTGATAATCATGCACTAGTTCATGATTTAAAAACCATTGCACAAGGTGCAGGAGAACATAGCTTATTTCTATTTGGGCCACCGGGAACGGGGAAAACACACTTATTAGAAGCCACTTATATGGCAGCTTATCATGCATCACGCCAAGCGCATTTTTTGCCGTTACAACAATTATCATTAGACCCCAGTTGTTTAGAAGAACTAGAATATGCTGATCTGGTATGTCTAGACAATATACATTGTGTACTTCAACAGCGTGTGTGGGAAGAAGCTTTATTTCATTTTTTTAATCGCGCTAAATCCTTGGGTTGCCGCATGGTATTTTCAGCAAATGCACCGTTACAATCGTTAGGTTGTTTATTGCCTGATTTACAATCGCGTTTAGCTTGGGGGTTGATTTACGGTGTTAAATCACCCACCGATGATGAGCGACGCACTATTTTACAACGGCGTGCGCAAAAGCGCGGACTGCGGTTGTCCGACGCAGTGGTGAATTATTTGATGCATCATTATTCGAGAAATATCGGGGAATTATTAGCTGCATTGGATAAACTTGATCGCGCTTCATTGATGTTGAAGCAGGGGATTACAATCGGATTGGTGAAGGCAGTGCTGGGTGTGTAATTCGTGGGCGCATACTTGTCCCGGGCTTGGCCCGGGATTATGCGCCCCGCCAAAGACGCCATCTAGTGCTTTACATAAAACACACACGGCTTATACACATCTTTCGACTCAATCACATGATCAACCAATTCATCAGGATGCAAGAAAATAATATGCCCGCCCTCTGCATCACTTGTTAAATAAAATTCTGCATCTTCCATCACATCAAAGTGATCAGCCGGCAGCGCGTTGACTCCATTCCGTTTTAATTGTGCTTTCCATGCAGCCTCTGCTTCTTCTTCACTTTGTGCAAAAACATACCCTTGTAATGTATGCTTGAAAGACGCTTTATAAACTTGCCAATGGTATACCATCATTTTCTACCAGGTTAAAAGTTGCCATTGAGCATCGGTATTGGTTTCATCACTGTTATCTAAAGGATCTGGATGCTCGTCCCCGCTTGGAATAATAGCGTAAGGCTCCCCTATTCTAGGGTTCACCATTTCCGCTCTTTGTCCTCGCTCTGTCACGTAAGGCTCTAGTAAAGGAGGTTTTTTTTGCTCGGGAATTTCAAGTTTAACGGGAGGCGCGCTGTTATCCGTTTCCTTAGCTAAAGGCACTTCTGTGGAAGAAGCTGCCAACAGGACTGCTCCATATAATAAACTCGCTAACAGCACAGCATATCTCATTATTTTAACTCCTTCAGCTGCCCCTCTTTAATCAAAGAGCGCGTTACTACTATTAACTTTACTGACATATATAAAGCATAGCACAGGGGTTTTAATTTGCATCCCAGTTCCCGAGCATATCCCTACGCCAAAGGCAATGTCACCCCGAGCTGTCCCTGATATTTCCCTGCTCTATCCAAGTAAGACACATTGCATACTTCTGACGCCTCTAAAAATATCAGCTGCGCAACGCCTTCATTCGCATAAATTTTCGCGGGTAAAGAAGTAGTGTTGGAAAATTCCAAGGTGACATGCCCTTCCCATTCAGGCTCTAAGGGTGTCACATTCACAATAATACCGCAACGGGCATACGTCGATTTCCCCAAGCAAATGGCTAACACATTCCGTGGTATACGAAAAGACTCTACCGTACGCGCCAATGCAAATGAATTAGGCGGGATGATGCAGACGTCTGATGTGACATCCACGAAACTATTTTCATCAAAATTTTTAGGGTCAACAACAGCAGAATTAATGTTAGTAAATACCTTAAATTCATTCGCACAACGTACATCGTACCCGTAACTGGATACACCATACGAAATCACTTTTTCACCATTCACGCGGCGCACTTGCTCTTTCTCAAAAGGCTCAATCATTCCTAAACGCGCCATCCGAACAATCCATTCATCACATTTAATCGTCATGATATCCTCACTGATTATTTTTTACCGGTCACCACAATTTTCCCAAATTTTGAGGCAAAACTCTCTTGCTTCAAGGCCAAACGTGCCCCCACTTCATGTGCCATGTGCACAAATTCGGGCAATAGTTGCGGCTTTCCCTCGTCCATGTCTTGCCGTAATTGCTTATTTAAAGGCAAAGACGCTAACAAAGGCAACTCATATTGACGCGCCATTCGCGCCCCACCCCCTTCTCCAAAAATGGCCTCATCATGCCCACAATGGCTGCAATGATAACTTGCCATATTTTCTACAATCCCTAGCACCTCAATACCTGTTTTGCGGAACATGGTATAGGCTTTCCGCGCATCCAGCAAGGCAATGTCTTGAGGCGTAGTCACAATTACCGCCCCCGTTACCGGTATTTTTTGAGCAAGAGTTAATTGTATATCCCCCGTTCCAGGCGGTAAATCAATCACTAAATAGTCTAACTCACCCCATACCGTATCTTGCAACATTTGCATTAATGCCCCGCTCACCATAGGGCCCCGCCAAATCATCGCGGTATCTTGTGTATTTAACAAATAAGCCACCGACATGGTTTGAATACCCTGCGCATTGATCGGCCGCATTTTCTTTTCATCTACAGCTTCTGGGTGTACATTGCCTGCTCCTAACATCATAGCTTGGCTAGGACCATAAATGTCTGCGTCCAGCACCCCTACTTTTGCCCCCTCCTGTTGTAAAGCATAAGCAAGGTGCGCAGCAACCGTTGATTTCCCTACTCCGCCTTTTCCCGAGGCGACGGCAATGATATTTTTAATACCTGGGATAGGAGTTAAGGCGTTCTGTACTGTGCGAGGTTTAACCAGCAGTTGAGAATGAATGTGAGCGGGGTGCAAGGCTGCTTCAATTTGAGCTTCAAGTGTTGCCCACAAGCTTTTGGCTGCGTAAGGCCAGTGTAGTGTCAGGGAAAGGCCCTTATCTGATATCTCGCCTCTTACCCAAGGCGCAGAAGAGATTGCCTCCCCTGTGATAGGGGCAAAAATATGATTGAGTGCTTGGCGCCAAGATTCCGGCATATTTCCTCCAGTTTCGAAGAAGGGGGCGGGGCCCTAGACGAATGCATTCTAACATAAAGACATCCGGGTGAAAATTAGATAGAATAAGCGCTGGCAACCCTCCGGCGCCCAATATCACTCAAGGTTTATATATGTCACGCACAAAACTCGTCACTCATGCACTTCCTTATGCTAACGGTCCACTACATCTTGGGCATATGCTGGGAATGATCCAAGCGGACACGTGGGTACGCTTTCAACGCATGCGTGGAGAAACGTGCTTCTTTTTCTGCGGCGACGATGCTCACGGCACCCCTATTATGCTTAAAGCACGTGAACAAGGCAAAACTAACGAGGCCTTAATAGCAGAAATTTATGCATCACATCTTAAAGATGTTGAGGGCTTTGGCATTCGTTTTGATCAATATCACACTACGCACAGCCCAGAAAACGAATTACTTTCTCAACATATTTTTTTAACATTACAATCCAAAGGGTTTATTGAAAAACGGACGATCACACAAGCATACGACCCAAAAGAAAATATGTTTTTACCCGATCGTTATGTAAAAGGCACATGTCCCAAATGCGCTGCAATAGATCAATATGGAGATAGCTGTGAAGTGTGCGGAGCTACTTACAGCCCGCTGGATTTAAAAAATCCCATCTCAGTGATATCAGGTGCAACACCCATTCAAAAAAATAGCGAACATTACTTTTTCAAGTTAACCGCATTTGAAGAAAAATTAAAAACGTGGATGCAATCTGGCAGCCTTCCAAAAGAAATTATCAACAAACTGAAAGAATGGTTTGAGGCAGGCTTGCAAGATTGGGATATCACGCGCGATGCACCTTACTTCGGCTTTCTTATCCCAGGTGAAACACAGCAATATTTTTATGTATGGTTAGATGCACCTATTGGCTATTTTTCAAGCATGATGCATTTTGCAAAAAACCATCCTGAATTTGACTTTGAAACATTGGTAAAATCCGGGCAATCAGAACTTTATCATTTCTTAGGAAAAGATATTATTTATTTCCATGCGTTATTCTGGCCAGCACTCCTCATGGGCGCAGGCTACTCCACACCCACAGGCATTTTTACTAACGGGTTTATCACTGTAAACGGCCAAAAAATGTCAAAATCGCGCGGCACATTTATTGAAGCAAGCCGTTATTTAAAACATTTTAACCCAAACTATTTGCGTTATTATTATTGCGCAAAATCCTCACCCGCCATAGATGATATTGATTTTGAATTTAATGATTTCGTTGCGCGCGTGAACAGTGATTTGGTTGGAAAATACATTAACATTGCATCACGATGCGCACCGTTTTTAAAAACACATTTCAATAATAAATTGGGAGACAGCTACGATCACACATTAATCAATATGATGACGCATGAAAGTGAACCCATCGCACGCTGTTATGAAGCACGAGAATACGCAAAAGCCACACGTGAAATCATGCGATTGGCAGATGAAGTAAATGCTTACATTGCCAGTGAGAAACCCTGGGAAATTGCAAAGACGGGTGATCTGAAAAAGCTGCATCATATTTGCACCACGGCGATGAATGCTTTTAGATTACTGAGCTTGTACTTAACACCGATCGTGCCTGATCTTACCTTCAAAGCAGCTGCATTTTTAAATACTGATTTTCACACATGGCACACTGATCCTTTATTAAACCATACCATTTGTGATTACACACCCTTAATTAACCGTATTGACTTAACGGAGGTACTATCCTTGACTACGCCACAACATGCAACTACTGCTGAAGCACCCGCAATTGAAACTAATAATGAAATTGCCATCGATGATTTCATGAAGGTAGATTTACGCATCGCAAAAATCATTGAAGCAGAAAGCGTTCCTGAAGCAGACAAATTAGTGCGTTTAGTACTGGATTTAGGTTCACTCGGAACACGTCAAGTGTTTGCAGGGATTAAATCTGCTTACGCGCCAGAACAATTATTAGGGCAGTTAACCGTGGTAGTCTCTAATTTAAAACCACGAAAAATGCGCTTCGGCATGTCTGAGGGCATGGTGTTGGCCGCTTCTGGCGAAGAAGGCCCAGGTATTTTCTTACTCAACCCACATGAAGGCGCGCAACCTGGCATGCGTGTTAAATAATGCGCCCGCAAGTTGCGTACATTCGGGAAGACATATGCATTGGTTGTACTAAGTGCATTGATGCATGCCCAACTGATGCAATTATTGGCGCTACACACATGACGCATACTGTTGTCACTGATTTATGCATTGGCTGTGATTTATGCGTTCCCCCTTGCCCCATGAATTGCATTGATATGCTGTCGATTGTGCGGGATCCCGACCAAGAAAAAATAAACGCAAGAGAAGCAAAAGAGAGAATTCAGTCAAGGATCGCTCGCTTAAAAAAAGAAACACTAGAAAAGCAAGCCATTGCTGAAAAATTACACACAAAAACAGCCGAGCAACGGAAAGCTGAGATTTCTGCGGCGTTGTTGAGAGTGAAGAGAAAGAAGGATTAAACCATGAATTCAGACGATATTGAATTTTTCTTCGAGCAACTCAAAACACAAAACCCCTCGCCCACCACAGAATTAAATTACACAACACCTTTTGAATTATTAATTTCAGTCATGCTTTCCGCACAAGCAACCGATGTGAGCGTTAATAAAGCCACAGGGCCTCTTTTTAAGATTGCCAATACACCCGAAAAATTGTTAGCCTTAGGTACAGAAAAATTAGAATCTTACATTAAAACAATAGGGCTGTATCGAACCAAAGCAAAGCATGTGATCAAAACATGTGAAATATTGTTAGAAAAATATCACGGGGAAGTACCACGCACACGGGAAGCGTTAGAGTCTTTACCCGGTGTGGGTAGAAAAACAGCTAATGTTATTCTCAACACTGCTTTTGGGGAAGAAGCATTCGCTGTAGATACACATATTTTCCGTGTATGCAACAGAACAGGATTAGCGCCCGGAAAAAATCCATTAGCGGTAGAAATGGGATTAATAAAAACGGTCCCAATACCGTATCGGCACGACGCACATCACTGGCTTATTTTACACGGGCGTTATGTTTGTAAGGCGCGTGTTCCCTTGTGTGAGGAATGTGTTATTAGCAAAGTGTGTGCGTATTATCAACATCTTAGAAAATAAAATTATTAATACTTACATCCATCTGACTGTAGGTTTCTGATTTTCAATGATGTGTTGCACATCTTCTCTTTCTATATCAGCGTCAGTTTTATTAGTGAGAGGCGTTAATGCAGCTACTAACAACATGCTGATCAAGCCACCAAATACAAACACGCCATGTAATTTATCGGGATCTAAAGGTATGTTCGTGACGTCTTCAAAAGCATCTTGGAATGCATGTTGAATGTCTGGATCGAAACTTGCAAAAGTAATCGCCCAAAATGTTAAACACATTGCCCATGTAACCAAATACCAATACAAAGGAATGTTAGCGTTATCCCCTGTTAATGATTCAAGACGTATTCGAAAAGCTTCTTTTGCCTCAGGTTTTTCTGCAAGCGCCTGCAAAATGGCTTGTTTGTCTTTGGCAGATAATTCTGGACAATTTTTCAGCTCATCCCATCTTGCAGTAGAGGTATCGTCGTCATCACTTAATGCTGGAAAAACAAACAAGCCAGCTGTGTTGTTATTTTTATTAGCAGGAGGATCAGATCCTTCATTACCCTTAGTGGTTGGAGTATTGTCTTTGCGTTGCTCCCATATCGCCTGCTGCACTATTGGGATACTAAAATCCGATAGCACCAACACCGGCGTTTCTTCTTTTAAGCGCTGTTGATCATAATAGTCAGTAAACGCAGGTCTATAGGGTGTTCGCAGCCAAGAGACGATGCGGGATACATATGATTCGTGTTGAGTAGCGGTGTCCTCTACTGTAGTATTGCCCATAAAACCTCATTTTATTGCTGTAAGGCTGTCCCGAGAAGGATTACTTGATCTTTAGTTATCAATATTTTAGCAATAAAACCATCTTAGAAATAGGAAGGTTTTGTGACAAATTGTTAACGGAGCAGCAGGATCATGCGCAAGCGGCAGGATCCGTTGCGCGGGAGAAGCAACAACAAAGGTTAACGCCATCAGGTATGATTACGCAAATGCGCTTAACCCTGTAATCGCCCTGCCAATAATCAAGTGGTGAATGTTATCAGTGCCTTCATAGGTAAACACCGACTCCAAATTGGTCATGTGCCGAATCACAGGGTAACCTAAGGTTATCCCATTGGCGCCTAATAAATTTCGGGCCATACGCGCAATCTTTAAGGCTTCCCGGCAAGCATTCATTTTAGCCATGGAAACTAAGGCATAATCTGCTTGGCCAGCATCCATTAAACGGCCCACATGCAAATTAAAAGCTTGTGCTTTGCTGATTTCTGTCAGCATATCCGCTAAGTCTTTTTGCACCAGCTGAAAACCGGCAAGAGGCTTTCCAAACTGTTCGCGCGCTTGCGTATACGCTAAAGCAGCCTCAAAACATGCTATGGCCGCGCCAATGGCCCCCCAAGCAATGCCGTACCGCGCTTGGGTCAAGCATTTTAAGGGGGAAGCCAACCCTTGATCCGATCCGGGTAAATAATGGGAATCAGGTACAAAACAGTCTGTGAATGTTAACTCCCCTGTGACAGAAGCCCGCGAGGCCAGTTTATGTTTTATCTCGTGTCGCTCAAACCCTTGGAAATCTTTTTCTACCATAAACCCGCGGATCCCATCATCCGTTTTTGCAAAGCAAATGGCCAAATCTGCCAGCGGCGCGTTGGTGATCCACATTTTCCTGCCATTTAAAAGGTACCCTCCCGCTACTTTTTTCGCATAGGTACGCATGCTGCTGGGATCAGACCCTGCGTCTGGCTCCGTTAACCCGAAACACCCAATAACCTTCCCTTCTTTCATCAGGGGTAAAAAACGGGATTTTTGTGCTTCATCACCCATTTCCATAATAGAATACATACATAACGAATTTTGAACAGATACAAAACTGCGCAGGGACGTGTCCCCATGCTCAAGCTCCTGGCAAGCTAAACCGTACGCTACATAGCTGGCCTCACTGCCGCCATATGCTTTCGGGAGGGTCAACCCAAACAAACCTAATTCGGCCATTTGGGCAGTTAAAAATGCAGGATATGTGCCTACCTCAAATGCCTCTGCAAACAGCGGTGTTACTCCGGTAACAAACTTCCTTACGGTGTCGCGTACTTGGAGTTCTTCACCCGAAAATAAACTTTCCAGCTTTAAAAAATCCTCTATTGGGTGCATTTTCACCTTCCGTTCGACCAGATTACTACTTATAATAGTACAGGCTAACACTATGGAACTTATTATGTCTCGTGAAAAATTTAAACTTATTCTGCGATCGCAACAAGAAATTGCCCCTCAGGTGCGTCACTTTGTGTTTGAGCGGGCAGACGGCCAACCCTTAGACTTTATTCCTGGGCAATTCATCAACCTTTTTTTTGAGTATGAAGGGAACATTGTCCAACGAAGCTACTCGCTGGCCAATACGCCTGGTGAAAAAACCTTAGCGTTGGCTTTATCTTATATCACCAGTGGGAAAGCATCTCAGCATCTTTTCAAGATGCAATCAGGCGACGAGATTGAAGCCAGCGGCCCGTTCGGCCGTCTTACATTGCGAGAAGAAGCGCCCAAACGGTATATATTAGTTGCAACTGGCACAGGTGTGACGCCTTATCTCTCCATGCGTGAAGAATTAATGTGCCGCATGGCTCAAGGCGTAGAAGTTGTACTATTATTAGGTTCCCGAACGCCGGAAGAATTATTATATCGGGATATCTTTGTTGAGTTTGCAAACAATGCAGCTGGTTTTCAATTTATTGGCTGTTGTTCACGTACTATTAACGATGCACCTTATTTACGTCAAGGGTATGTGCAAGATCAATTTGAAGGATTAAACCTCAATCCCGAGACCGATATGGTATTTTTATGCGGCAATCCAAATATGATCGACGCAGCTTATACTAAACTCACTAGCATGGGCTTTACAGCTGCGAATGTGCGGCGGGAGAAATACGTATCTTCGAATTAACGCTGACAAAACCTGATGATATGCATCTTCATCTTCGTGATGAAGATGCTCTCGCCTTCACTGTTCCTGCTACTGCGCGCACGTTTGCGCGTGCTGTTGTGATGCCGAACTTAAAGCCAGCAATCACCCATATTGCAGACGCAATCGCTTACCGTGATCGCATTTTAGCGCATGTGCCTGCGGAGCATACTTTCACACCGCTCATGACCTTGTATCTTCACCCTTCCATCAGCCTTCATGATATTGAGAACGCTAAAAAAGCCGGCATTATCGGTGTAAAACTTTATCCTCAAGGAGCGACAACTCACGCTGAGCAAGGCGTTGCAGATTTATCGCAACTATTTCATTTACTGGAAGCCATGCAAGCAGTAGATTTACCGTTGCTGATCCATGGTGAAGCAGTAGGAAAAGAAGTTGATATTTTTGATAGAGAAAAAATATTTATTGATCGTCAATTATTACCTTTAATAAAACATTTTCCTGAATTGCGCGTTGTGTTAGAACATATCACTACAAAAGAAGCAGTGGATACCGTGATAAACGCTTCTAGCAAACTTGCTGCTACTATTACACCACATCATTTAATATATGATCGTAATGATATGTTGGCAGGAGGGTTAAACCCTCATCTTTACTGCATGCCAATACTGAAACGTCGCCCACATCGCGAAGCGTTAATCGCTGCTGCGACAAGTGGCAATTCTCGCTTTTTTTTAGGGACTGATAGTGCGCCACATGCAAGAAGCCAAAAAGAATCTCCTTGTGGCTGTGCCGGTGTTTACTCTGCGCCTTATGCGCTGGCTGCTTATGCAACTCTTTTTGAAGCTGCTGGGGCGCTTGATAAATTAGAAGGATTTGCCAGCCATTTTGGAGCAGATTTTTATGGCTTGCCTCGAAACACCGACAAAATCACTCTCAAACGCGCGGATCAACTCATTCCAGAAACGCTCCCTTGGGTGCAAGACCAAAGCTTGGTACCCATGGGAGCGGGAAATATATTTCCTTGGATGATTTCGCACTAAAAAGAGCCCCTACACTAACTATGCGCAACCCTCCGCACTTTTTCTACGACGCCCCAAACGCATCTACCAATGTAGGCTCCTCGAACGCTCGTGGCTGATTGATCCGCTTACGTAATTTCCATAAACAAAACAATCCAGGGAAAGAGGTGAAAAAGGTGATTGTGAAATACGTGATCCACCCATTATTTTCTACGATATAACCCGACACTGGCCCTAATAATTCTCTCGGTAAAGCAGAAAGCGCTGTCAATAATGCAAAATGAAATGCAGTGAAACGTGCATCACATAAACTCATTAACAATGAAAGAAATGCAGCTGTGCCTAACCCGCCACAAAAACTTTCAATCATCAAGGTAATGATCATGGCATACATTTGGTGCCCTACGTATGCCAGCCATAAAAACATCAAATTGGAAAAAGCTTGCGCAAACCCAAACAATAATAGTGCACGATATAATGATAACCGTGTCATTAAAGCGCCACCCACAAATAATCCAATAATCGTCGCTATTAATCCGCCTACTTTATTCACCGTCCCTACTTCTGTCAGCGTAAATTGTAATTCTCGTAATAAAAAAGGCGTTGTCATTTTAGCAATGAATGCATCACCAAATTTATACAGTACAATTAATGCAATGATCCATAATCCCATATCGCGCGTCACAAGATGTTTAACAGGCTCCCAAAACAAAGCGCGTATACTATGATCTTTTCGCGCAGGATGCTGCGGCTCTGTGGCCCATAATGTAGCAACCACCCCAATCAACATCAAAGATGCCATGATCCGGTACACGTTTACCCAGCCTATTTGATCCGCTAAAATCAATGCCACACCGGATGCTGTTAATAATGCAACCCGATAAGCAGCAACAAATATAGCAACCCCTAATCCTCGTTCATCTGCTGGCAAAATTTCTGCGCGAAACGCATCCACGGCGATATCTTGTGTGGCTGAAAAAATAGTAATGCATAAAGCCAATATTGCTAAATAAAGCGGTTCAGAAATAGGGTTTCCAAACGACATCGCCAATAAAAAACCCACCATACATAATTGCGTTCCTAACATCCATGTGCGGCGCAAACCAAATGCAATATGACCAAAGCGATCTAAAAAAGGCGCCCATAAAAATTTCAATGTGTAAGGAAGACCAATTAATGAAAGCAAGCCAATTTCTTTATAGCTCCGCCCAGCCATGGTAAACCATGCTTCCAACGTGCTGCCCGCAAGGCCAATGGGTAATCCTGATGAAAATCCTAACAAAAGAAGCAGAAAAAAACGCTTATTGAGATAAGAATAAAAATTGCGCATAACGCCCCCTAGCACATCGGTTGGCTCACTGCCAACCCACCCAATGATGTTTCTTTAAACCGTGTAGACATGGATAACCCTGTTTCATACATTGCTTTAATCACAGTATCTAATGATACAGTATGTTGACCATCTTCTAATAGCGCTAATCGCGCCGCATTCACTGCTTGCACAGCACCCATCGCGTTGCGCTCTATGCATGGGATTTGAACTAAACCTGCAATGGGGTCACACGTCAATCCTAAGTGATGCTCCATACCCATCTCAGCGGCAGATTCAATTTGATAAATGTTGCCCCTCATGATAGCAGCCAAACCTGCTGCCGCCATAGAGCATGCAACACCCACTTCGCCTTGGCATCCCATTTCTGCAGCAGAAATGGAGGCGTTTTTTTTATATAAAATACCTATCGCTGCGCACGTTAATAAATAATCGATGATCACATCATCACTTTGTAGTGAACCAAACATTACATGATATTTCATCACAGAGGGAATAATCCCCGCTGCGCCATTGGTGGGCGCAGTCACAATACGTTTGCCCGCTGCATTTTCTTCATTCACTGCCATGGCAAACATACTTAACCAATCCATTTCTTTCGTTTCGCCTTTTTCTTGAAGTTTGAGCAATTGCTCGTATAATTTAGGGGCTCGCATGCGCACTTTCAGCCCACCCGGCAACGTTCCCGCGGGACGATGAATGCCACGCTCAATGCTTTCATTCATCACACGCCAAATATTGAGTAATTTTTGACGCACACTGGTTTCATCTTGCCACGATTTTTCATTTTCCATCATGAGCTGCGCAATGGTTAAACTATGTTCTTCGCATAACGCCAATAAATGTTCGGCAGAGTGAAATGGGTAGGGACATTCGCGCACAGCCATAGGAGTTGTACCAGACAACATCTCATGTGTGACAACAAACCCACCACCAATAGAATATTGAACACTTTCATGCAAACATTTTGCTTGCTGATCAAAAGCACAAAAACGCATACCATTGCTATGGTAAGGTAACACTTCGTGCGCATGCCAAATTAAATCACGCATGATATCGAATGCTATTTGTTGTTGCCCATTCAACGATAATATTGATGTCTCTATAATAGTATTAAAACGTGTGTCTACTGTTTCAGGGTCAATGGATTCTGGCAACTCGCCTTCTAAACCCAGTAAAACCGCCACATTAGTGCCATGCCCTAAGCCTGTGAGTGCAAGTGAACCATATAATTCAATCGTGATACGAGCGGTTTTTTCCCCAGTAAGGGATTTTGCAAATGCGCATGCAGCGCGCATAGGGCCAACCGTGTGGGAGCTAGAAGGTCCTACCCCAATAGAAAAAAGTTCAAAGATGCTGATCATATGTTATTCCTTTAAGCAATTATCATCATTTTAGGTAAGTCCTAATAGAGTATAATCATAAAACATATTTTTAAAGGATCTTGTGTAAACAAAACAATGTCTTTATATTATAATTAAATGAAGCTAACCAACTCCGTGCTGTGTTTAAGGCAAGCTACTCTAAGAAAAGGAATGAATAATGCCCAAAATAATGATGACATTAGGACGAACGCAGCCTCCGCACAATGCTCACATCCGTATGCTAACGGATGCTTACTTCAAGCTCCAACCCGGAGATATGTTGCTCCATTTTATTGGCTCCTCCAATGTTCCCTTAAGATTTGATGATAAAAACATTCTTTCTTTTGAAGAGAGGCAAGACATTCTCCTCTCCTGCCTTAAAGAAGAGGTTGCAAGGCGTGTGAAGCATGGAGCTAATGCGCCTCAAAATGTTATTGTTAACTTTATTCCTCTTCCTGATTATTCTGATAAAGAGGCTACATTTACTTCTACTGAACTGGCACAAAAAGAAAAATGCATTGAAAAAGCTAAAGCATTTTCTCACCCTCTGGGCTTGAATTACATTGCTTGGGGGATAAATGTATTAGATACATTGGCACAACATATTCCTGCAGGCTCAAAAAATGTGGATGTTGTCTACGAAGTATGCAATAAAGATGCAGCCATTCAAGAATATGTAGATCTCTTAAAAAATCTAGCAACAGCATTACACGCAACATTGCCTTTTACATTCAATGTATTGATTTGTCAACCAATGTTGTCTTATGATCAATCACCTATCAATGCAACAACGATGCGCAAGACATTGCGGTCTCTCATAAAGACCGGGAAATCTCTAGAGGAAATCAAGATACAAGCCTGTGAACCTACATCGCCTTTATATGAAATGCCTATCTACGCTTTAGAAGTCACGTACCACGCTATGTGCCGTGAGTATTTTTACTAAAGTCATGTTAAAATTTGCCGATAAGTAGTGCAGGAGAGGAAAAATGCGCAAATGCAATTATATCATCATGTTGCCAGTAGTCACCGTGCTGCTCACAGCATGTATGTCTAAAAGCGGGCCCTACAGTACGCCCGGGTATTACCAGCCTGCGCAAGCTCAATCCCCTTATATTGCAGCTGGGTTTAAAGATGATATGGGAAACTATCATCCTCCTACAGAACAATCTGGCGGCGTAACATACGGAAGATGGTACCGGCCTCAACCTGGCAACCCCAGCGATCCTAAAGCTCTCATGAGCCCTAACGCCACGCATGCTGCTAAGAATCCTCATACTTCTTATGATGTGGAGGTAGCTAATATGGTTTCTGATGGGGATGACGGGACGGCACTATAAGCGTTCCTAGAGCGCAAGCTTCTGGGTCAAGTCCAGGTAAGCATGCGCTCCTGCCACTTACTGCGTTTTGATGATAGGCTTGGGGTCGTTCGGACGCCAATCATCGAGACTTTCATCATCCCAATTTCCTGCCTCCGTCCCTTCCTCTGGGTGCAGCATATGCTGGATTTGAGCTTTACGACGCTGCAAATATAGATCACGTAAAAAAGTGTAAGGATCTTGCGCCGCATAATGAAAATAGTATTCGTCTTCTAATAAATTCGCACGAATGTTTAATAAATCTATCACAAAAATAGCGTATCCAATATCATCCGGTATATACGGATAAGGGCTCAGCAAGAAAAAGTCTACCGCTAACCCAATACCATCTCGCATGGTACTAGGTCCTAATAGAGGAATCATAATGAAAGGGGCTTCTCTCACTCCCCAACGCGCCAATGTTAAACCAAAGTCTGCACGCTGTTTCTCAAGCCCTGCTTTGCTTGCAATGTCAAATATACCACCCACACCTGCTGTGGAGTTCATTAAAAAACGCACACTCACCTGGATGGCATCTTCAATTTCTAACTGCAATACTTTATTTGCAGCAATCGTAATATCATCAATATTAGCAAAAAAGTTGGTTACACCTGTTCGAACTACAGAAGGCAATATCATACGGTAGCCTATCGCCAATGGCTTCACCGCGATGGTATCAACAAACCGGTTAAATGCAAAAATAGGTCTATTGACAGATTCGAAAGGATCATCTGGATGCTTTTCTGCAACTCGCTTCGTTGCACATGAAGATAAAAAAGGTAACAAAAGGATCATACAAACCATACGAAAAAACCGCCGTGATTTGTTATGCGTGTCATTAAAATAGTTCACCAATAAACCCCATTTTCAGTGTGATCTCAACGAGTGCTCAATAGTAAATGTTCAATACTGCTCTGGGAACACGATATATTGCCACGTCCCGGTTTGACCCGGGTGTGGCAAACACTCTCATAGAATCTTTAGAAGTCAACTTGTGCACGAATGCCCATGCCCTTAACGTGCGCATCGCTCACACCTTCGGTAGAGTAATCCGTCCAAGCATAGCTGAAGTTACCTTGTACTTTCACGTTCTCAATAATGTACCAATTAATGCCTAGCGCCCAATCTTGTTGTACACCACGTTTGTCATTTGGAGCATAACCTTCGCTAGGATTGTCAGATAGATCCGTACGCCCATAACGTGCTGCTACTTCCCAGGCACCGTAATCATTGTTAACACTTTTTACATTACCAATAGTACCACTGTATGTATCATAACTGCGTGATTCGCCCGTCAATACATAGGATGCTTCCGCATACCAGCCCCAAAAATCCAAAGAGCTTACATTGCTAGCACCTGTCCAAAAATTTTGCATGTATTCTGCTTGTACCGTTAATGGACCATACAGATCAGCTACTTCAACACCCCAAACTGTTACCGTGCTTACATCACCCATGGTCGGCGTTACCGTGCTGACTAGAATATTATCGCGGTTACTATCTGCTTCTCTACCCAATAAACCTGGCGTAGTTACCAAAGCATTTAATGTTTCTTCATCTCCGACACCTTCAAAGCGTGCAGAAGTGCCTAAATGGAAAACATCTCCTAAACCTAATTGAGGGCGTAATACGCCACGGCCGGCAATTCCCCATTGATCTTTGCTGTTTCCGACTTCATTATCACGCGTACGTATTTGAACTAGCTCTTCTTCGTAAATACCTTCGGGTGCGTAGAAAGCAGTCTGATAGCTCACCATATCCTGATATGCTAAACCATCTGCATATAATCCTAAACTTTTATGAGGCTGCAACGCAGTAACAACAGAAGCATATTCCATAAAGGTATTGTAAGTGTAACTGGACCAATAATTTAAACCTTGTGGAACATCAATGTAGCCCATGGCTAACCAGAAATATTCAAAACCGTTATAACCAATCCAAGAGGCGTTCAATAAATTGTAACGCGCATCATACCCTAGTTGATAGCTCCACTCTTTAGGTAGATCACCTTTCACCCATACATCTGCACGGCGAACATCTCCACTTGAACGCGAAACATCAGCTGTGTCGCCTGCAAAATTGATGTAATCAAACTGCAATAAGCCACCCACAACAGCTGAGCCCATTGGAATAGCGTAAGCAGAGAATGCTAAACCAACGCCAGCACAAGAAACACCGAGGGTTCGTAAAGATAATTTTCGCATGCAACACTCCTAGTGGTAAAATTTTCTCCAGGAGCTATCTTTACAGGTTTTTTTTTAAAAAGCAACAGGCACAATCGCTTTATTTATCTTTTTCATTCAACATTTCGTTTAACACTTTCATGTCTTCATCATTAAAGCGAACAAACTTTCCTTTCTTTAAACGCGGCGGTAATACGAATGCACCAAAACGAACACGGATAAGCCGGCTTACCGTTACACCCTGTGATTCCCATAGCCGGCGCACTTCACGATGACGTCCTCGATTCAACACCACATGATACCAATGATTACGGCCGTCGCCGCCTGCGTCTCTAATATATGTAAACTTTGAAAAACCATCTTCTAACTCAACGCCCTCTACTAAGCGCTTCAATATTTCACTTGTTACTTCACCATAAATACGCACAGCATATTCACGTTCAATATTTGCAGAAGGATGCATTAAACGATTTGCTAACTCACCACTGTTAGTGAACAATAATACCCCAGAAGTGTTGATATCCAATCTCCCTACCATCACCCAACGGCCTGTACGCAGACGGGGCAAATCATCAAATACTGTTTGTCTTCCTTGCTCATCCTTACGAGTGGAAACAATCCCCTCTGGCTTGTGATACATGATCACTTCTGTATCGTCCACATCGGTACGCGCCTCAAGGCGAATAGGTTTCCCATTGATGGCTATTTTTTCTTCACCTGTGACACGTTGCCCTAAATGTGCGCGCTCACGATTGACTGTAATCAGCCCTGCTTCGATCATACGTTCAATTTCACGGCGAGAAGCAATGCCTGCATCTGCAAGCAATTTTTGAAGTTTTTGAGTCATGAATTTACCACCTTACGACTAATACTTTATTACGTTTTTTCTTCAGTTTGTGTTTGTTCGGCCACAGGAACATCTGTGTCTACATTTTCTGCTGCAGCGATTTCTAATTGCTGCTCCAATTGCATCGCTGCTTCATCTAAATTTTGCACTTCAGATAACGGCGGCAATGCATTTAAACTTTCTAAATTAAAATAGGATAGAAAAGATTTTGTTGTTGCTAATAATTCAGGGCGCCCCGGCACATCTTTATGCCCAACAATGCGAATCCAACCACGCTCTTGCAATGTTTTCAACACATTAGGGTTGACTGCCACGCCGCGAATAGATTCAATTTCTCCGCGCGTGACAGGTTGACGATAAGCAATAATAGCTAACGTTTCTAAAAAAGCCCTTGTATATTTCTGCGGCTTCTCTTCCCACAAGCGGCTCACCCATGGCGCGTAATCTGGGCATACTCTAAATACATAACCTTCTGCCAAAGATAATAAACGCACGCCTCGTGATTGATATTCACGTACCAAATTATCTAACGCTGTTTTAATTTCTGAAGGCGCAGGGCGTTCATGCTCCTCAAATAATGTAAGCATGTATTGCGCCGTTAAAGGTTTATCTGCTGCAAATAATGCAGCTTCTAAAATAAATTGAATTGCTTCTGCTGTTAACATGCAATCGCCCTCACATGAATAGGCCCAAAAGGTTCTGCTTGAACCAACTCTAACATTGATTCTCGCAACAATTCTAATAACGCGAGAAAAGTGACAATCACACCTAAACGCCCCGTATCGGGACGGAAAAGTTTTTCAAAAGGTGTAAAATCTTGTGTATTCACAGTATCTAATACAAACGCCATGGCTTCTCGCACGGTTAATGTCTCAAATTGAACATGATGCTGGCTGCTCATATCAGCACGTTTTAACACATCACTCAAAGCCAATAACAATTCTTGCAACATCACAGGAGGATGCTGTTTTTTAGCAGCATACTCAGGCATCGTGGCGTTGACTTCAAACGTATCACGCTCAAGCCGCGGCAAATCATCTAAGTCTTGCGCGGCTTGTTTGAATTGCTCATAGATCTGCAAGCGACGAATCAATTCGGCGCGAGGATCTTCCACTTCTTCTTCCATCTCAGCACTACGTGGCAACAACATGCGTGATTTGATTTCAGCCAAGGTTGCTGCCATCACCAAATACTCACCGGCTAATTCTAATTGAAAAGTTTGCATCATCTCTACATATTGAAGATATTGCGCTGTTACTTGTGCAATCGGAATATCCAAAATATCTAAATTATGTTTGCGTATCAAATACAACAATAAGTCTAATGGGCCTTCAAAGGTTTCTAAAAATACTTCCAAAGCATCAGGCGGAATATAAAGATCTTTGGGAAGATCCATAAAAAGCTGCCCTTTCACACGCACGTGAAATTCGGCCATTGGGTTGAGTTCTATTTCAGTTGCTTCAATCATAACATCCAGTATAGCTAAAATGATGAATAATGAAGCCCGATTGCTTCATTTACTTCTTTTAAAGTTTCTTGCGCCAAACTACGTGCTGAGGCAGTTCCTTCACTTAAGATTTTTTTCAGCAAAGTAGGATCTTGCTCAAACGCGGCACGCCTTGCTTGAATAGGCGCTAGTTCTTCATTAATGGCATTGATAACAGGCCCTTTACATTCTAGACACCCAATGCCGGCCGAGGTGCAACCTTTTTGTACCCACGCTTGCGTTTTTTCATCTGAATATACTTGATGAAAAGCCCATACAGGACATTTTTCAGGTGTACCAGGGTCGCTGCGGCGTACACGAGCAGGGTCTGTTGGCATAGTTTTTACTTTCTGAGTCACTTCTTCAGGTGTGGCTTTTAAAGAAATCGTATTGTGATATGATTTTGACATTTTTTGCCCATCTAGCCCGGGCATTTTGGGAGCTTTGGTTAATAATACCTCTGGTTCAATCAAAATGATTTTACCCGTCCCTTCTAAATGGCCTAATAAACGTTCTCGGTCAGCCACACTTAATCCGGCGCTTTCCTGCACAATGGCAATCCCTTCCGCACGTGCTGCTGCGTCTCCTCGCTCTTGAAAGGCTTTACAGCAATCTTCGTAGACTTTGGCCTGTCTTTTGCCCAGCTTTTGAATGGCAGAGCGTACTTTTTCCTCAAAATCCTTATCTTTTCCATAGAGATGGTTAAAGCGGCGGGCCATTTCACGCGCAAATTCTATATGTGGCGCTTGATCTTCCCCTACAGGCACTGCATTAGCCCGATAAATTAAAATATCTGCAGCTTGAAGCGCAGGATAGCCTAAAAACCCGTAAGTAGATAAATCCTTATCCTGTAATTTTTGCTGCTGATCTTTATAAGTAGGCATGCGCTCTAGCCAAGATAGGGGGGTTATCATCGACAGTAATAAATGAAGCACAGCATGCTCTGGGATGTACGATTGAATGGCAATGTGGCTTTTTTGAGGGTCTATCCCTACAGATAGCCAAGTTATCACCATGTCTCTAATAATAGGCTCTAACGCTAAATGGCTGGCATAATGGGTGGTAAGCGCATGCCAATCTGCGGCAAAAAACACACATTCGTACTCTTCTTGTAGTTTTAACCAGTTCTTAAGCACCCCATGAAGGTGACCAAGGTGCATATCCCCTGTTGCGCGCATGCCTGATAGTACACGTGTTTTTTGCATGAAATAATCCTCATAGCCCGGCAGAATTATACCACAAAGATCTGTTATAATTGGTCCATCAACCTCGAGGTCTTTTGTGAAACTAATAACTGAGCTTTTATTATTAGCCGTTTTTTTTGTAGCCTACTATTTCCAAGGTATGTATGTTGCCATTGGCACTGTGATGGCGTTGTATACATTACAAATGGGCATTCGTCTTATTCGTCGGCAACCCATTTCTCGGCTTGAAATGCTTTCTTATGCCTCCATTGTTTTATTGGGTGGCATGTCACTTGTTTTTCATAATGAATTATTCTTCAAATGGAAACCCTCTGTGATTTATTCTTTATTTGCGATTGCGATTATAGGCACACGTTTATGGACCAAATCATCTGCGATGCAAAAATTATTGAATAGCACATTACATTTACCTAACAAAACATGGAACCAATTAGATTACATTTGGTGCAGTTTTTTAATCGCACTTGCAGTATTAAACTTAATGATTGCCTATACTTTTAGCACAGATATTTGGGTATACTTTAAATTATTCGGCACACTCTGCTTACTGCTAATATTTTTATTGCTGCAGGCATGGTGGTTAGCACCTCATTTAAAATCGGAAGTTTCGAAATGACAGCAGAAGAGTTACGTACATTATTATCCAATCAATTACCACTGAACATGGTTGAAGTCATCGATCAAAGCGCTGCACATGCAGGACATGCCGGAAACAAAGGCGGCGGTTACTTTGACGTAAAATTAGTATCCCCCGTATTTCAAGGCTTATCGCGCGTAGCACGCCACCAAAAAGTGTATGCCTTAGTGGAAGGGAAAATTGGCAAAGAAATTCATGCATTGAGCATTACAGCACTCACCCCCGATGAGGTTTAATTGATGAAATTAGGCGCCCATATTTTCATATTGTTGTTGTTTCTTTCTACAGCTTCCGCAGAAGTAGGCACCAATATCCAAATTGGCCCTGCAGCCCATAATGCTAACGAAGTATTAGCCAATGTTATGGGCTTAATAGAAGCTGTGCTCTATATTGCTGCTGCCGTCATGTTTACCAGTTGTATTTTAAAATTTCGGATTCATTTTCAAAACCCACAGCAAATACCCTTGGCCATGCCGCTCACCGAACTTGTATTAGCGCTAGTATTGGTGGCGCTACCAGTCATTACGCAATTAGCCACTAAAGACATAGTTGAAAAACCTCCGTCGGTGTTACAGCCTTACTTAAAAAAATAAAAGCTAACCCTTTCAGCCCGGGCACTCTTAGTGCACTACTAGTCACAAAATACTGAAGATTACTACGACCTATCACCTTTCCAATATTAGTCATTTGCCAAGCAAATGATAAATTATAATGTATACTAAAGAATAAGTAAGGTGGTTGTTATGCCTATTGACACTTATCTAGCGTTTAGGAAATTCCTTGTTGAGAAGGCGAAAACGCAAGAAGCAAGCGCACGCTATGCGTTGGGCGTGAAAACGGTGGATATTGCCGTTACACCCGAGTTGGTTAATGAGTTTATTAATAATAATGCTTCTTCGTCCTCTTCCTCAGTCCAACCAGTCACTCAAAATACTCTCGCAGAATATCTCCAAACGCAAGGCCTGATGAGCCAAACAGGGGCCACTTTAGGAGGTTGTGTTGTTACATGCGAATTATCTGATTCTACTGTTCCGCCAGGCACTGATATCGGTAGTATCGTACCTCTTGCATTAGAAATTGAAACACACCTTTCGCTGATTTGTAACGCAACGATTAAAGCAGGAAAATTAAGCAGTGAAAAAGTTGCAGAGCTCAATACCGCTAAAAAAGATTTAATTGCAGAAATAGATAGAGAAGTGCTGATAAAACAAATTAAATGGCTTCGAGCAGGTTTATCAGTAAAAGCTGAAAATAAAGATCGAAAAAATAATACTGATGAAGATGCTGCATGGGTTTTGACAGAAAACGATTCCATTCCTGATGATTTAAAAAATTTAAATTTAAAAGAATTAAGCGAGCAAGCCTTAAACAATTTTCGAGAATATGTTCGTCAAAACCCTGTGAAAGGACATCAAGAATTTAATGCCTATCTGGCCTCGCAACGTCTTGAACTGGCTAAAAAATACCGCGATAAACTTATCACAAAAATGTATATACTAGATATTCCAAACCCCTCTACACCCGAAAACCTTGAAGCTATTACCAAAACACTCGATAGTGTGCCTAGTACTTATTCCGATATTATATTAAAAGGCGAAAACCAAGCATTATCGAGTGTTGCTGCTTCAGAACATGTGGCACACGATAAACAAATAGGGGCAAATCACCTGGGTTTACGTCGTTTAGTCATGCCTGATAATACCGTCGTCTGGCGCGTACCTTCTATTGCTGCCACTGATTCAAAAGAGGCAAAAAAAACATCGCTCTTTGGCCCGCCTCCTTTACTTGAAGATACAAAACAAAAATTAACGCATATCACCACAGAAATATTAAAACCTGAGAATGGTGGCGATGAAAAAGATTTTGTTTATTACAATTTACTCACCAGTTATGGATCATTAAACGATGCCAAACAAAGCTTCAGCACCAAAACCATTATTTATGGGGTGCATGCTTATAATAAAGGAAAAATTAAGGAGAGAGTTACCCCACCTGACGAAAAACAAAATTTTATATTACTGTGTAACCTCTCTGTTAATCAATGGGGGATAGAAAAACCCTCTGCTGATGACAGATTTCGAAACGAAACACATGAAATTTATGATCTTGTTGATCTTGCCATGCTTCAAATTTTCAGAACGAGCGACTTAGAAGAGATTATTAATGATGAGACATTCAAGCAATTAAAAGAGCAGTCTACAAATTCCATAAATGCTTATACGTTTTTTTTAAAGCACAAAAAAGGTGATACAGATCTTTACACTAGCTCTTCCTATGCAACAACTCAAAGAATGAATATAAATCAGTTTAAAAAAGATAATAAAGAAAAAATGTTTAAAAAAATCAATACGAACGGGAAAAACCCTAAAGCATTGGCAAAAACCGTATTGTTAAAAATGTTTATGAATGATACATACACCAAAAAAGAAAATGGCATGCTAGTACAAGCGTTATTATTAGTAGCAGAAACCAATAAATTTTCAGGATGTAAAAGCGCTAATGAACGCTTTGCCAGCGTGGTTGATAAGGCTTCTATTGTTTCAGATCCAGCCTTTCATATAGCTATGTTAGAATTTATAAATGGGACAATCGATGAAAATCGGCTTTATAATATCATGGTGACACTCTACAATCAAAAAACATTGTATCGAGGTTTAGGACAAACCACTTCATTGAGAGACCAAGGAGCTGTATCCAAAGCGCTTACTTTTTCAACAACAACAAACACACTCAATCAAGAAGCCGTTGCAACAGGCGATTACATTGAGGACGATGAAGAAAATGCTCAGCCCCGAGTACCAATCAATAAAGGTTCACCAGCCAGCTCATCCTCCTCTTCACTTATCTCAAGAACAACACAAACCAACAAAGCTGATTCTTTTAGTTATAGAAATTATGTCGGCGGAACAAACGCTTTCGAGCATCCTGGCGCTAGTCGCTTAAACCAAGAAAATGCTAGCAAACTTCAAGCACATAAATCCGAAAAATATGTTACCGATTCATTCAATAGCGCGCTGGATTTTAATCCGCCCGTTACTCTAGAAGAAAAGAGGCTGTTAGAGTTATATTTAATAGCCATTAATCAAAATACATTGAGTAAAAAATCTAGCCGCGCTCACATTATTACCTTAATGAAAGAACATGATATTCGAGGTAAAATACAAACTGGGAATTGGGGAGAAAATTTCCTTCTTAAAGTAGCAGTACCTGCGCCAAAAACACCTGATCGTGCTGATATCGCCAAAACAAATGCAAAAACATATTTTTCTCCTGGGGACCCAGGCTATACATTTTACCTTAAAAAATTAATTTATATTGCAGAGATCAAAGAATATATTAAAAACAAAAATAATCATGTTAATGATATTTCTGAAACCGCATTATCTGAAAAACTTGATTCATTGTTAGCCGATAAAACCTCAACCATGGATGATATAAAAGCTTTTGAAGCACTTATCAAATGGCTTAACAATAATATTGAAAATGATGTTAAGCAACAACTCATGCCAAAAACAATTTTGGCAATTTCTACAGAAACACAACCGATCGTAAATAAAATAGATGCATTTGTTAATCATCAACTTGAAAAAGAAGAAACTATTAAAGATAAATCAACCAAAACAAATAATAACACACAAGCATCTACAGAAGAAATTACGCTTAATCTCTCAGAAGTAGATATAACGAATAATACAGATAAAAAATCTTTAGAAAGAAAATGGAAAAGAGGGGCTGTTTCTACATATCTCAACACCACAGTAAAAGAAACGTTATTTCCTGAAAAGCCTCTCAGCCTTTCTTTGGGCGACGCAATAGATAGACTCACAAAGATCAAACAAGAATTATCAGATATTCTAGTAACATTAGATGTATTTGAAAAACACACCAAGGGAATGTTAAGTGCTCAGAGTGAGTTGCGTCCTCTTATTGGAGAGTTAATCAAATTTTGTGATACACAAATTCAAATATATAACCACAGACAAGCTCTCTGCCAAACTCTCTGCGAGAATGTTCAACCACAGGCAAGTTCCTCTTCCTCAAGCGGTGCGCTGAGAGATACATTAGTAGGAAAAACCAGGGAGCGTAATAGCCCTGCTGTACGAAGCGGCGGGCAGAGTAAGAATGATCCAGATAGCGGCACTATTGACTCATCTGGAGCCACCAGACGTACTCCATAAAAAATAAAATTCTTTTTACGCCCCGCTGGGGCTTGCATTATTTTTAACCTGTTACCCCCCATTCGCCGCCTACGGCAGCTTCATGGGGGGCTAGGTATCTTGTCGCCCCTGGAGGGGCGAATCACGCTATATTATATCGCAATGATTTCCTGTCTCATCAGCTAGGACATTGAGCCAAACTTGACTCTACATATCCCCACATACTTCTATACATCAATGCCGAAGCACTGCTAGGCTGAATAATCGAACCGGCCATCACTTGGGCAGGCTCATCCAAGGCAACCCCTATTTCAAAAGTTGCTCCTGCCACCGCAAACTTTGCTATCCCACTGTCTGCTTGGTTATCCGGCCAGGACTCAATAACTCCGCCCATGGACGTTGCCATCGCATATAAATCATCCAACAAACAAGCATACTTATTTCTCGTCACATTATTGAAAGAGCACGTTGCTGTTGAACATGCAGCAGCCGTTGCTTCTACAGAAGAATCACCCAAACGCACCATTCTTAATGTATCAAAATATTCTGCAGTATTTTCAGGTGAGACATATTCAACAGATTGTTCCGTTGTAACGCGTAAGTCACCATTAGGTTCAACACCCCATTCTACAACAGCAGAAGATGCTGCAAAACTCATTAAAGGCGCTAAAAACAATGCGCTCACTAACGTTTGTCTTAAAGTCATAACTCCCCCTTATATTTAACTTTTAACGTCCATTATTAGTACAAGTGCCGAATATTCAAAAACATCCTGAACCACGGACTCCACTCGCCGAACATACTTGACCGCCAACTGAATTGCTGCGCGCGGAATACGCGCTCAGGATGCGGCATCATTAGTGTGACACGACCGTCGCCAGAAGTAAACCCATTCATCCCCCCCGCAGAACCATTCGGATTGTAAGGATATTGTGTGGCTGGGTTCCCCACGGGATCGATATATCTTAACACCACTTGATTTTCTGCCTGCAACCGTACAAACGCTTCTTCTGTCGCATAAACTCGACCTTCCCCATGCGCCACAACGACAGGCAATTGCATGCCTTCCATCCCTCGTGTCAGTAAAGAAGCGCTCGGTAATATTTCAACCATGCTTAATCGCGCTTCAAATTGTTGACTTTGGTTTTGAACAAAAACAGGCCAATGTTCTGCAAAAGGAATCACATTTTTTAATTGGGATAACATTTGGCAACCATTGCACAAGCCTATTGTAAATGTATCTTCTCTCTCAAAAAAAGCTTGAAACGCAGCCAACAATGCTGGATGATACAAAATATTTTTTGCCCACCCACTACCGGCCCCTAATGCATCACCGTAAGAAAAACCACCGCCACAGGCTAGACCTTGAAAATCAGACAATTTCACACGGCCTGATAATAAATCTTGCATATGCACATCTATCGCATCAAACCCTGCAAACGTAAATGCCGCAGCTAATTCAACATAACCATTAATTCCTTGTTCTCTCAAAATAGCAACAGTAGGCTTTTTACCCACCACCGCTGGAGGCAATACCACCGCTGCATCTCCTTTAAAAAAGAGAGAGGGGTTTTTAATACTGATAGCCGCTTCATACGCTTGAGCAGCGCAGACAGGATTATCACGTAAACTTTGTATTTCAAAACTAACACGATGGAAGGCTCGCAATGCCGTTTCTAAATCAATGTCCCAATGCTGAGCACAATGCTCAACAGAAATAATAGGGGTTTTCTGCGTGCTGCCTATGCAATGCACAGCAGCGATTAACCCTGATTTTTTAACATACTCTAAAAATACTGTTTCATTTGCTTTGTTAATTTGAACAACAGCCCCTATTTCTTCACTTAATAAAATAGGCAACACATGCTCGCCTAATGAAGTCAAGTTTATTTTTAAACCCACTCTGCCAGCGAAAGCCATTTCTGCTAACGTAGCCCACAATCCTCCATCACTGCGATCATGATACGCCAGCAACAAATCTTTCTGATTGAGTGCCTGAATCAACTCAAAAAATTGGCGCACAGAGCCTGGCTCAATATCTGGAGAGATATCTCCTATCATTTGATTGATTTGCGCAAAAATACTGCCGCCTAATCTGTTTTCACCAAAACCTAAATCAATTAAATAGAGTAATGTTTCATCTTCACTGGATAAAACAGGCGTGAGTACTTTATTGACATCCGTCACTGGTGAAACCGCTGTTATAATCAATGAAACAGGAGCAACTACTTCATTCGCCCTATCATTCTTTGTCCATTTTGTTTTCATCGACAATGAATCTTTTCCTACGGGAATACAAATGCCTAAGGTAGGGCAAAACGTTTTTCCCACGGCTTCGACAGTGTCATAAAGTGCTGCGTCCATCCCTGCTGTGCCGCATGCTGCCATCCAATTTGCGGATAATTTAATATTAGATATGCCACGGATCGGTGCTGCTGCAATATTAGTTAATGCCTCAGCAACGGCCATACGCCCTGATGCAGGAGCATTTATTATTGCAATGGGAGTGCGCTCCCCCATGCTCATGGCTTCACCGGTTGTAGATAAAAAATCACTGGCCGTAACTGCCACATCACTCACGCACGTTTGCCATGGCCCGACACATTGATCACGCACCGTCAAACCACCCACGGTGCGATCGCCAATGTGTATCAAAAAGGATTTATCAGCTACTGTAGGATGAGACAAAATTGATAATAACGTGCCCGGAAGATCTTCTGTCACTATAGGAATAGCATCATGTTTTGTGTTTTCGTGAAACGCTTCTCTTTCCATTCGCGGTGCATGAGAAAAAATCATGTCCATATCAAGATCAATCACGCTAAGATCGTTTTGCACTACTTTTAAACGCCTCACTTCTGTAGCCACACCGACCACTGAAAAAGGCACACGTTCTCTATCACACCAACCACGAAATATTTCTAGATTTTTAGGAGACATTCCAATCACAAATCTTTCTTGCGATTCATTGCACCACTTTTCCATGGGCGATAAAGTAGGATCCGCGCAAAGAACAGCGGTTAAATCAATTTCACCTCCCACACCAGAATCATTCAGCAACTCTGGAATGGCATTAGATAATCCTCCTGCCCCCACATCATGAATGGTTTTAATAGGATTAGGTTCATGCGTGATGCATGATAAAATCACTTCTTGCGCTCTGCGCTGCATTTCTGCATTATCCCGCTGAACAGAAGCAAAATCTAATGCTTGGTCACGTCCATCAGCATTCACGGAGGAAGCAGCGCCCCCGCCCAAACCAATCAACATCCCCGGGCCACCCAATACAATAATGAAATCTCCCGCTATTAATTTTTTTTTCTCTACATTATCACGCCGAATATTACCAAACCCACCCGCAATCATGATCGGTTTATGATAACCAAACCGCCCCCATTCAAAACTGCGAAAATAACCACACAATCCAGGTCGGCCAAATTCATTATTATAACGTGCCGCCCCTAATGGTGCTTCCAACATAATATTTAATGCGCTCGCAATATGATCAGGCTTCCCTAATGTACTTTCATAAGGTTGTAAAAAATTTTCAATGCGCAAATGCGACACAGAAAAACCTACCAACCCTGCTTTAGGTTTTGCTCCACGCCCCGTTGCAGCTTCATCACGTAATTCTCCACCAGAACCTGTCGCAGCACCAGAGAAAGGTGAAATAGCCGTAGGATGATTATGCGTTTCCACTTTCATCACAATGTCAATCGGCTCTTCGTGGCGTTGATAAAGATAATTGTGATCTGCAAAAAACGCAGAATGATTAAACCCTTCAATCACTGCAGCATTATCTTGATAAGCAGATAATACTCCTTGAGGATTTTGTTGATACGTATGGCGAATCATGTCAAATAATGCTTCTTTTTTGAGGACACCATCGATTACCCACTGCGCTTTAAAAATTTTATGACGACAATGTTCAGAATTCGCTTGCGCAAACATCATTAATTCTGCATCCGTCGGATCTCTTTTTAGTTTTTCATATTGTTCACACAAATAATCTATTTCGTCATCAGATAATGCTAACCCCATTATTTTATTTGCTTCGTTTAGTGCTTCTTTCCCTTTTAACGAGAAAGGAATAGTTTGCAAGGACCGAACAGCTCCTGCTACAAATAAACTATCTAATTCGCGATCAAATAATATCGATTGCGTCATACGATCATGAATCATGGGATAAATGGCTTGCAGATCTTGATCAACAGCAACATCATAACGTATTATTTTTTCAAGATGCGTAATACCTTGTAACCCACAGTTTTCTAAGATATCCATCACTTTCGAGGAAAAGGGCGACTGCGTAGAAACACGCGGCGCTACCCACACGCTTTGAACCTTTACAGGAGGCGTATACGCCTCCCCTCTTTCAATAAGTAAGTTTTTTAGCTTTTTTAAATCTTCAGGTGTGAATGGCGAAACGGTGCGTACCCAGTATTCAATCTGCGCTGGAAACTTTCCTCGCAGGGCTGGACCCATTAACACAGTATCATGCATACCTTTTCTCCCTTTTGCCAGATAGAATACCAGAAATCTCCTATACTAAGGAGGTATATTTGAATGCTAGGAGCGAGCCATACGTCACTTTCAGTCCACCCCCTCATATGCACGCGCCTTTCTCGCTATTGGCTTGTTAGCACTTATCTTTTTCATTCAACATGGAGAGAGCCAGCTGCGACGCGTCCAAAAAAGTGGGGTGTTGGTTGCTGTTACTCGAGCAACACCGCTGGCTCATTTTACACAGCAGCGAGACCCCGATCATTTTGAGCGCCGTTTAACAGCCTTATTTGCGCGCCACTTAGGTGTCAAAAGTAGAATGACCTACGCTACCAGCGTTTCAGAATTACTCAGTGATTTGAATTTTGATTTTGCAGATATTGCAGCAGCTGGTTTAACCGCTAATGTAGAACGCACGCCCCCCATTCGGTACAGTCAACCTTATTTAACTGCGGAAGAGGTTGTCGTTTACTTGTCAGGCAATGATAAACCCACCACTTTCCAAAGTCTGGAAAATAAGCAAATTGTTGTGCCTGCAGACAGCAGCTACGAGGCAACATTACGCGCAAAACAATCAGAGTATCCTCATTTAACATTTAAGACAGAAAATACCGATGCGTTAACTTTACTGGATCAAGTGGCAAAAGGTGAAATTCAATACACAATGGCAGATTCACTTGAATTAGCGGCATATCAACAATATTCCCCTCATTTGCGCGTGGGGTTTAAAGCGATTGGTGAACAACCTATTGCTTGGGGGTTTAAGCCCCTCACTTATTATCCGGGCTTATATACTTTGATAGAATATTTAAAAAAATTTGATGTCTATGTATCATTACTCAATAAAATACAATCACGATTAAAAAAAGACGATAGTCTTGTGAATGCAGCCAATCGTTTTTTTGATACGATTGAAAAAACGGGGGAACTCGATTGGCTCGTGGATATTTATTATACTTATTTACAAAATTTTGATTTTGTCGATACGGATACTTTTCATCGCCGTGTTGAAAGCACATTGCCTTTATATGAATCTGTTTTTAAAGCGGCCGCCAGTGATACATTTGATTGGGTGTTGCTTGCCGCGCTCGCTTACCAAGAATCCCACTGGAATCCTAACGCACGTTCCCCCACGGGCGTGCGAGGCATTATGATGATGACGATGGCAGCTGCGAAAGAAGTTAATTTACAGAACCGCCTTGATCCCGTGGAAAGCATCCACGCAGGCGCCCAATACCTCAAAAACATTTACGATAAATTGCCAACCGAAATTACCGGGCGCGACCGTCTTTGGATTGCATTGGCTGCTTACAACATCGGGCCAGCACATATTACCGACGTGCGAAAATGGGTGAGTTCCGCTAAAGGCGACCCTAACCGTTGGCAAGATATTCGTGAATGGTTGCCTAAAAAAACACAAGCGACATGGTATCGAACATCTAAAAGCGGTTACGCGCGCGGTAATGAAGCGGTTAAATATGTTGAAAATATCCGGACGTACTACGATATATTGCAAGCGTTAATGCTGAAAAAGAAGTTAGAAAATTGAATTATAAAATTTCTGTTGACACTCTACCAGCCACTCCATAAACTATCATCGTTCCGGGGTCAACGGTGAGTGCTGATAATATGAACAATAATACCTATCAACAGCCTCGCCAAAACTCCTATCCTAACTTCTGGGACGCCTTGATTTTTATCCCTATTTTTGCTTTCTTGGCCTTGCTAGCTACCGCTGCAAGCCAAATGTCTGTCCCCTATCAGATTGGGGATGTTCTGCCTATCAGCCTAGATCCTAGCGCTCTCCCCCACTATGCCGTTCGCACCGTCTTACGCATGTTTATTGCATTATTCTTCTCATTATTATTCAGCATTATTTTTGCAAGCTTGGCGGCCAAATCCAAAAAAGCTGAGTCGGTGATTATCCCTGCGGTTGATATTTTACAATCTGTTCCTATTTTAGGGTTTTTATCGATCAGCATTGTCGGGTTTATCTATTTATTTCCAGGCAGTTTATTAGGCCCAGAATGTGCTGCTATTTTTGCGATTTTCACCTCTCAAGCATGGAACATGATGCTGAGTATGTACAATTCATTCAAAACTGTGCCCGCTGACCTGCGCGAAACAGCTGATATTTTAGGGTTATCCGCATGGCAACGTTTTTGGCGCTTAGAAATGCCCTTTGCCATGCCAGGATTAATATGGAATATGATGATTTCCATGTCGGGCGGCTGGTTTTTTTTAGTCGCTTCAGAGGCCATTTCCGTCACCAATCAACATATCTTGTTACCGGGCGTGGGGTCATATATTGCTGTAGCCATTGATCAAGCAAATGTTGCAGCAGTAGGTTATGCAATTTTTTGCATGCTGATTGTGATTGTGTTATATGATCAATTATTATTTCGTCCGCTCCTCGCATGGTCCTATAAATTTCGCGCCGATCCTAATTTAGAAACGCTTCCCTCCAGCTGGTTACTTTCCTTATTGCAACGCACACGTTTTATTTCGCAATTACGTTTCCACTGGAATAGGGCTATTGAAAAAATGATCAATAGCCGTTGGTTTATTTCACGCCCTGTGCATACTGTCACCACACAAAAAAACGCAGGCCCTCATGATATTATCTGGTTTATTCTATTAAGCATAGTGATTATTGCTTCTCTGTTTATCTCAGTGCAATTTATTTTGCAAAGTATTACGTTAGCAGAAATGAGTGAAGTGTTTATTTTAGGCGCTATCACTGCTTTCAAAATCATGGTACTAATTTTATTAGTGTCATTTATATGGGTTCCTATAGGAGTATGGATTGGCATGCGGCCACGCGTTGCTGAAATAGTACAACCCATTGCTCAATTTTTAGCGGCTTTCCCTGCCAATGTTGTTTTTCCTGCTGCTGTATTATTGATTTTGCATTTTCAACTCAATATTAATATTTGGACCAGCCCACTGATGATTTTAGGCACACAGTGGCATATTTTATTTAATGTGATCGCAGCTACTTCTCTCATTCCAAAAGATCTACACCACACCGCTCAAAACTTAGGCGTAAAAGGCGTACTTTGGTGGCGCACCCTGGCACTCCCCGCCATTTTCCCCTATTATGTGACGGGCGCGATCACTGCTGCGGGAGGAGCCTGGAATGCCAGCATTGTGGCAGAATGGGTTTCCTGGGGAAGCACAGAATTACATGCCACGGGGCTAGGCGCATACATTGCTCAACACACATTATTAGGGGATTTTCCTCGTATTTTATTAGGCATTGGCGTGATGTGCATTTATGTCATTAGCTTTAACAAACTTGTTTGGCAACGACTTTATGAGTATGCACAAACGCGTTACAATTTAGCATAGAGGATTAAAATGCCTGCTCCACTCTTAGAATTGAAACACATCCAAAAAGCTTTTCCAAAACCAGAATCGCAAGAATTATTAGTATTAGATCAAGTTAATTTTCAATTACGCGAAGGCGAAATTGTCGCATTATTAGGGAAATCAGGTTCAGGAAAATCTACTTTATTACGCATCATGGCGGGTTTAATTAAACCTACCGCCGGGGAAGTGTGTTTCAAGAATCAAGCAATACATGGGCCAGCGCAGGGCATTGCTGTTTTATTTCAACACGCAGCCCTCATGCCCTGGCTCACCGTATTGGAAAATGTAGAATTAGGTTTAGCCGCAAAAGGTGTAAAATCCGAAGAACGCCGCCATCGCGCCTTAAAAGCCATTGATATGATTGGATTGGATGGTTTTGAATCCGCTTTCCCAAGAGAATTATCAGGCGGCATGAAAAGCCGTGTAGGTTTTGCGCGCGCTTTAGTCGTGCAGCCAGACATACTACTTATTGATGAATTATTTTCGACACTAGATGTCCTGACTGCTGAAAATTTAAGGAGCGATTTATTAGATTTATGGCAAGAAACACAAACGCCGTTAAAATCCATTTTAATGGTGACGCATGATATTAATGAAGCTGCATTAATGGCTAATCGCATTGTAGTATTTAAAAGTGATCCCGGTTGCGTGCAAGGCGAGATTCTCGTTGATTTACCCCATCCTCGTAACAATGAAGATCCTCGCGTCAAAAAAATTGTGGATGATATTTACACACTGATGACGTCTGATCCCAATGCGACACGTCGCCCTACCATGGCGACTTACAAACATAAAGTCATTGATATTGGCTACCGTTTACCTGATGTAGAAGTTTCCTCCTTAACTGGGCTAATTGAAGAGATCGTTTATTCCGAAAAGAAAGCTCCTTTTCCTTTGCAAGATTTGGCAGAGCAATTGCATTTAGATATCGATGCTTTATTCCCTATGATAGATTTACTCGACATTTTATGTTTTGCCCGTGTGCTCGAGGGTGACATCGCACTGACTCCTGCCGGCATTCATTTCGGACAAGCGGATATTCTGCAAAAAAAGGAAATTTTTGCGCAGCATTTGGCACACATACCTTTAACACATGCTATTCGTCAAGCATTGGATAAAGTGCATGATAATGCTATTCCTGAAGAATATTTCTTAACAATGCTAGAAGAATATTTAAGCCATGAAGAATCTCATCGCGTATTGATGACGGTAATTGAATGGGGCCGTTACGCAGAAATATTTGCGTATAATGCAAGTAGCCATATGTTGAGCCTTGAAAATCCTGATTAATTCAGCCGTGCTCTCGCTAGTAATAAGACCCGTCTCAATTCGTCAAATGCCGCGGATCCAAGTACCGATCAATCTCTTCCGCGCTAAGATCCGTGTTTTCCCGCGTCACTTCCTTCACGCTACGTCCTTCCTTATAAGCCTGCTTCGCAATCGCAGCGCCCTTCTCATAACCAATCACAGCATTTAATGCTGTTACTAAAATAGGATTGCGCTCTAATGCGCGATCGATTTGCGCTTCGTTCACCGTAAAACCTTTAATGGCTTTATCCGCTAATAATGTGCAAGCGTTGGTCAATAATTCTAATGATTGAATTAAATTGTATGCAACCACCGGCAACATCACATTTAATTGAAAATTACCTGCCTGCCCTGCAATAGCAATGGTTGTATCGTTGCCCATCACTTGTGCGCATACCATACACACCGCTTCTGGAATCACAGGATTGACTTTGCCAGGCATAATACTGCTACCTGGTTGCAACGCTGGCAATTGAATTTCGCCTAAACCTGCTAAAGGGCCTGAATTCATCCAACGTAAATCATTCGATATCTTCATTAATGAAACAGCAATCACACGCAGTTGCCCTGATAATTCTACTGCTGCATCTTGTGCACTTAATGCTTCAAAATAATTTGGCTTAGGCACAAAAGCACAATGCGTTCTTTCTGCTAATCTTTTTGCAACAGCTTTACCGAAACGAGGATCTGCATTCACTCCCGTGCCTACTGCTGTACCACCTTGAGCTAATTCCAAAATACGAGGCAGTGTACTTTGAACGCGCGCAATCCCATAATCAATCTGTTGAGCATATCCACCCAATTCTTGATCAAAACGCACAGGCATTGCATCCATCAAATGTGTGCGGCCTGTTTTTGTAACATGCTGCAAAGATTTTGCTTTTTCTTTTAAAGTTTGCGATAAATGCTGCATCGCAGGCAATAAAGCATGCGTTGCTAATATGGCTGCAGAAACGTGAATAGCGGTGGGAATGACATCATTACTGCTTTGCCCCATGTTCACATGATCATTAGGATGGATGGTTTTTCCGGACGCTTTGCTCGCTAATGTCGCAATCACTTCATTAGCATTCATGTTAGTGCTGGTGCCCGATCCTGTTTGAAATACATCAAGAGGAAATTGATCAAGATATTCGCCGCACGCAATCTGTTCAGAAGCTGCGATGATTGGTTTTGCTAAGATAGGATCTAACAACCCCAAAGCCTCATTCGCTTCTGCACATGCAGCTTTGATTTGCCCCAATGCTTGAATAAAAGGTGCTGGCATTTTGAGCGAACTCACTGGAAAATTTTGTTGCGCTCTCATGGTTTGTGCGCCGTATAATGCATCGGCAGGAATCTCTAATGTACCCATTGAATCAGAAACAACACGTTTGTCAGTCATAGCTTCACCTTCTAGTCATCAAGAGCGCTATTGTACCTCAAAACCTTTCGTATGTCCTTACCCGACTCTAGCCCCCAACCCCGCTTAAACTTACACCGCTTTTATTTGCTCATCTTAAAACCCATGTCTATAATGTTTTTACTTACCTCAAAGCAGTATTGGATGAAGGTAAGCAAAATAAATTAGGAGTAACGTTCACTGACTGATGTAAAACCACAGTGAACGATTACAAAAGGAGATGACACCATGAACTATTACTATAGTGAACCACCGCTGCCTTTAGAAAATTCAGAAAGCAACCAACTAACTGAACACTGGGACCTGATGCATATCATCCATGGTGTGCAACGCCATCCTTTAAAGCAAGTACAAAAATTTAGCTATCTGCACACTCAGCAACGGAAACGCTCATAGGCTTCACCACTAATTGCACGCCAAACTCCTGCAATTGCGTTGTCGAAAAAGTTGAAGCATGGGTGGATTCTGCCAGGTTTGCGAGCAAGGGTACAGACAAAGCGCGGGTAAGAACACGGTATTCTCCCTCGCTAGATATACCGCTGATATGAAGCATATCTGCTCCAGCGGCAATATAAGCTTTACAGCGCGCCAACGTAGTTTCTAACCCTTCTGCTCGCAACCCCGTGCAATGCGCCATAATAATGAAGCTTGCATGCTTACGGACCAATAAAGCTTGACGGAAACGCGCGCACATGGCTTCAACAGACAACCGCCTTCCTTCTTGCTGATCCTCAACATGTAATCCCGCTGCCCCGATAGCCTCCAGTGCTGCGACGGTATCAGGCAAACAAGAAATCCCTTTGCTAGCATCTACCAGCACAGGAAGCAAGGTTGCTTTGATCAAGCGGTGAGCGTCAAGTATCACATCTCGCAAAGTGGGAGCTTTTAAATGCAATGCTTTAGAACCTGCTTGAGCAGCCTTCACACCTAATTGGGCATTGGCAGCAGCAGCCAATTCTAAAAAGCCTATTTCCCGTAAAGTATCACGTAAAATTTCACCGGGGTAACGGATGTTGTCCATGAAAATGCGTCCTTGCATGTGTTATCAATGTATGTTTAAAAACCAGGCATGGTGGATAACCAATAGACTACTCCTGCGCTGATAGTCAAGATAATAACTAAGGCTGTAATACCATCAACCATATCATCTGAAAATCTTTTTTTCGTCTCTTTTGCCATTCTTGAAATCTCCTGGTAAGACCGAAATGATAATACGCAAATGCGAGTTCTGCAAGGGGAATATGCGGGATTATTCCTAACGATGAGCAAGGTAATAAATTTTCAGGGCGGCTCAACGCCTTGAAATAAAAGTATAAGCCACGGGCACGACAAATAACGAAAACAGCGTCCCAAACAACATGCCCCCGACAATCACCCAGCCCATTTGGCTGCGAGCTGCGGCCCCTGCCCCACTCGCCAACGCCAAGGGGACAGCCCCTAGCACCATGGCCCCTGTCGTCATCAAAATTGGACGCAGGCGCGTCACTGCTGCTTGAACTACCGCCTCGTATTTATCTACTCCCTGGGCTGCTAACTTATTGGCAAAATCAGTAATTAAAATACCGTGCTTGGTGATCAACCCAATTAACGTCACAAAACCAATCTGAGTATAAATATTATTCGTCCCGCCTACTAACTGTAAAAATAGTACTGCACCGATAATCGAAAAGGGAACAGTCAACATAATGATAAAGGGATCCCTAAAACTTTCAAATTGCGCACTCAATACTAAGTAAATAAATATCAAAGATAAAAAGACCGTTGTTAGCATCGCGCCGCTGGACTCTAAATAGTCTTTCGTGAACCCTGCCCAAGAAGTTTTGGAGTTTACAGGTAATATGCTAGCGGCAATATCGTTCAAGGCTTCTACTGCCTCACCTAACGTATACCCCGGAGATAAATTAGCCGTTAAATGTGCAGAACGCATACGATTATAATGCGGCAGCGTATTCGGACGAACAATACTCTCTAACGTCACCACTGCTGATAAAGGCACCATCCGCTCTTCTCTTGCTCTTAAATAAATATGATTAATTTGATCTGGGCTAGCACGCAAATCTTCTTTCAATTGTACTATCACATCATAATTTTCACCGTTTGATTCAAAATCACTGATGTGGCGCCCTGCAAATAAAATATTTAAGGCATCATTTAAGTCTTCAAAAGGAATCCCTAAATTACCTATTAAATCACGATTAATTTTTACTTCAATTTGTTGGCTGTCCATTTTTAAATCTGTTTGAACACTATTTAAGCCAGGATATTTTGTGATTGCTTTTTGCAGATTATCCATCACACTCGCTAATTCTTCATAAGTACCCGACATTTGTACGACCAAATCAATTGGGGTTGTGCCACCACCACTTCCCTCAATAGGCGGCAAATCAATCGCGAAAATTTGTGCACCAGGTATTTTGAATAATTTCGATTGCACACTGTGAGTAATGCTGGTCTGTGACTGGGAGCGCTCATCCCAAGGTTTCAACGCCAAAAATGCAATACCTGACTCTGTGCTTCCCGTTCCTGTCACAACCACTAAATTTTCACGCTCCGAAACATTTGCTAATACTTTTTGAACGCTTAACATGATTTCATCTAAATAACGAAAACTCGAGTTAGTAGGCGCTGTGACAACCGTAAATACAGCACCTTGATCTTCTGTAGGCGCCAATTCTGCTTTTAGTGAATGGAATAAAAATACTCCCAGCATTGCCACACCCAAGAAACTTAACACCATGGATTTGCGATGATGCAAAAAGAAAGTGATCCACTTTCGATAATACTCATCCAGACGATGCATGAAATTTTCTAGCCATTGTGTATATTTTGTTGTCTCTAATTTTTTGGGCAAGACATACGCACACATCATCGGCGACAGCGACAAAGCTACAAAACCTGAGATCACCACCGCTCCTGCTAACGTAAACGCAAACTCCCTAAAAATCGCGCCCGTAAAACCAGGGGTAAAACCAATAGGCGCATACACTGCAGCAAGTGTTAATGTCATTGCAATAATGGCAAAACCAATTTCATCGCTCCCTTTCTTTGCAGCATCTAATGCTGACATCCCTTCTTCTCGATGACGAAACACATTTTCAAGCATTACAATAGCATCGTCCACCACCAAACCAATTGCTAACACCATGGCTAATAATGTCATGGTGTTAATCGTGTAACCCATTAAATAAATCAAACCAAATGTTGCAATTAAACAAAGCGGAATCGTGACAATTGGAATCACTGATGAACGCAATGATCCCAAAAACGCAAACACTACCAATACCACTAATAATATGGCTTCGTAAATAGTTTTATATACTTCACTAATCGAAGCTTCAATAAACGTTGCATTATCGAAGCTGATTGAAAAATCCATGCCTTCCGGCAAGCTTTTTCTGAAAGAATCTAAACGTTTTTTAACGCCTGCAGAAACATCCACCGGATTGGCTGTTGTTTGGGGCACAATGGCAAGAACTAATGCAGGTTTTTCATTCACACGCACAACTGTATCTTCATTCAGCGGGCCAATTTCCACATCCGCAATATCGCTCAAACGCACCATCTTACCTTTTTCATCACGTAATACAAGCGTCTTAAACTCATCAACATGTTGCAGTTTTGTATCAGGATCAATCACAAAATTACGGTAATGGCTTTTAATATCGCCACTGGGTAACGCTTGATTTTGTTCTAATAATACACTTTGAATATCCCCCACCGTTACTTTGCGGGAAGCCATTCCAAGCGGATTAGGCCAAATGCGCACGGAATATTCTCGCGCACCGTACACCCACACACTCCCAACACCTTCTACTTGTTGTAACTCTGTTTTAATATAACGATCAATATAATCTGTTAATGCCAATGCATCGCGCTTAGTATCAGTAAAAGAAATATAAATAGAAGGAGAAGTATTAGGATCTGCTTTTTTAAGAACAGGATCATCAGCATCATCAGGCAATGTTTTCCGCACGCGAGACAATTGATCACGAATATCGTTCATTCCCTCGCTAATATTATAATCAGCAATAAATGTCACGACGACAGAACTTTTTCCTTGCTGACTTTTTGAAGAAATAACATCTATTCCTTCTACTCCCGCAATCGCATCTTCGATGGGAATCGTCACTTGATTTTCCATCAGCTCTGCACTGGCGCCTGTATAAGTCGTATTAATTTCTACGGTAAACTGTTCCGTTTTAGGAAGTTCGCGCACATTGAGCCTATCAAACCCAATATAACCGATGATCAATAAAATTAAATTGATAACAATGGCAAAAACAGGGCGTTCAATACAAATTTGCGATAAGCGCATTATTCACCCGCCGTTTCTGTTAAAATTTCAACAGGTGAACCATCTCGCAAACTTTGCTGCCCACGAGCAACCACCATTTCTCCTGCTTTTACACCCGTTAGCATTTCAACACGCCCGTTTGTACGGGATCCAATAGTCACAGGCCGGCTTTGCACATGCTTTTTTTCAATAACGTACACTTGATACCCTGCAATGGTTGCCACAATCGCTTCTTCTGGCACATTCAAAGCGTTCGGGTTCTCAGAGAGCACTTGAGATACTTCTCCGGATAAACCAGGCGATAATGCTTCCTCGGGGTTATCAAAATGTGCTTCTACCGTGATTGTTCGCGTATCCAGATCGACTTGGGGACTTACAAAACTCACCACCCCTTCAAATATTTTACCTGGAAATGCACTTGTTTGGAAACGAACAGGCTTCCCTAAGGCGAGCTGGCTCAAATAACGCTCTGGCACTGCATATTGTAATTTTAAACTACTTTTATCAACAATATGCACCAAATTCTGCCCTGATTTAATATATTGCCCGGGGCTTACGTGCCGCAAATCTAAACGCCCTTTGAAAGGAGCACGAATATCTGTTTTATCCAACTCTGCTTGTGCGAACGCCACGTTAGCTTGCGCTACCTTCAAATTTGCGTCTGCTTTATCTACTTCTTGTTGAGAAATAGCTCCCTTACCAATCAAACTTCTTAAACGTGTATTATCTAAACTTGCCAATGCTGCCTCTGCTTGGCGTTGAGCCAATGTTGCTGCTTGGGTCGCGTCATTCAATTGCACCAAAATAGCGCCTTGTTCTACTAACGCACCCTCTTGAAAATCGACATGCTTAACCGTTCCATCTAATTCTGAAGCCACATCCGCCTCATTTTCAGCCATCAAAGAACCTAAGGCAGTGACTAACATTGGCATGGACGATACAACAACAGGTGTTGCCGTCACAACAGGAATAGGAAAAGCAAATGCGTTTTTATTAGCTTTCTCGCTTACAAAGCGGTAGGTCACAAACAGTATGACAAGAATGAAAAATATCATTATAATCGTTTTACGTTTCATTGTTCCCTCAGTTGTTAGTTTTTCATTAAGGACAATAATATACCATGTCTCAAACCATTATTGAATCTGCTTTTAACGATATTGAGCGCATTACTCCTCGGTACGCACCTAAAGATTTATGCCGCACACTAGATGATATCATTTCTGCGCTCAACCATGGCGAAATTCGCGTGGCAGAAAAAAAAAATGGCACATGGGAAATCAATGAATGGATTAAAAAAGCCATTTTATTGTATTTTCGCACACATGAGAACCATCCTATTGAAGCGAGCTGCATGCGTTTTTACGATAAAATCCCTTTAAAATATGCTCATGCCACTGACGCGGATTTCAAGCAAAGTGGCATAAGATTAGTGCCTGGCGCAATTGTACGCGCAGGTGCTTATATTGGTCCCAATACCGTAGTGATGCCGAGTTTTGTGAATGTTGGCGCATACATTGACTCTGGTTGCATGATTGACACATGGGCAACCGTTGGTTCCTGTGTGCAAATAGGAAAAAACGTACATCTTTCAGGTGGCGCGGGGTTGGGCGGCGTGTTAGAGCCGCTGCAAGCTTCTCCGACAATTATTGAAGATGATGTATTTATTGGAGCGCGCAGTGAAATTGTGGAAGGCGTACGAATTGGTGCAGGAAGCGTGATCAGTATGGGGGTTTTTATTGGGGCGAGCACAAAAATTTACGATCGCACTACTGGGGAGATCAGCTACGGATACGTGCCTGAAGGCAGTGTTGTAGTGCCAGGAAGCTTGCCTTCTCAGGACGGGCGTTGTCAGTTAGCCTGTGCGGTGATTGTTAAAAAGGTAGATTTTCAGACGCGCAAAAAAGTGGGATTAAATGCGTTGTTGAGGGATGCGGAGGATTGAAAAGCGGCTATCTTTTCGTAGGGCGCGGAGTTTATATTGAAAGTAATATTACGCCCCCGCTAAAAAGACGCGCGCTTCGCGCACACGGGCGCATATTATGCGCCCCTACGCCTAAAATATGATTCATACAATAAAGACAATTCCTCGAAAAATATTCATGACATTTTGTTACAATTTCACTCACAAGTTAACAAGCAAGATTGTTACAATGAGTGCTATCTCAGTTCACATAATATACAAAACCCTTTAGGTTAATTTCATGGTTCATCCTGCAATAATAGATAATACAGACAAAGCAAAATTAGTTACTGCTGTACAAGGTGAAGATGTTGGTGCTTTCACCACGGCATTCAATGAATTTAGAAATGCTACAAACTCTAAGGATTATCCCAGTCTCCTTAGCATAAGATTAACTTATTTAACATTACCAGATGGTACTTTTGTAATTAATTATATTAACACTCATTATGAAACCTGCTCTGCAAATCAAAGAAATATATTTGATACATATCGCCAGCATGTTGGTAAAACATTGATGTCATCATCCCCCTCCTCCCCGGCATCTTCTCCCGAAACAACCACACCACCCCATTCTGAAAACACCCGCGACCACTCTTTCTCACCATTCACTTTAACAAACCACAAATATAATGACGACCAAAGCGCAGATCCCCTCCACTTCCAAACGCATACAAAAATAGGTTTCGCTATAGGCGCCTGCATTTCGATAGCACTTGTTATCATCGCTTATACGGGGACAGAAGAGGGGGACGCACTGAACACATTTTTCCATGATATCGCTCAAACCATTTGTCAAAATGTATTTGAAACAACTTCAGAGACGCCTAAAACACCTGTAGCTCTTGCACAAACGGGACTATTTACTCTTTTTGGGTTTGGTTTTTCAATGGCATGCGCAGGTGTTGCTAAATTATCTAAAGAATTAGGTGATTATTCTTCCCCTTCTTCTTTATCGAGATAATGTTCCTGCTCCAACCATAATACATTGATGATTCCACAAGCCACAGCCAAGCACACTCCTAAAATCCACGTAAAATACCACATACTCTCCTCCTAATAAATTTTTTCTGCTACCTTGCCAGATAACTTGCGATAAACCCATGTTACATAAATCATAATAATAGGCAACACGCCCAAAGTAATCACCACAATGGTTCCCAAAGAAGTAGGACTCGCCACCGCATCCCATATTGTTAAGCTGTGATCAGGCATCGCAGCAGAAGGAAAAATAAACGGAAATAAACTTGCCCCCGCCGTCATAATGGTACAAGCAATAGCAAGACCACTGCAGAAAAAGGGAAGCATCGTCCACGATAACCGACTAAAAATAATACTCGCTAACGCTGATACAATTGCTGTGCAAGGTAATACACGCATCCAAGGATATAAGTCATAATTTCCCATCCACGCTCCAACTTCGCGATGCACCGTTTTTCCTAAAGGCGTTAAAATATCATGCGTAGCTCCTGCTAAGCTCACCACTTGATAACCTTCTATTTTGTAAGCAATGAAATATCCTCCTATCACAAAAAACACTACATATGTAAGCGCAGCAATATTAGCAAAACGGCGTCCACGTAATCCAATATGCTCATCTGCGCGCATATACAAATAATATCCTCCGTGCATGATAAGCATGAATAATGAAACGAAGCCACACAGCAAAGCAAACGGATGAAACTGTTGAAGTAGTGTCCCCGTATAAAAACTTTGCATGAAATTATTAAAATGGAATTCAACGCCTAATAATAAATTACCAAATGCAGCGCCAAATACAACAGCAGGAACGACCGTTGCAACCCACAATAAACGATCCCAATTCGCACGCCAACGCGGGCTAGGCATTTTAGATCGATAATCAATGCAGGCAGGTCTCAAAAATAACGTCCATAATAATAGAAATAATACCCAATAAAATGCAGAAAATGACGTTGCATAAGCTAGGGGCCACGCAGCAAATAATAGCGTGCCACCCATGATAAACCATACTTGCTGCCCCTCCCAAAAAGGCCCTACAATATTTAATAATTGGCGTCGATCTTCATCAGTAGGTGCAACCCAGAGTGAAATAGCGCCAATCCCTAAATCAAATCCATCTGTTAATGCAAATGCGATGAGGAAAAACCCCACCAAACCCCAAACAATTAATTTGAGTGTGACGTAATCGAAGAGTTCCATGATGTGTTTCTCCTAAAGTGAGTGCGCGTGTTTATCTCTCATGATAATAACGCCCCGTCCCTAGACTACTAGGCCCCAAGCGAATGTATTTGATCATCAAAAACATTTCTATCGCTACTAGAATGGTGTACAAAATCACAAACCCCGACAAACTTAACAAAACATCTCGCGCTGTGACTGTTGAAACTGATAAAAATGTTGGCAAAATTTCAGCAATCGACCAAGGCTGCCGCCCCATTTCTGCCACAATCCAGCCTAATTCAGCCGCAATCCACGGCAATGGAATACAGAAAACAGCAAACCATAATAGCGGCCGATTATGCCAAACTGTTTTTCTCATGCCGCCGTAAATCACTAATACGTATAATAATAATAACAAAAAGCCACATCCGACCATGACACGAAAACTCCAAAATGTCACAAATACATTTGGAATAGTATCTTTCGCGGCCTGCGCAATTTCGTCTTCTGTTGCGTCCACTACTTTATCTGTATAACGTTTTAATAATAAGCCATACCCTAGTGAATCTTTGACTTTTTCAAATGCAGCCACCGTCTCAGCACGTGGAGGATCCGTATGCCGCAGCTCGCTCAACAATCCATAGGCTATCATTCCTTCACGAATTTTATGCTCATGCTCAGCTATTAAAGGCTTCAACCCTTTGACTTCTTCATTAAAAGAACGCGTTGCCATTAAACCCATGACCCATGGAATTTTAACAGCATAATCTGTTCGCATTTCAGTTTGATTAGGAATGCCAAACAAAGTAAACCCTGCAGGCGCAGACTCGGTATTCCACTCTGCCTCAATGGCAGCCAATTTTACTTTTTGCACATCCCCAATTTCATAACCACTTTCATCTCCTAACACTATTACGGATAAAACAGAAGCCAAGCCAAAACCGGCAGCAATGGCAAAAGAACGTTTTGCAAACGCGAGATCCCGCCCTTTCAATAAATAAAATGCGCTGATTCCCAATACAAATGTGGCAGCAACCACATAACCTGCAGAAAGCGTGTGCACAAATTTCACTTGTGCTACAGGGTTGAAGAAAACTTCTGAAAAATTTTGAAGCTCCATGCGCATAGTTTGGTAATCAAATTCAGCGCCAACAGGGTATTGCATCCATGCATTTGCAATTAAAATAAAGAGCGCTGATAAATTAGATCCTAACGCTAACATAAAAGTAGCGGCTAAATGCTGCGGTTTTGATAATTTATCCCAACCAAAAAAGAATAAGCCTAAAAAAGTGGATTCCAGCATGAAAGCAACAGAACCTTCAATGGCAAGCGGAATACCAAAAATATCGCCCACATAATAAGAATAATAAGCCCAATTTTGCCCAAACTGAAACTCCATCGTCAACCCTGTTACTACGCCCATTGCAAAGTTGATCGCAAATAATTTCCCCCAAAACTGTGTCATATCTTTATAAATTTGTTTGCCTGTCATGAGATAAACAGATTCCATAATAACCAGCATCCACGACAAACCTAGCGTGAGAGGGACAAATAAGAAATGAACAATGGCAGTAAAAGCGAACTGAAGGCGTGATAGCTCAACAACAGAATCCATCATGGATGCGTCTCCCTTGTGAAATGCTCAACCACAGTCTGATCTGTGAGTTGAGGGCCGATAGGATCAGAGAAAAAGAAATACCAAATGAGCGTAAAGCCGAGTAATTTTATAATAATCAACGCCCAGAGCTCCCACATGAGCGGGATGCGTGTGGTGAAAAAAAGATCATGCATCCATTGGCGTAGCATAGGGTTGTCCCCTCTACAGTAATGCGCAGCATTGTAGCATAAAATTTACTAAAATCAAACTAGGTGGCCCGAACAACCACATCATTTCGCACATACGTTGGCAAACCCAATTCAGGCGACACCGCTTTTCCCTGTGCAAAATCATATTCAGCCAACACCGCAATGGTGTGCGCCTGTGGCATGATATTTGGATATACTCTTGTCACATCTTTCATGCGCTCTTCCAATATAGAACTATACGCTGCAAAACCATTACCTGCTCCCACCCATTGCGATAACACATCAGGCAAAGGCACATTGCTAGGCGTTACCACGATTTCTTCACCCTGTAACACCATTCCCGCATTTTTATTCCAACCATACAAGCCCCAATACACTTCACTTTTTCGCGCATCTAAAGCAACCATGACAGATTCATGCTGTGTCGTTTGATACACTTCAAACGCTACAGCACGCAAGCTTGAAATGGGTAGTACAGGCTTGTTAGCTCCTAACGCTAACCCTTGCGCCATCGCCGCAGCAATGCGCAGCCCTGTGAAACTGCCTGGACCCGCTCCGAAAGCTACTGCACCAATATCGCATAGCTTAACACCGGCCTCTACAAGCAATGAATCCACAAACGCTAATAGCTTTTGTGTATGCTCCCGAGGCGCATGCAATGTGCGGGATAAAACACGGCCAGGGATGCTTAAAGCGGCTGAACAGTGTTCGGCAGTGGCGTCTATGGCGAGGATCATGGGAGCTCCGTTGGTACGATAGCGCGTGATTATATCATCAAAACCCCCGCTGCCTACGGCGCTGCCCCTTAAAAGGGGGCATTTTATATAAGTCCTGAAAAAGAAAACCCCACATATTTGCATATGTGGGGTTCTCAATTTCCCTAAACCTCTGCCCTTATAAGATGCTCAGGGCGCGTGGTTGCTATTCATCAAGCTTATACGGCTGGATGAGCTACCACTTGAGGAGCTGCAACACGTTTCTTAGAACGTCTTACAGTGCGTTTTCTAGGAGCGGCCTTCTTAGTAGCAGCTTTCTTGGCAACTTTACGTTTGCCTGCAACTTTACGACGCTTTGTTGTGCCAGCAGCTTTACGCTTAGCTCCAACTTTACGACGTGCACCTGCTTTGCGTGCTACTTTCTTGCCAGCTTTCTTTTTGCCTACTTTCTTTACAGCTTTCTTAGCTGCAGCCATCGCTTTCTTCAAGTCAGCACGTACTTCTGCACGTAATTTCTTGAGTTCAGCGGTGTGCTTAGCCTTTAGCTTTTTCAGAGCAGCGGCATGTCTTGCTTTTGCGCGCTTTACAGCGGCAACAGCTTTCGCACGAAGCGCTTTCAAACGTTTTGCAACGCCTTTGCTTGCTTTACCAGTCTTGCGTTTAGCAGCTTTACGACGTGGCTTTGCAGCCGCTACCTTTTTAGCTGCCTTACGGCGAGTGGGTTTGCGTGCTGCTTTGCGTTTTGGCTTAGCAGCGGCAACAGCTTTCGCTGGAGCCTTTTTCACTTTACGTTTACGTGTAGCCATAGTATAGTCTCCTGAACTACTGTATAAGGGCGGTCACTAAAAACATAGCACATATGCAGATAACTTCCACACGGAAGGTGCGTTTTTTTCAAAAATCCCCGGCAAAATTCAAAAAAACCCTTTTAACTTATTGTTTTTAATATAAAATCAAGAAGATAAAATTTTTAAAAAAATTTTCATATCTAACATGCGGTTATCACTTTTTTTATGAAAATTAAGACGGCTAATAAAAAATTCTTATTAAGAAACCACTTTACTTTTAAAAATATAGCCGATATTGTGTTTGATGCAAAACATGGAAGGTGTGTACCTCTCGCACTTGGAGATGCGAAGAGGTGATAATCCGTCTGGGGCAGTCGGGATTCGCATCTCCAGGTACGAAAGGTATATATATGGCCATGCAAAAATCTAAAAAGCTACGCGCTACTACAACAAAATCTCTTCCTTCACAAAACACGCTTCCCAATCGCCTTATTTTATTGCCTTTGGTAGAGCGTCCTTTTTTTCCACCACAAACATTACCCCTATTGCTAGATAAAGAGCCTTGGCAAAAAAGCATTCAAACCATTATTGAGGAAAATGAAAGTGCCGCTGGGTTAATTCTCACACGTGCAAACACGTCAGATAATTCTAAGCCTAAAGATTTTTACCCCATTGGCACCGCCATTCGTATACATCAACCCGTTGAAACAGGTGAACAAGTTCAAATTATTGCGGAAGGCATGAAACGTTTCCGCATTACGAAATGGATCAAAAAAACACCGCCATTTTGTGTGGAAGTAGAGTATTTAGAAGATACGCAATCCAGCAGCGATGATAAAAATAAAGCTTATGTTATGGCTATCATTACCGCGCTTAAAGAGCTGATTCCCCTTAACCCTCTTTATTCAGAAGAATTAAAATTCTTTTTAAAACGTTTTATTCCTAATGACCCTTCTTATTTATCTGATTTTGCAGCAAGCTTAACCAGCGCAGACAAAGAAAAATTGCAAGATATTTTAGACACGATAGATGTGAGTGTACGTCTTAAAAAAGTCATTGTATTATTGAAAAAAGAAACAGAGCTTGTAAAGCTACAAGCTAAAATCAGTGAAGAAGTAGAAGAAAAAATGGATGAACAACAACGCCATTTCTTCTTAACAGAACAATTGAGAGCCATTCAAAAAGAATTAGGCATTTCAAAAGATGACCGCACTGCAGAAATTGATCGCTTCGAAGAAAAAATTGCAAAACTGAAATTGAGCAAAGATACATTAGCACGCATTGAAGAAGAACTAGACAAATTAACTGTGTTAGAAATGGGTTCTCCAGAATATACTATCACACGCAACTATTTAGATTTAATCACTAACCTTCCTTGGACTACTTATTCGAAAGACAAATTAAGTCTGATCAGTGCGCGCCGCATTCTTAATAAAGAACATGAAGGATTAGATGATATTAAAGATCGTATTTTAGAATTTATTGCTGTTGGTTCCTTAAAAGGTAAAATCAGTGGTACTATTTTATTACTAATAGGGCCGCCCGGTGTGGGTAAGACGTCTATTGGCCGCTCTATTGCACACGCTGTAGGCAGAAAATTTTACCGCTTTTCGGTGGGCGGTATGCGTGATGAAGCAGAAATCAAAGGGCATCGTCGTACTTATATAGGTGCTATGCCAGGCAAAATCATCCAATGCTTAAAAGAAATGAAAGTAGCTAATCCTATCATCATGTTAGATGAAATTGATAAAATTGGGAATTCTTATCAAGGTGATCCTGCTTCTGCTTTATTAGAAGTATTAGATCCGGAACAAAATAAAGATTTTCTAGATCATTATCTAGATATTCGGTTTGATTGCTCTAAAATCATGTTTATCTGCACCGCCAACCAAATAGACACTATTCCTCACGCCCTGCTTGATCGTATGGAAGTATTGAGTTTAGCGGGATATATTTTAGAAGAAAAATTAAGAATCGCACAGAAACATTTATGGCCTCGCTGTTTGAAAAACAGCGGCATTACCAACCAGCAGCTCGCATTAACAGAGCCTGCTTTGCGTATGATCATCCAATCTTATGCGAGAGAATCAGGCGTGCGCTCTTTAGAAAAATATTTAGCCCGTATTGCACGCAAAGCCGCTGTGAAAATTGTAGGCGGTGCAAAAGGAAAAATCACCATTGGCCCTAAAGAACTGCAAGAATATTTAGGCATTGCACCTTTTACAGATGAGAAACCGTTAGAGGGTATTGGTGTTGCGACAGGGTTAGCGTGGACATCCATGGGAGGAGTAACACTCAGTATTGAAGCCACTCAACATCCAGCAAAAGATCGCGGCTTTAAATTCACAGGCCAAATGGGCGATGTGATGAAAGAATCTGCAGAAATTGCATTTAGCTATGTATTAAGTACATTGGTAGAATACGGTTTAAATATTAATGTTTTTGATAATACACGTGTTCATTTGCATATCCCAGAGGGCGCAACACCCAAAGATGGCCCTTCCGCAGGCATCACCATGACCTCTGCATTATTTTCACTGGCCCTACAAAAGCCTTGCAAAAATAATATTGCCATGACAGGCGAACTTACGCTTACAGGACAAGTACTTGCTGTTGGAGGCATTAAAGAAAAAATCATTGCGGCTAAACGTATTGATATATGTGAATTGATTTTGCCAGATAGCGTCCGTAAAGATTATGATGAATTACCTAGCCACATTAAAGAAGGGTTAACCATTCATTTTGTTAAACATTATCGAGAAGTATTTGATTTGATGTTTGGCACAACGCCGCAAGCAATGTAATGTGCGCGGCTTGATCATTTAATGCGGGAATATAATGATAATGCTTGCCTCCTGCCTGTAAAAAACCTTGTTTCAATGTGTGACTTAATTCTTCTAGTGTTTCTAAACAATCTGCACTAAAAGACGGGCTGATCACATCTACATGCGTAATACCTTTCATTGCCCACTCTTTTAAAACATCCACTGTGTAAGGCTTCACCCATGCTTTAGGACCGAAACGGGATTGAAAAGTAACGCAATAAGCTTCTTCATGAAGCCTCAAACGATTTGCTAATAAACGCGCTGTCTCGTAACATTGTTCAGGGTAAGGATCGCCTGCATGAAAATATTCCTCGGGGATACCATGAAAAGATAATAATAATCGATCCCCTCTGCCTTTCTCTTGCCAGTGCGCTTCCACCGATAATGCTAACGCCTCTATATAAAGCGGATGATCATGATAGTGTTTAAGCGTATAAATAGGTAATTTATATTTTTTAGAAAATGTTTTCAATACATCAAATACCGATTCGGTCGTAGTCACAGAATATTGCGGATATAAAGGTAGAACAAATAATCTCGTGTGTTGATGTGACATTATTTCCTGTAACACATCATTAATACGAGGTTTTCCATATCGCATTGCATGATAAACTAAAACATCAGGCATCATTTTTTGTAGCGCAACAACTTGACGTTGCGTAATAATACGAAGCGGCGAACCTTCTGGCCACCAAATACTACGGTAAAGCTTGGCTACTTTAGGAGACCGTAAAGGTAAAATCAACATATATAATATAGGGTACCAAAGCCAGGGCGTAAGACTAATCACACGTTTATCTTTAAGAAATTCAGCTAAAAAATCCCTCACTCCTGAAGGTGTTGGCGTTGTCGGCGTCCCAAGATTTACTAATAAAATGCCAGGCTTCTCATTAGGCATCTTTTACTTCTTTTTGTACTTCATCCACTGTTAACGCTTGTGCTTCAGTTAACAAGCGGCGTAACTCTTGCTTGGTGAGTACCCCCGATTGAATAAATACTGCTGTTTGATAGCGTAAAATCACTGTCGTGGGCACAGAACGCACATTAAATGCATGAGCAAGCTCTTCTTCTTTGCTTACATCAACCACGCCAAAAAATACCGCTGGAAATAATGTAGCCATTTCCTCTAAGAGAAGTGTGAAAGATTGACAAGGCTCACACCATGGGGCGCTAAAATCCAATACCATGAAATCTTCATGTTCAAAATGGTTATCAAAGTTGTCTTTGGTAAGCATGGCGACTTTGCGCATAATTTCGTTCCTTGCAATAGACTTATGGTATTAACTGTAGCAGCTCCCCATGCACTTCTTCAACCGACAATGCAGCATCTATTGTCACAAAACGAGGACATGCGTCCTCATCTGATAATGCCCACATTTGATAATACGCAATCAAAGGCTCTGTTTGTTGATGATATACTGCCAAACGTTCCCGCACCACTTCGGCACGATCATCTGATCGTTGAATTAAAGGTTCGCCTGTTTCGTCATCTTGATCAGCCACCTTAGGAGGATGCAATTCTGCATGATACACTCGCCCTGATCCGGGATGCAGGCGGCGCCCGCTGATACGTTCTACAATTTCTTCGTCTTCAATTTCAAAATTGACAATTAAATCAATATGCAACTGCACATCACGCAATGCTTTTGCTTGTGGCAACGTGCGTGGAAAACCATCAAAAATAAATCCTTTTGCACAATCAGGCTCTGCAATGCGCTCTAAAACAAGCGGAATAATCACTTCGTCAGGGATCAATTGGCCTGAATCCATAATTGATTTTGCTTTTTGCCCAAGCGGTGTTTGTGCAGTCACCGCAGCACGCAGCATGTCTCCTGTAGAAATCACTGGCACGCTCAATGTTTTATGTAAAAATTGACTTTGCGTACCCTTGCCAGCACCAGGGGCACCCAATAATATAATCCGCATCGAAGACTCCTTCAGAGAAGATAAAATATGCTTCACACGCTGCCATAATGCTTCTTGTTGGCCGAGGGATAGTGTATCAAACCGCGCCCCATTCGCCAATGCTAAATACTGCATCCAAGCAAATCGCCTGAGAAATTTTTGGTTTGCTAATGCAAGCGTTTCATAGGAACATACCCCTGTCAAACGTGCTACTTGAGTTAGTGTTAAAAAACAATCCCCTAATTCTTCTTGTATATCTTTTTTATCTTTAAAATCAATCGCTTCTATGCATTCCTGGCACTCTTCAATTACTTTTAATAAAGCTTCGCGAGGGTCTTCCCAATCAAACCCTTGAGCTGCTGCTGCCTCCCCAATGGCATGGGCGTGCAATAAAGGGTTCATGGGTGCATATCCTCATGTAAACGGGCACACTCAATCACGTTTGGCAATGTGCTTAACCGGCTCAATAGCCGAGATAACATGGTCAAATCAGCTACTTCTAATGTCATGTAAGTACGCACAGAGTGATCAGCAGGGTTTGATTTAGAATGAATGGACGTGACGTTTACTTTTTCAGAAGACAATACTGAAGTGATATCTCTTAATAAATCTTTACGATCATAAGAATGAATATAAATTTGAACGGGATAAGTGTGGCTTTCCCCTTGCCCCCAATCCACAGCAATAATTTTTTCTGGATGCTCTTCACGAGAATAATGAATGTTCGGGCAATCTGCACGGTGGATGGAAATCCCTTTCCCTAGTGCTAAATAGCCTAAAATGTGATCACCTAGCACCGGCGAACAGCATTGCGCAAGTGTTGTCATTAAATTCCCAACACCTGAAATAGTGATATTATCTTGATATTTTTTCGTTGTTACGGAACGTTTTTGAACAGGTTCCACATGTGCATCCATTGCGTGGCCAAACGCTGTATGCAATACGTGCGCCATACGAATATCACCACGCCCCAACGCTGCTAGCACATCATCTCCTGTATTTAAATTTAATTTTTGCGCGACACTGTCTAAATCAATTTTATCAAGGTTTAAACGCGAACATTCTTTTTCTAAATATTCTTTTCCATCTACAATATTATCATCACGATGCTGCAATCTAAACCATGCTCGCACTTTTGATTTGGCTCTAGAAGTAAATAAATATCCAGACTCATGATGCAACCAGTCTTTGCCAGGACGCGCTTCACCTTGCGCTAATATTTCAATTTGATCACTGCTATTTAATATATAGGTGAGTGGCACCATGCGGCCATTTACTTTTGCACCTCTTGTACGATGCCCCAAGTCTGTATGCACATGGTAAGCAAAATCTAATGGTGTGGAGCCTTTTGGTAAATCCACGACCTCACCTTTCGGCGTAAATACGTACACACGATCTTCTGTAACCGTGTTTTTTAATTCGTTAAACAAATCTTCTGCATTGCTGATTTCTTTTTGCCATTCTAACAATGCATTTAACCACTTCATTTTTTGTTGATCAGGTAAAGCTGTTTTTGCACCTTCTTTATAAGCCCAATGCGCACATACCCCGATTTCAGATTCCTCATGCATTTCATAGGTACGAATTTGTACCTCTAGCATTTTTCCTTGCGGCCCAACAACTGCAGTATGCAATGAACGATAGCCATTTGATTTAGGTGACGCAATGTAATCATCAAATTCTTTTGGGATATGAGGCCACAACCCATGCACAACACCCAGCACGGCATAACAATCACTTATTTTATCCACCAATACACGAATAGCACGCACATCATACACTTCATCATACTGAATATTTTTACGTTGCATTTTTCGATAAATAGAATAAATATGTTTGAGTCTACCATCTACACGTGCTTTAACACCTTCTTTTTTAAGTTGCTCTATTAAAACGACAATCACTTCATCAACAGAACGTTGCCTATCAAGCCTTTTTTCAGCGACTAATTTTGCAATTTGTGTATACTGCTCAGGCTCTAAATAACGAAAACTTAAATCTTCAAGCTGCCACTTTAAATGCCCTACTCCTAAACGATTCGCCAATGGCGCGTACACTTCTCGCGCTTCTATTGCCAACATTTTCTTTGCTTCTGGCGCTAATTCTTTTGAACTTTCTAACGCAGCAATGTGATGCCCTAATTTAATTAATACCACGCGGATATCTTCCACCATGGCAACAAGCATTTTCCTGAGATTATCTAAATGGTGCGCGTAATCATCTAAATCTACTTCATATGCTCTTAAGTGATGCAGTGCATTCATATGATGAACACCCATCACAAGTTTTTCAACCTCTAGAGAATAATTTGTTTTTAAAAAATTTTCATTCCATCCCTGCAACATCGATACCGGATAAACAAATGCAGCAGCAAGACCCACAGGATCTAAATTAATTTCCGCTAAAATTTCAACCAAATGCGCACTTGAAACCAAAACAATAGGATCTATTTTTTCTTTTTCAACTATTTCCAATGTTTTTTTGCAATGATTTTCTAGCTCATAACGAAAAGATTCACTCATATAAGAAACCACTTTAGACAACCACGGTCTTAATGTTTCTTGCGTTAAATTGCCTTCTAACACAGATTTCCTGAGTTTAGCCATGCTCTCCTCGCACAAATAATGCCATTGCTTCTGTATGTTGTGTATGTGTAAACATATCCATGGCACAAATACGTGCTAACTTGTAACCTTTGGCTACTAAAATACCTGCATCACGCGATAATGTAGCGGGATTACACGAAACATACACGATACGAGATGGGCTCCATTGTTGAATACGAGAGACTATACTCTGCGCCCCTGTTCTTGGTGGATCAATCAGTAATTTATCGTAAGTATTCAGCACCCAATCAGCGTTTAATGCTTCGTCATCTAAATTAGCAGCAAAACCTTCGATATTATGAATGTGGTTCAGGTTTGCATTTTCCATTAACCGAGCAACCATGCCAGCATCTCCTTCTACTGCCACAACTTTTTGAGCACGCTTGGCTAAAGGTAATGAAAAATTACCGAGACCACAAAATAAATCCAATACAGTTTCTGAAGAAGTTGCATCTAACCAATCCATTGCCAGTGCTACCATTTCAGTATTGAGCTGTTGGTTCACTTGAATAAAATCATTGGGATGAAATTGAATCGTAATATTTTCAACACCTAACGCGTAATGCAAACGCTCTGGTAAATTTGGATTGTCCGGCCAAATACGGTGCACTGTAGTAGGTCCTTTGGGTTGCAAATAAATATGAAACCCACTTTCTTTTGCAAACGCTATCAATTCCGATTTATCTTTTTCTGATAGAGGCGTTAAATGTCGAATGGTGATGGCAGTTGCGTCATCTCCTACAGATAACTCTATTTGCGCAATGTCTTCACGATTCTCAAAACCACTTATTAATAATCTTACTGGTTCCCAATAATCACTGAACTCAGGACGAACCACTTTACACGTATGGCAATCTGTTAAATAACGCGAAGATTGTTCACGAAACCCCATCAATAATTTAGATTTTTTTTCTACGTAACGCAATCCAATGCGTGCGCGTCTCCGGTAGCCTTCCGTATGACCTTGCAATGGCGGGAATACGGCTTCAGGCGTGACATTTCCAAAATGCAATAATTGTTCTAATAATTGTTTTCCTTTCATTTTAATTTGTGCGGCAGGGTTCATGTGCTGTAGATCACACCCCCCACACATACCAAAATGCGGGCAGCATGGCTCAACGCGATCCGCACTCGCTTCTAGTACAGACTGCACTTCCCCTACCGCAAGATTTCTTTTATCTTCTGTTATTTTTATCTCTACTACTTCACCAGGCAAAGCACGCGAAACAAAGCAGCGTTTACCATTTGCCAATGTGCCCACACCTCTGCCTTCATGAGACAATGCGTCGATAGTCACTACATGCTGCGTATTTTTTAAATTATCCAAGCTCATGAGGGCTCTCCTTCACATTCACAAGAGCTTCCAATGCATTTAAAAACCCTTCCGAATATATTTTTTCCTGCGCTTTCAGCGTTTCCATGACTAAGGCATACTCACGCTCAACATCTTTTTCTGTTAATGAGCCACGCATGCGCTCAAACGCCAAATAAGCCAAATAAGTATTCAACACATCTGTTTCACAATAATCATGAATTTCTTTTATTTTTCCTGCTTGATACGCTGGCCATACTTCACTACCATGCATACCCATTTTTCCGGGTAAACCCAACATCAAAGCGATATGATCGAGCGGCGCTGCTGCGCGTGCAGTGTATCCAGCCAACACATCCATCAAATCAATGTGGCGATAGTGATAACGATTCAAATAATTGTTATATCGAAATTGGTTGTTATTATCTCCGACTTCCCAATATTGCGCTGCTGTGACACCATGTTTTAATGCACGATAATGTAGCACGGGCAAATCAAATGTGGTGCCATTCCAAGAAACCAAGGTTGGAGTGAACCGATCTAGCCCTGCATAAAAACGCTCTATTAATTCTTTCTCAGAGCTGTTTTCTTCTCCTAAGGACCATATGGTTAATTTATCAGCCTGCTTGAGTACACACGAAATCGCCACGATTTTTTGTAAATAATGAGGTAAAAAGCTGGTTTGATGGGTCTGCATGCGCCATGCAAACAGCGCCTGGGCCACCTCTTCGTCTGTAACATTTTGTAAATTAAGAAGTTTTCTACCAAGTTCGCAATCGGGGATTGTTTCAATGTCAAAAACAAATACAGGCATGAGGACCCTCCAAAGCAGGAGAGTATATCATTTTATGGTTAATACCCAAACCCTCATCGAAAGGCTCATTTGGAGTACACTTCAGATCTACCTTGAACATGACTGGAGGAAGATAAATGAGCACACCTTGTCCTTGCAACCCTACACGCACTTATGATGCTTGCTGCGGACAATATATTTCTCATGCCGCCCTAGCGCCTACCCCTGAAGCGCTCATGCGCTCGCGTTATAGCGCTTACACGTTGGGAGAAATAGATTACGTTGCAGCTACCCAAGCGGGGCCCGCTGCAGAAGGCTTTAATCCTGCTGAAACTCAGCGTTGGGCAGCCTCATTAACATGGGATGGGGTGGAGATCATAGAAGCTCTGCCTTCAGAAGGCTCGATTGCCTTTGTGACGTTCGAGGCACATTATCGAGAAGGCAAGAAATCTTATTTATTATCAGAAAAAAGTGAGTTTCATCATATTAATGGAGAATGGAAGTACTGGGCAGCCCTGCCGCCAGCCCGATATACGCCTGTTAATTTAGGGCGCAATGCACTTTGCGAATGTGGGAGTGGGAAGAAATATAAACGTTGTTGTGGACAATAAACTTGTGCGCCCGGAGAGATTCGAACTCCCGACCATCTGGTTCGTAGCCAGGTACTCTATCCAACTGAGCTACGGGCGCGTCGTCCTATTTCGTTGACCATTATGCCAGGATTATTTGAAAAAACAAGTATTTTTTATGAGATTGACAGTAGCATACCAACAAAGTAACATAAAAAGCTTAGAGATTTGAATGGAGCCAAGCTATGCGCAATCCCACTGATCCTACTAGCGATAACAAAAACCAGCAATGCGACAATGGAAGCTGCTCAGTTACCAGGTCCTCAGATTCTCTCATAACCCTAAGCTTTATGATCGCATTGGCTGAAGCTGAAGCTCAAGATAACCCCACAGAAAGTGTATTACGCGCGTCGCAGGCAAGCGTGCGCTACCCAAATGCAAATACCACGCATTACCTAGACCTAGGTACAGATGATGATGACCAAAGCGTCCAGCCAATCAATTAAGTGTGCCTAAATTATCCACTAACGATGCAAACAACGCTGCGGTCAATAATAATGATGGCTCCTCGGGTAACGAACGAAGAACTCAAAAAGTAGTACGTTTTTCCCAGCCTGAGTCTTCCTCAACTCAAGGTGCAGCAGCTGCCGCTCAAAGCATAGGCGGTCAGAACCAAGAAGCGAAGCCTATGTTGAATCAATATGCTCTGCCAGAATTCTTAAGTTTCAGCCCGAGCAATTGTGTAAACTTTTTTCCTGAAGAAGAAACAGAAAGCCAGCAAGCAGATGGGCCCAACTGATGGTGCTCTCTTCGTAGCTCTACCCTCTTTTTAAGGGCTTTGTTGCATAGATGATGCACGTCATTGTAGGAGGATGAATATCTTATAGCACCACGTAGGGACAAATGTAATGCGCCCAGGTCAATTTGTTTATGAGCGGCTAGGTTCTAACGCTAAACCATCCATTTCAGTGCCGCGATCTTCGACAGGATCAGGGAATGTTACAATTTCCCAAGCATCAGGGTTTGCAATCAGCGCTTTAAGTAAGTGGCAGTTCATGGTATGGCCAGATTTAACTCCATGAAACGCACCAATGATATTCTTGCCCAATAAATACAGGTCCCCAATAGCATCAAGAATCTTATGACGTGCAAATTCGTCTTCGTAACGCAAGCCATCTTCATTCAACACGCGGTATTCATCAATCACCACCGTGTTGTCCATGCTCGCGCCTAACGCTAAATTCGCTGCACGCATTTTTTCTGCGTCGCTTAAAAAACCAAATGTGCGTGCACGAGACACTTCTTTCACATAAGATGTCTTCGCAAAATCAATGGTGACAGATTGTGCTGTATCACGAAAAACGGGATGATCAAAAGCGATGTCAAAAGTTATCTTGAAACCGTTAAAAGGCTCAATGCTTGCTATTTTATTGCCATCTTGTACACGAACACGTTCTTTAATACGAATAAATTCTTTCAAAGCCGGCGCTTGTTCGCAAATGCCCGCAGATTGAATTAAAAATACAAAAGGCCCGGCACTGCCATCCATGATCGGCAACTCGTTGGCGCTCAACTCTACGTAAATATTATCAATACCCAAGCCTGCTAAAGCAGATAACAAGTGCTCTACGGTGGCAATCGTTACGCCATCTTTCGCTAAAGAGGTGGAAAAACGGGTGTCTGCAATGTATTCTGAACGCGCAGGAATCTCTACATCAGGCGCGCCTTCTGTGCCCAAACGACGAAATACAACCCCAGTATGAGCAGGCGCCGGACGCAAGGTTAAATATACCTTTTTACCAGTATGAACCCCTATCCCGGTGGTTTTAATCACATTTTTAATAGTTCGTTGATATTTAGGCATCTACCATTCCTGTCATTATTGCGTTAAAAACGGTGCGATTATACCGGCTATTCAAGGGATTGTATACCCCTGAGGCCTAAAACCCGCGCCTACGGCGCACCCGGGCTTGACCCGGGATCTGCGCTCCTACGAAGAAAATGCCCTATTCTTTACTCCTGCGCAAGAACGCTGGAATGTCCAAATAATCACCCGAAGCTGGTGCTTCGAATACTGTCCGCGTCTCAGCTTGACGACGTAAGACAGTTGGCTTCTCAAGTTTAGCATAATCTGTCGTTCCGTCAGGTCGCGTAGTGCCCATTAAACGTTTATCCTTGGGCAAACCCACTGGCAGATTTTGAGCTAAGCCGGTCGCTACGACGGTTACGCGCAACTCGTCTTGCATATTGGGGTCTACCACCGTACCTACCACCACCGTAGCATCTTCGGAAGTAAAGCTCTTTACCACATCTCCCACTTCTTCAAATTCCCCAATGGTCATATTCATACCAGCAGTGATGTTTACTAATACCCCTTGAGCCCCTGTTAAATTGATATTTTCCAAGAGTGGGCTGGAAATCGCCGCTTCAGCCGCTTCACGCGCCCGGTTTTCCCCTGCCGCTATCCCCGTCCCCATCATTGCAATACCCATCTTAGACATCACAGTGCGAACGTCAGCAAAGTCTACGTTGATCAAGCCTGGCCGCGTGATTAGCTCCGCAATCCCTGCCACCGCACCACGTAATACATCGTTAGCTGCCTTAAATGCATCCAATAACGAAATACTTTTACCCAAGACAGACAGTAACTTTTCATTAGGGATGGTAATTAAAGAATCTACGTTTTTGCTTAGCGCTTGAATACCAGCATCAGCTACTTGAGCGCGCTTACGCCCCTCAAAGGGGAAAGGCTTGGTCACAATCGCAACCGTGAGAATGCCCAATTCCTTCGCAATTTCAGCCACAATCGGCGCAGCGCCCGTTCCGGTACCACCCCCCATTCCAGCCGTAATAAAAAGCATGTCGGCCCCTCTGATGGCTTCAATAATACGTTGGCGATCTTCAATCGCTGCGTCGCGGCCTACGTCAGGGTTAGCACCCGCGCCTAAACCTTTTGTCATTTTTTGACCCAACGCCACTTTGTTGGCAACAGGGGAATGCTCCATGGCTTGGCGGTCGGTGTTGGCGATGTAAAATTCAACGCCTTCAATCATGTCTTGAACCATATAATTGACTGCATTGCTGCCGCCGCCACCCACACCAATCACTTTAATGATCGCATTTTCACCCATTTCTTCCGTATTCATAAATTCAAACGTAGCCATACCGATCCCCTTCCTATCTGCTCCATTAAAAACTGTTCTGCAACCAACCTTGCACTCGCTGCCACACTGAATGACGTGGGTGGGCTCGTACCCCTGTTTTATTAGCCCGATCTAACGCATACAATAACAATCCAACCCCTGTGGCATACATGGGGTTAGAAACGACATCGGTCAAACCACTCACATGCTGAGGGTAACCTACTCGCACTGGCATGCGAAACACTGTTTCTGCTAATACATCTGCCCCTGGGATTTTAGCACTCCCCCCAGTCAATACAACACCTGATGCGATTAAGTCTTGCAAACCACTGCGACGAATTTCTTGATGCACCAACGTGAATAATTCCTCAAAACGCGCTTCAATTACTTCCGCCAGCATTTTACGCGATAATTGACGTATTGGCCGATCTCCCACGGTATTCACATCCAATACAGCATTCTCATCCACCATAGATGCTAGCGCGCAGCCATACTCTTTCTTTAACATTTCTGCAGATTGTGTCGGTGTACGCAATGCCATAGCAATGTCGTTTGTAACTTGATCACCGGCAATAGGAATCACTGCTGTATGGCGCACCGCCCCTTCTGTGTATATCACTAAATCAGTTGTGCCGCCGCCAATATCAATCATGCACACGCCTAATTCTTTTTCATCTTCTGTCAACACAGCGTGGCTGGAAGCTAATTGCTCAAGCACGATGTCGTCCACTTCTAACCCACAACGACGCACACATTTTACAATATTTTGTGATGCACTCACTGCCCCTGTTACCATGTGCACTTTTGCTTCTAAACGCACACCACACATACCGATAGGTTCACGAATACCCACTTGATCATCCACCGCAAATGCTTGAGGCAATACATGCAGAATTTTTTGATCAGCAGGAATGGCAACAGCTTTAGCAGCATCAATCACACGCTCTAAATCAGCTTCGTTGACCTCATGATCACGAATCGCAACAATGCCATGAGAATTAATAGAACGAATATGGCTACCTGCAATGCCCGTGCAAACAGAGTGAATTTCGCAACCGGCCATTAATTCTGCTTCTTCGCAGGCGCGTTGAATGGACTGCACCGTTGCATCGATGTTAACAACCACACCTTTTTTCAATCCACGAGAAGGATGATGGCCAATGCCAATCACATCCAGTGTGCCATTATCATTCACTTCGCCCACAATAGCGACCACTTTAGAGGTCCCGATATCTAAAGCAACTAATAAATTCTTTTCAGGTTTCGTTTTCATCATCTCCAGTCTCTCCCTGCTTGTTTCACCACAAAGCCATTGGTGTATCGCAAATCTACATACTGCACGCCCTGAGGCGCCTTAATATCCACAGGCGAAAGCTGTACAAACCGCGTTAACCGCTCTGACACATCTTCCGACCCTAAAGCAATGCTTAACCCACTGCTTAATACTGCATGCCACGCCCATCGCGCACTCAAGGATAGTGAATCTATCCGTACATCAACAGGGGCTACTGCCTTATTTAACACCGCATACATTTCGTACACTTGTGTTAACTCCTCCGATGGACCACTCCACCGAGGCAAATCCAATATAGGCAACACTTGGGGCGCGAATGCCTCCCCCTCGTTATTCACCATCGCACGGTCTCCCCAATAGGCGATGGGCTGTTGCTCCGTTAACTCCACCACTAAAGTATCAGGCCAATGGCGCCTCACTTGGACCTCGTACACCCAAGGATTTTCTTGAAGTGCGCGGCGCAACCCACTGATATTAACCGTAACAAAGCTTGTTTCCACGTAAGGCGCAATGACTGCTTGAATATCTTCCTGCGGTAAATACGTTAACTTCCCGGAAACTTTTACCATCCGCACCGGCACACGCTGCGGATCTTTCAAATAGTTATAGCCCACTATGATGAACATAGCCAACAAAACAGCCATAACACCTTGAAACACACGGCGGAAAATGTATAAACTTCCAGATTCTTTCATAATACCCCGGCGGCTACGCTTCCCCTAAAATACATACCTCCCTATACAACTGGACCCCAGTTTGCTCTAACACAGTGCCTTCTATCCGGCGTATTAAGTGCTCTACATCACTGCTGCTAGCATTCCCCAGGTTTATAATAAAATTAGCATGTTTTGGGGAAATTTGAGCGCCCCCCACCACCAGCCCTTTCAAACCACAACATTCAATTAAACGTGCGGCATGATCATCGGGAGGATTACGAAAAACAGAGCCACAACTCAGTAAGCCGATAGGCTGTGTCTCCGATCGCTTTTTCAACAATGCCTTCACACGCACTTCACTTTCCGCTCCATCCCCTTTTGCTAATGAAAGATAAGCACCCACAAACCATGTATCAGGAGCACATGTTACCGTTCGGTATCCTGTTTCAATATCTGCACGATCGTGTAACGTCACACGACCAGCGCGGTCCATCACTTCCACTTGCGCAACGGCGTTCCAAGTTTCTCCGCCAAAAGCGCCGGCATTCATCCTTAATGCACCACCCAATGTGCCTGGGATGCCCGCGAAAAATTCTGCACCCACCACATCATGTCGTGCTGCAAATTTAGCAATTTTAGCGCAAGTCACACCTGCTTGTGCATAGATACGATTATCTTCTAATAATACCAATTTATCGATCGCACCTTGCGTTAAAATTACTGTACCGCGAATACCTTTATCGCGAATCAACACGTTTGACCCTAACCCTAACCATGTAAGAGGCTCATCAGGCGGCAATGATCCTAAAAATAACGATAAATCATGCAAATCAACAGGCACATAAGTGCGATCTGCACAACCACCAATGTGCCATGAATTTAACATCTTCAACGGCGCATTGAATGTCGTCATACCTTTATAAGGAGGATTGCCTTCCATCATAAAATGTTTCACCCAACTCTTGCACACATTGTTGCACTAACGCGCCGATACTACCGGCACCTTGCATTAATACGATATCATTTTCTTGACATACTGTTTCTAATGCTTGCACCACTTCATTCAAAGCAGGCACAAAAATAGGTTCCAATACACCTTTAGCGCGAATGGCCCTCATTAAATCGCGACTATCCGCTCCCGGAATAACAGTCTCGCCTGCGCTGTATACATCTAACAATAATACGCAATCACACAAACATAATACGTTGACAAAATCATCAAATAAATCTCTTGTGCGAGTATAACGATGCGGCTGAAATAACATCACTAAACGACGGTCAGGCCATGCTTCGCGCGCTGTTGCAATGGTTGCGCGCAATTCTGTGGGGTGATGCCCATAATCATCAACGAGTGTTACATGCGCTCCTTTTTTAAACTGAATAGGATACTGTTGAAAACGCCGCCCAACACCACCAAATTTAGATAACGCTTCCAACACAGTTGTCATGGGAATGCCTTCATGCTGCGCGATCGCAATCGCTGACAGTGCATTCAATGCATTATGTCGCCCCGGAATATTTAAACGCACGGCATAACTTTGCTCATTCACGATGCATTCAAAATGCCCGCTCAAATTTTCCACGCGATAATGCTGAACACGCACATCTGCTTTTTCATGAAAGCCATAGGTGAGCACAGGACGATGAATACGCGGCAATAATTTTTCAATCACAGGATCATCTAAACATAATACCGCACATCCATAAAAGGGGATTTTATGAATAAAATTTAAAAATGCTTCTTCTAGTTCTGCAAAGTCGCCGTGATAGGTGCTCATATGATCCGCATCAATATTAGTCACTACCACCAACATAGGATGTAAATATAAAAAAGAAGCATCGCTTTCGTCCGCTTCTGCAATTAAATAATCACCTTGCCCCAACTTTGCATTGGATTGCGCGCTGTTTAACTTTCCACCAATCACATAAGAAGGATCTAAATCAGCCGCTGCAAATATGCTCACAATCAAGCTCGTTGTAGTTGTTTTTCCATGTGTGCCGGCGATAGCAATGCCATAGCGGAAACGCATTAATTCTGCCAACATTTGTGCACGAGGAATCAATGGCAACCCTGCTTCTTTGGCTGCTTGCATCTCTGGATTGTCTGCTGAAACAGCAGAAGAGTAAACAACCACATCTGCACCTGCAACATGCGCTGCCTCATGTCCTTCAAAAATTGTAATCCCTAATGATCTCAATGCGTCTGTACTGCTACTCACATGCAAGTCAGATCCCGATACCTCATACCCTTCTCGCCGCAATACGTGAGCAATGCCACTCATACCCACACCACCAATCCCAATAAAGTGAATGCGCCGTACAGCCTGCATATTGCGAGCCAATTTTTTAATCATGAACCACCTCTTCACATTGCGATGCAACCAGCACTGTTGCATCCACTTTTTGTAAAGCCCGCGCAAGACATGCACGGCTCAATAATACATCCCTATCACTCATTTCTGTCTTCAAATGCCTAGCTAACTTTTCTGGGGTTAATTCAGATTGTTGAATCATCCAAGCACTGCCAGCTTTCACCAGTGCCTTGCCATTGTACGTTTGATGGTCGTCTACCGCTAGGGGGTAAGGGACTAAAAGTGCAGATAATCCGCTAGCAATCAGTTCGGCAATCGTCAAAGCGCCTGCACGGCAAACCACTAAATCTGCCCAAGCATAAGCTTCTGCCATATTATCAATAAAAGGCGCAACGCGCGCCTTCACACCCAACCGTTGGTATAAAGCGGCTGTCGGCTCGCTATGCTGCACCCCAGCTTGGTGCCACACATCGTATGGCTCAGGCAATAAAGCCAATGCCTGAGGCACAGCTTCGTTAATGGCTTTTGCGCCAAGACTACCACCCAATACTAATAAACGCAGCGCACCTTCCCGCTTGGCAAAACGTTCTTCTGGCGAAGGAAGCGCAACAATATCAGCTCGCACTGGGTTTCCTGTCGTATGCACATGGGAACCTTTCAGAGAATGAGGGAAGGATTCACATACAGACGCAGCTAATGGTGTTAATAAGCGGTTGGTCATACCAGCAATGGCATTTTGTTCATGAATCACTAAGGGAATACGAAGCAACCATGCCGCCACACCGCCCGGGCCCGTTACAAACCCTCCCATTCCTAATACTACAGAAGGCTTTTCTTTTTTGAACACTTTCATGGCTGCATAAATGGCTTTAAGAACACGCATAGGAGCCGTGAGCCAAGAACGAAAGCCTTTTCCGCGCAAACCTTGAATAGGAATTGAGTCAATGGGGTAGCCATGTGCGGGCACGATTTTTGTTTCCATACCCTGCTCGGTGCCTAACCAACGCACCGTCCAACCTTGCGCAGTCAAGTAGTGCGCCACAGCTAATGCAGGAAACACATGCCCACCCGTACCGCCCGCCATGATAATAAGTTTCATTTGTATCCCCTGTAATCCCGGATAAAAATGCGAAGCATTTTTATCCGGAAGACTTCACTTCCTTATTTACCCGCAACAAAAGAGCTGCGGCGACTAAAAACACCACTAAGCTTGATCCTCCGTAACTAATAAATGGAAGCGTCAATCCTTTTGTGGGTAATAAACCAATGTTCACGCTCATCGCTATCAATGCTTGCAAGCAAATCCACAATGTTAAGCCAAATGCCAAATAAGCATGAAACATTTTTTTTGCTTGTGAAGCTTGATACGCTAAAGTACATCCATAAAATCCTAACAACAAATACAACAATAATACCAATGCAGCGCCGACAAACCCAAATTCTTCCGCAATCACTGCAAAAATAAAATCTGTATGCGCCTCGGGTAAATAAAATAATTTTTGAACACCCGATCCTAATCCCAAGCCAAACCATTGGCCACGTCCAAACGCAATCAACGCTTGGGTGAGTTGATACCCGGAATCAAATTGATCCGCCCAAGGGTTTAAAAAAGTGGTGATGCGCTCTAAACGATACGGAGCAGAAATGGCTAAAAACCCAAACGCCAACACACCTAATCCTGCCAACCCACCAACATACCATAATGAAATACCCGCCATAAAAAATAAGGCCATTACGCACGTTGATAATACAACCACAGCGCCAAAATCGGGTTGCCATAAAATCAATACGCAGGCTAATAATAAAGGCAACAATCCCATAAACAATTTCACACCACTTTCGCGCAATTCTTTTTCATATTGTGCACAAAAATAAGCGAAATAAATCATCAGTGCAAGCTTGGCTAATTCTGATACTTGAATATTCACTGGCCCCAAACGAATCCAGCGCAAACTCCCATTCACCTTATGACCAATGCCTGGAATCAACAATAAAATTAACGATAAAAACGCTAACACTAGTAATGGTTTTGCTAATTTCTGCCAGGTTTGAATCGGTACATGATACGCTAATCCTGCGAATAGTAACCCTATCGATAAAAAAGCCAATTGACGTGTTAAATAATAGAAAGGATCACCGGCACGCGCATTGGCGATAGCAATGGAACTTGAGCCCACCATAACAACACCGATAGCCACCAACACTGCCAAAATCCAAAATAATGTTAATCCTAAGTGCCTCTGCATACCGATAAAATCTCCCTGACTATTTTTGTAAACTGCTCTCCCCTGTCTGCATATCCTTTAAACATATCAAAGCTTGCACAAGCGGGTGCCAATAACACAGCATCACCTGGCTGCGCTTGCTGTCTTGCCAATGAAATGGCTTCGTTAAAAGAATCAGCAGCGATGCAAGGTATTGCACCGTTTAATTCTGAAGCCAATTGTGCACGTGCTTCTCCAATTAAAATAGCCGCGCGACCTTTTTCAATCAACGGCTCACGTAAACAATCAAACGAAGCACCTTTAGGAAGCCCACCTAAAATAACCACAATGCGCCCCGGCACCAATTTTTCAACACTTGCAATGGACGCTAAGGTTGCACCCACATTGGTGGCTTTAGAATCATCATACCATTTCACACCTTCTGCATCACTTACTAGTGCTAAACGGTGAGGCAGGCCATGAAATTGACAAGCCGCTTCAAACGCTTTGTCTGTATCAAACCCAGCACCATGCATGATAGCGAGCGCGGCTAATAAATTAGCATAATGAATTTCAGATTGGATTGGTAAACGTGAAACAGCATATTTTTTTTGTTGATAACATAAATATTGGCCATCGTAATGCCAAATATGAGGGTCATGATGAGTGAGTGAAAAATAAATCACATCTTTTCTATCGGGATGCGTAGCAGGATCTTCTGCATTACACACTACGTATTTTGCACCCTCGTAAATATGATGTTTTGCAAGACGATATGCTTCCATAGAGCCATGACGATCTAAATGATCCGGAGTAACATTTAAAATGCAACCCACTAATGGATTTAACCCTGTGGTGATATCCAATTGAAAGCTCGATAATTCTAATATTGCACAATCATAAGGGTCTGCTAACCCATCCAATACAGGTGTACCGATATTTCCTAACAAAGCAGGCCGTAATCCTTGCGATGCTACCATATCTTTCAACAAGGATACCACCGTACTTTTACCATTTGAGCCTGTAACAGATAATACTGGTTTGGTATTTTGTTCTGCAAATAATGTTACATCACCTGTGATCTTCACCCCGCGCTGTTTCGCTTCCAAAATATGAGGTTCTGTCAAAGGCACACCAGGGCTTAATACCCACACAGGGATATTGTAGGCAGTTTCTGGCAACATGCTACCTTGCCACAACGTTACCTCTGGATAAGCTGCTTTGAATGTCGTGAGGACTGCTTTTGAATCAGGCTCCCACGCAGCGCACTGATGGTGCATACGTTCACAAAAACGCACTATAGATTGACCTGTTTGTCCAAGACCTACAACAAGGAAATCAAACATTCATACCACCTTACCGTAACTTCAAGGTTGCTAAGCTCAATAGCATCAATATTATGGAAATAATCCAAAATCTAACAATGACTTTTGTTTCAGGCCACCCTTTCAACTCAAAATGATGATGTATCGGCGCCATACGAAACACTCTTTTCCCACGTGTTTTAAAAGATCCCACTTGAATCATCACGGATAATGTTTCTACGACAAATACACCGCCCACAATAATCAACAATAATTCTTGACGCACAATCACAGCCATCACACCCAAGGCGGCACCTAAGGATAATGATCCTACATCGCCCATAAACACTTCTGCAGGATAAGCATTGAACCATAAAAACCCTAACCCCGCACCCACTAATGCAGCTGCATACACGGCTATTTCGCCGCTGCCAGGAATGAATGGAAAACCTAAATATTCAGCGAAATTAGCATGCCCCAGTACGTACCCAAAAACACCTAATGTGGCAGCGCATAATACAACCGGCACAATGGCTAATCCATCTAGTCCATCTGTTAAGTTTACTGCATTTGAACTGCCTACCAATACAAAATAAACAAACGGAATAAAGCCCCAACCTAAAGACCATGCAAATGATTTGAAAAAAGGTGCAATCAATGTTGTTTCTGCTGCTGATGCTGCCGTTACATATAAAATCAATCCAATTAATAATCCTGCCAATGACTGCCAACCATATTTCTCGCGACTGGATAATCCTTTTGTATTTTTTAAAACAAGCTTGCGATAATCATCCACAAAACCAATTCCGCCAAATAACCATAATGTGACTAACGCAATCCATATGTATCGATTGGTTAAATCAGCCCATAATAAAGTAGAAACACTCAAAGAAGCTAATATCAACAATCCACCCATCGTTGGCGTACCTGATTTAACATGATGCGTTGCTGGCCCATCACTGCGAATAGGTTGTCCCATTTTGTAACTTTGCAATAATGCAATGAGCCATGGTCCCATGCATAGCGCAATGGTTAACGCGGTAAGTGCTGCCATTAATGTGCGGAACGTAATATAATGAACCACTTGCAGCGGGCTCCAAAAAGGTTCTAAATATTGAAAAAGCCAAACTAGCATTTTCTCTCTCCTATTGATTTTTCAAAGCTTCCACGACTGTTTCAAGTTGATTCGATCTCGAACCTTTGATCAGCACTGTCATCTCAGGATGTAACCGCGGGCGCAATGCATCCACCAATGCATCCTTATTCTCAAAATGTTCTGCCCCTTTGCCAAAAGCAGTTAAGGTTAGCCTAGATTTCTCGCCAATCGCAAAAATATGATCAATGCCTAAGGCACGCGCTTTCTCACCCACTATTCTATGCTGACGATCCGCTTCATCGCCCAATTCTTTCATATCCCCAAACACCCATATCTTCTCGCCCGGATACGTCGATAAAACTTCCAAGGCAGCCAAAACACTTACTGGACCAGCATTGTAGCAATCATCTATCAGTGTAGACTGGTTCTGGCCTGTCAAAATATTCATACGGCGTTTCACGGGGGTTGTCCGGGCAATTCCCGCCTGAATGCAATGCGTAGGAATGTCTAATACAAACGCTACAGCCGCTGCTGCGGCTGCATTATAAATATTATGCTTGCCTAATAAAACGGTTTCTATGGGAATCAAGCCATTTGGAGATTCCAATACTGCCTTGCCTCCTTCGTGCGACAAGGCCACTTTTGTGATCACTAAATTTGACTCAGGAGAAAACCCAAAAGTAAATTGCTTGCAATCCAATGCAGGATGCCACATGCTGTAATAATGATCATCGCGCGGTAACACCGCAACACCCCCAGGCATGAGTCCATTATAAATGGCACCTTTTTCACGAGCCACGCCCTCTATCCCACCCATTCCTTCGGTATGTTGTGCTGCAACCAATGTAATTAAAGCGGCATCTGGTTTTGCAATGGCAGTTAATCGCTCGATTTCACCGCGTTGATTAGCACCCATTTCGACGACAGCGAAACGATGTTCTGGCTCTAACGTTAATAAAGTTTGCGGCACACCTACTTCGTTATTTAAATTAGCTTTTGTAGCCAATGTAGGCGCGTACAACCCGCATATTTGCGCTAAATATTCTTTCACTGTTGTTTTGCCACAACTCCCTGTTAAAGAAATAACTTTTGCATTCATTTCAAGACGATGTGCTTGCGCAATTTTCCCATAAGCTGTTAAAGTATTTTCCACTTCAATTTGAGGTAAATTAACAGGAATTTTACGAGAGACAATCGCAAGAGAAGCATTTTTCTCAATGGCTTGTAATAAATAATCATGCCCATCATACTTTTCGCCGATCAATGCAACAAATACATCATGAGGCTGCAAAGCGCGCGTGTCTGTAGAAATGTGAACATCTCTATCAACACCTGAAAAATCCTCATGAAACAACTGACATAGGGCTGATAATCTCATTTTGGTCTCCGTTCTTTCAACACTTGACGCGCGACACATTGATCTGAAAAAGGCATAATGATTTCGGCCATGATTTGCGTTTTTTCATGGCCTTTCCCTGCAATTAAAATAGTATCTTCAACATGAGCAGATAAAATAGCAGCGCGAATGGCTGCTTCACGATCTAAAATTACTTGAGCATGGTGCTTGGAGGGCATGCCAGATAAAATTTGATCTGCAATCTTTTGTGGAGATTCATTGCGTGGATTATCATTTGTAATAATCACCTGATCAGCATCTTTTGCAGCAATTTTTCCCATAATAGCGCGCTTGGTTATATCTCTATCTCCTCCACATCCAAATATGCACCATAATTTTCCGCGTACGGTAGGTCGCAACGCTGCAATGGCTTTTTCTAAAGCATCAGGCGTATGGGCAAAATCAATAATTACGCGAGGATCTTCCGGCAAAGAGACGCACTCTAACCTTCCAGGAATACCAGAAACATGTTCTGCAATAGAAGATAATACATTTAATGTAAATCCATCTACACGCATGGCTGCAATCATAGCCAATAAATTAGATAGGTTAAATGATCCGATTAACAACGGTTCAAAAAAAACATCGCTATCATTTTCATACAAACGATAACCTTCCCCATCAGGAACAGCTGAAATAATGCTATCGCAACGATCAGATTTTTTTTGTTTACAAGTATATCCAATCACTTTTTTAGTGCTAGCAATATAAGGCAATTGTGCATAACACCATTCATCATCTAAATTTATAACAACCGTTTCAACGGAATCCATTTTGTATAATTTTGCTTTTGCATTTCCATACGCTTCTAATGTTTTATGATAATCCAAATGATCTTGTGTTAAATTTGTAAAAATAGCCACATGAATATCAGTTGTTTTCAACCTGCCTTGATCAAGGGCATGCGAGGAAGCTTCCATCACAACAGTTTCAATGCCTGCAGCATACATCTCTGCTAAATGTCGTTGTAAACTAATAGAGTCTGGTGTTGTAAGAGGATTATCCACGCAATGATCTAATGTTCCGATCCCCAATGTGCCTATCATGGCCACCGGCACATCAAGTGCTCGGTACATTTGATTCAATCCATGCGCGATCGAAGATTTTCCATTCGTTCCTGTGACCGCAACGATATGCAAATGTTGACTCGGATGATCATAAAACTCATCCGCTAATGCAGGAATTTTTTCGATTAAATGCGGCACTTCAAGCACAGGAATAGCAATTTTTGATAATACATGAGATTGTGTGGGTGTTAAATGTTCAGGATCAATAACAATTGCTTTAGCGCCGTGAGCAACAGCATCTGCAATGAAGTCACGCCCATCACTTTGTCCGCCATGATATGCAATAAACGCATCACCTGGCACTAATCGAGCGCTATGTTGGCAAAGGCCTGTAACGTTGGCTGCGCGTAAACGTGAAACAATCATGTTCATCCTTTCTACATCGTTGCTTTGTCATCCATGGCAATATCCCTCAGACGCAAGGCATCATTCATAATTCGCCCAAAGACCGGCGCAGAAACTGCACCTCCATAATATTGGCCCGAAGCAGGATCATCCATCACAACCACGCATACTAATCGCGGCGCTGTCGCAGGTGCAAACCCTACAAAAGTGGCTAGATGGTGGTCCTCCATATAGCCATTCGGCCCCAACTTTCTTACTGTACCTGATTTGCCGGCCACAAAATAGCCCTTAACGCGCGCCGCGTCGCCTGATCCACCGTCTTTTGCATGAATGGTTAACATTTGGCGCAAATCTTTTAAGTATTTTTTATCAATGGCTTGCTCCGACGAAGGAATAGTGTCACGTTTTAATAAAGTAAATGGTACGTATTCTCCATCATTAGCTACAATGGCGTATGCTTTTGCTAATTGTATTGCCGTCGTGGAAACACCATAACCAAACGCTAGGGTTGCGTAAGCAAAAGGATCTAACTTCCGGCTTGCATCAAAATGCCCCATACGCTCACCTGGAAACTCTAAATAAGTGGATTGGCCAAACCCTAATCCCTTATATAAACTTAATAAATCCGCTTGTGGTTGCGGCAAAATAACTTTAGCTGTTCCCACATTGCTCGACTTCCGAAGCACATTGGTTAAACTCAATGTGCCAAAATTACGAATATCGCGTACAACGCGGCCATTCACATTCATATAACCCGGTGCTGTTTCAATCATGCTATCAGGTGTCTGATCACCTGATCGTAACGCAACGAGCGCAGCAAACGGTTTTGCCGTAGAGCCCGGCTCGAATACATCTGTTACAGCACGATTTCTCATGTGATCAACCACAAACCCTTGACGATTATTAGGATTATAAGAAGGCTGATTCACCATAGCTAACACTTCGCCTGTTTTCACATCCACAATCACAACACTACCACCCACCGCTTGTTGCTCTTTTACTGCTTTTTTAAGTTCACGATAGGCAATATATTGCAAGCGATTATCAATGGAAAGCGCTAATGATTGCCCTGGCTCGCTACCGCGCAATAATGCTAAATCTTCCACAATTTGACCGCGCCTGTCTTTTAACACTTGCATTTCACCGTTACGACCTTTCAAATGATGATCGAATGCTAATTCTAATCCTTCTACACCCTGACCATCTACATTTACTAATCCTACAACATGCGCTGCTGCTTCTCCCATCGGATAATAACGACGATATTCACGTTGCGAATGAACCCCTGGCACGTCTAATGTTAAAATTTGCTCTGCCCCTTGAGGGCTTAATTGACGTTTTAAATAAACAAACTCTTTTTCTTGTGTTGCTGACAAGCGCGCATTTAAATCTTCCAATGATATGCCTAATACAGCAGCTAATTGCCTGCGCTGTGTTTCTGTAGCTTCTTGGAACGCATGCGGATTTCCCCAAATAGAATCCACCGGCGTGCTGACTGCAAGCGGTTCACCGGAACGATCGGTGATGATACCGCGCAATGCATTTAATGTGACTGTGCGCACACTGCGCATGTCGCCTTGGTCTTGCAGAAATTCTTTTTTTATCAGTTGCAAATACATCATGCGCGACAATATACCGCAGCTCAGCACGATCAATACAATCATGACAAAAAAAAGACGCCAACGGCGAAAGCCCGGCGTGCTTATTGTTCCACCCACACAACCTCACTTGCTTCAGGCGGACGCATATGGAGCACGTGTTGTGCGATATGGTCAACACGCCCTTCTGCACTTAAGGTGCTGCGCTCTAATAATAATTGCGTCCATTCGATATTCATTTCATCCCGCAATGCTTGTAACTGATGCCATTCATTAAACATTTCACGGGTGGAATGCCGAACATAAACCACCCCTAAGCTGCTTAACACCATGCTGAGTAACAACATGCCGAGCACTGTTTTCAGCTGCCAACTGTATTGTACTGCTTGTTTATCACTTGCTGCTTTTCTTAACATTTTTCCACTACCCGCAAAATCGCACTACGCGAACGCGCGTTGCGTGCTACTTCTGCTTCTGTTGCCTTCATTTTTCCCAGTAATTTGATGATACCCTTGGGCCTATCTCCCCGATAAGGGATAATGCCTTTAGGTTCTTCCCCCATTGATGCCGCTTTCAACGTTTGTTTTACCAAACGATCTTCCAAAGAATGAAAGCTCAGCACTACTAAACGGCCGCCTGATTTTAGCGCATTTATTGCATCTTTGAGTGCTAGGGTTAGGTCCTCTAATTCTTCATTCACTACCATACGAATCGCTTGAAATGTTCGTGTTGCAAAATGTTTATTTTTTTCTTTGAATGGAATGGCTTTATCGATCACATCCACTAATTGCTGCGTGGTTTCAATCGCCATTGTTGATCTTACATCAACAATTTTACGTGCAATTTTTTTGGAAAATCTTTCTTCGCCATATACTTTGAATGCATATGCCATTTCTTCTTCACTGGTTGTGGCAACCCATTGCGCAGCTGTGATACCACGCGTGGTATCCATACGCATATCCAATGGGCCATTTTTCATAAAACTAAAACCCCGGCTTGCATCATCTAACTGAGGGGAAGAAACGCCTAAATCAAATAAAATACCATCGACTAAACCAAACCCTAGCTCATCCAACGCTTTTTGAATATATTTAAATGAACCGTGGTAAATGTCGATGGGTAAGCCGCTTTCTTTTAATGTTTGTGCGCTAGCAATGGCTTGTGGATCTTTATCCATCACTAACAAGCGGCCCGTAGAAAGTAAGCTAGCAATGGCGCGCGAATGCCCACCGCGGCCGAACGTCGCGTCGACATAGTCACCTTCAGGTGTAATGCGCAAAGCCTCGATGGCCTCCACCGGCATCACACTGGTGTGCATCATTGTTACAGTTTCAACCCCTTCCATACTTCCCCTTCACCGGTTTTTTCAAGCCGTTTAAAATCTTGCCCCTGCTGTTTCCATGCTGAATCATCCCATAATTCAAACTTCTGCCCAAGTCCAACCCATACCACTTCTTTTTGTAAACGCGCATAGTCACATAAAACACGAGGAATAAGCAAGCGCCCCTGCGCATCAAGCGTCACAGAGGATGCATTTCCCACAAGCCAGCGTTGTAATGCACGTACTTCCTTGTCAACATTGGGCAAATCGAGGATAGCCTTTTCTATCCCTTCCCACACGGCAAGAGGATACCCTAAAAGACAAGGTTCATGAATATCGAAGGTTAAAATCCATTCGCTGCAAGGAACTTCTGCACGCACCTTGGCAGGGACAAGTAACCGCCCTTTTGCGTCTAGTGTCACTGCATGTGCGCCTCGGAGCATAACCCCTCCACTTTTTACCACTTTTTACCACTGGCTTTCTAAGATTGGTTGGTAAACTGACGATTGTCAAGAAAGAGATAAGAATATTTAATATTCGCGTTTGGGGCTCCCCGCCAATGAAGCCTTGGATTTTTAAAGGCTGCCTATAGAAATACCTTGTATTTCTATAAGATACCTTTCATAATTACCCCTTATCTTGAGAAGGAACTAGAAGCTTATGCTCCCTCTTATTTCCATGGACAGCATGATAGTCATCTTATACATGCTTGCCTTGTTCATCATGGCTATTCTTTCTGCTCGCAAAATTCATTCTCTGGAAGATTACGCCATCGCGGGTCGGAACTACCCAGCCTGGGTGATTTACGCCACATTATGCGCAACACTTGTTGGCGGCGGGTTTACCATGGGGAATGCAGAAAAAATCCACGCCCATGGTATTGTGTTCCTTTTGGCTGTTTCAGTGATTTCTATTCGCGAAATTTTAATTGCTTATTACATTGCACCTCACATGGGCCGTTTTAATCAGGCTATTTCTGTTGGCGATATTATGAAACAGGGATATGGGATGCCTGCCAAAATTATCTCCGGATTTTTTGCAGGCATTTTATGCGCAGGCATGATTGGCATTCAATTACGCGCCATGGGATATATTTTTGAAGTATTTTTTGGGTTGAATCAAACCATCGGCATTTTCATAGGATGTGGGATGGTTATTTTTTATGTCACATTAGGTGGATTTAAAGCCGTCGTTTGGACCGACGTTTTACAATTCGCGATTCTGATCATTGCATTGCCCATCGCCGCTGCCTTAGCTGTTCATGCTGCAGGCGGGCCCACAGCCATGTTCACATCCCTTCCACCAGATCGCTTAAATTTATTTGTTCATTATTCTCCACTCGCATTCTTATCGATCATTGCTTATTTTTTAATAGGCGAAGCACTTACTCCACCTTATTTACAACGATTATTAGTAGGAAATGCAAAAGCAGTTTCTCGCGCAGCCTTATGGACAGGCTTAACCGCATTGCCACTCGGCATGGTAGTGGCGGCCATGGCGTTCGCCGCGCTATCACTTCACCCCAATGGCGCAGCACATGAAGTGATCCCTTTTATTATTTCCACTGTATTACCTGTTGGCGTGTCAGGTTTTGTGATTGCAGCTATGTTGGCCGTGATCATGTCATCAGCAGATTCTTTTTTAAATGCAGCAGCAGTTAATTTAGTACATGATGTTACTAAGCCACTGGTTAAGACACTTAATAATCGACAAGAACAGTGGCTCACTCAAAGTTTCACTGTGTTGATTGGGATGCTATCCATTGTGTTTGCTATTTCTTACGAAAATTTAGTGGATGGTATTTTAATTGTATATGGATTATGGGCGCCTATCGTATTAGTTCCTCTTGTAGCAGCTATTCGAGGATTTGAAGGCAATTTCAAGATTTTCATAGCATCAGGAGCAAGCGGTATGCTAAGCTCTCTGTGGTGGGATTACAGCATTGGCACGGGAAGTAATATTAGCGGCATGTTCATAGGAACTTTCGTGTCTTTGATTGTATTTCTCTTAAGGAGTAAGAGATGGTCAAGGGCATTTTCTTTGCGCTAAGCGCTTGCTTTGTGTGGGGGTTGATTTTCGTCATTCCTCAATTCATGTCAGAATTTTCTTCTATTGAAGTAGTGCTTGGGCGTTATTTCTTTTATGGCATTATTTCTGCTACACTTTTCTTAAAAGCATGCACTGCAAAAAAATGTAAATACCCCCGAGCCATTTGGGGAAAGGCGCTGTCTTTTTCTCTGGTTTGTACCATTGGGTATTATACTTGCCTTGTATTAGCGTTACGATACACGTTACCTGCCGTATGCGCATTGATTATAGGTGTAAGCCCAATTGCTATTGCTTTTTATGGGAATTTCCAACAAAAAGAAGTGGCATTTAAGCACTTGATGTTTCCTTCGTTCTTAATTCTGGCGGGTTTATTGATCATCAATATTCCACATTTTGAGGCCAGCAGTTCACCAAGGAATTATCTATTAGGGATACTCTTTAGCATATTGGCTCTCCTCGCTTGGAGTTGGTTTGTAGTAGCCAATGCCCGGTTTTTAAGACATTATCCTCATGTACACTCCAGTGATTGGTCTACAGTAATGGGAGTAACGACGTTATTTTGGACAATACTACTCGCTATTATTTTTGTCTTTTTTGATAGTTCATTTCAAATAGAAAAATACTTAGTATGGGATAGCGCCTTAAAACATTTTCTAATAGGCAGCATGATATTAGGATTATTTTGCTCTTGGATAGGCGCCTATTTATGGAATAAGGCAAGTATTTATTTACCGGTTTCATTGGCGGGGCAATTAACTATTTTTGAAACTATTTTTGGCGTTTTATTTGTTTATATTATTGACCAAACTTCACCTTCCTTGATAGATATCATAGGTATTATTATTTTGCTCTCTGCAGTTGCGCACGGAACACAAAGTTTTGTGAAGAAAAAAGCTTATACGAAACAAATTGCGCCGCATTGATTCATGGGAAGAGCATGTGCAGAAAGTTGAGATCCAGTAGATTCTTAATGATTAAACCGAAACTCAAAACATTGATGAATCTTCTGATCTCGCTGAAAATCCTTGTCAATGGTTTCCTGGGTAATATCCCGAATTAGAATATCCGGGAAAGCATCATGATTCAGTTTAAATTTTCTAAAATTGGTAGAAAAATAAAGGACTCCGTCTTTCTCAAGATGCTTTAAAGTTTTTTTGATTAATACAACATGATCGCGTTGAATATCAAAATCAGATGCCATTTTTTTGGAACGAGAAAACGTAGGAGGATCTAAAAAAATAAGATCAAATTTTTCTTTACTTTCATCTAAAAACGTAAAGCAATCTGCTTGAACCACTTCATGTAACGCTAAACTTAATCCATTTAAAGATAAATTTCTTTTTGCCCAATCCGTATAAGTGCCCGACATGTCTACACTCACAGAACTTCGTGCGCCTCCTAATGCTGCATGTATGGTAGCGCTAGCAGTGTAACAATACAAATTTAAAAACTTCTTACCTTTTGCTATTTTCCCTAACTTCAACCTCATGAGACGATGATCTAAAAACAACCCCGTATCCAAATAATCATGCAAATTCACTAAAAGCTTTCCGTTGCCTTCTTTCACAACAATACATTCTTCTTTATCATTTAATCGCTGATACTGTGAAAAATCTTTTTGCTGAACACGTTGTTTAAGAATCACATGCTGAGCAGGAATATTCATCACAACAGGGATAGCTTGACAAATATATGTTAATCGAGACGCAGATTTTTCTGCATCCACTGTTTTGGGAGGTGCGTATTCTTGCACGTGCGCATAACCGCCTTCATAATAGTCAATAGCAACTGCATATTCTGGCATATCTGCATCGTATGCTCGGTAACAAGTAACATCATGTTTCTTAGCCCATGAAGATAACGCTTTTATATTTTTACGAAGGCGATTAGCAAACATCTCTGCTTCTTTTGGCAATTCAGCCGGTTGTTCTTCATTTAATACCGCAGCTTCTTGGCGTTCTTTCACCATCCATTCAGGCGTGATAGACATCATCAACAATTTACACGGAATAGTGCCGTTCAAAAAAGTATATTGCTTTTTAGCACGAATTCCCATGCATTTTCCCAATGCAACATTTCCCGTGAGCAAAGCCATTTCCCAATCTTGAAACGCTTCTCTCAAGCGCTTGCCAAAATGCTGATACAAGGGTTTCAACATGGCTTCATCGCCTAACCTTTCGCCATAGGGTGCATTGGTGATCAAAAACCCGGGCACATTACCATGGTGTGTTGGCGGTGTGAGCACTGATAATTCCCTCACAATCACTTCAATAAAACCACTCAATCCAGCACGTTCGATATTTTCTCTTGCTTGTGAAACAGCACGTGGGCTGCCATCATACCCTCTAAAATCAGGTAATTTCTTAGCATTACCTTTTTGACGCCGTTCTAATGCTTCTTCTTTCAATGCATTCCACACAGAAGTTTGATGTTGTAACCAATGTGTAAATCCAAATTTCTGGCGCAATAACCCTGGTGCGCAATCTGTCGCCATCAATGCTGCTTCAATTAATAACGTTCCTGTCCCACACATCGGATCTACCACATAAGGCAAGGTATCCATTTTTTCTAAAAAACCGGCACGAATTAATAAAGCTGCTGCTAAATTTTCTTTTAAAGGTGCATCGCCACTGCTTAAACGATAACCTCTCTTGTGCAAACTTTCTCCGGATAAATCCAAACTTATATTTAATTTATCACCATATAAGTGCGCATGAATACGAATATCTGGATTAATTGTCTCCACCGTAGGACGACGTCCTAAATTATCACGAAACTGATCCACAATCGCATCTTTTACCAATTGCGCACCATATTGCGATTGACGAATAAGCGTTGACTGCCCGGAAAAATCAATTCTGAACGTGCGCTCAGGTGAGAAATGTGAAGCCCAGTCGATACTCGCTACACCACGATGCACAGAGGCAATATCACTCACCTCAATGGTTGCAAGAGGCAATAACACACGGTTTGCCAAGCGAGACCATAAACATACTCGGTATGCTGTTGCTAAATCAGCTTGAAAATAAACGCCTGTCACCGTCTCTTTTACTTTAGCTGCTCCGAGCGATTGTAATTCCGCCAATAGCAACCCTTCCACGTGTTTGGGACAATTTGCAAAAAAAGTGTACAACATTATTTTCCTTGTTTTGATAAATACTGACGAATACTATTGATGGTTTCTTCGTCTAAATCACGCATCAATTTGCCAATGTATTGGTCATGACGTCGGCGTGCTTTTTGTTGAGAAATGCGTTTTGCTTCTTTTAACGCATTCGTTAATGCATCAGGCAAATTTAAAACAGATAATTTTTGTAACGAAAATGTGAGCAACATTTCACCCAACGATTGAAGCTCTTCCATCTCTCGCTTACGCTGAGTTTTGCTGGGTTTTTCAGGACGGGAATCTAAATCATCCATTTTATACCTACGATTATCGGTGGGTGCGCTCATCATACCTTTTTAAAATAATCAAGTCAACTACCATATGATATTTTCTGCTTGATTTTGTCTCAAAAATTTGAGATGGTACGCGTTTGGTACGATTATGCGCCCATGGACCCGGAAGAGCGCGCTTACGCGCGACGGGCGCGTGTTATGCGTCCCTACATTAAGGAAAACTCATGAATATTTTAGGTCTCTCCGGCGCACTTGGCCACGATGCTTCAGCCGCTATCCTGGTGAATGGGAAGCTTCTTGCCTGCGCGGAAGAAGAGCGCTTTATTCGCGATAAACACGCCAAAAACCGAATGGCCCGCGAAGCAACGCTATTTTGCTTAAAGCAAGCAGGCCTGACGCCTCAAGACATCGATATCGTTGCCATCCCGCACGCTCCTTTTGGCTTTGGATATGAAGGCCGCTGGCATTATGCAAAACGTTATTGGTATGCACCCGACAGAGCACTGGACGTTTTATTTAACGGGAACCGACGCCATAAACGTTATCGTGCACAAATAGAAGATTTATTAAAAACATTGGGATTTGATCTCAGCCGTACTCGCATCGAAACAGTAGAACATCACTTAGCGCATGCAAGTTCTGCTTATCATTTAAGTGGCTTTACCGAAAAAACAGCCATCATTGGTTTTGATGGAAAAGGCGAATACGCAACAACTTTTTTTGGTGTGGGCGAAAATGGTAAGATTACCAAAATCAAAGAATTTTTTGATCCTGATTCATTGGGCGGTTTATACGGTGCAATGACGCAGTATCTCGGCTTTGAAATGCTTGATGGCGAATTCAAAGTCATGGGAATGGCACCTTATGGCAACCCTCATCAATATGATCTTTCTCGACTATTAAAGTCCAGCCCAAGTGATTTTGCTGTGAACACACAATTAGTCAATACAGTGGGCTTGAGACGTTATAAAAAAAATAATGAAGCTTATTATTTCAGCAAAAAATTGGTTGAATGGTTAGGGCCAAAGCGTGAAGGCGATGAAATTGATGAGCCTTACATTCATTACGCTGCCAGTATTCAAAGATTATTAGAAGACACGGCATTGAAATTGATTGATCATTACTTAGGGGACGTGATTAAAGAAACAGGAAAAATATGTTTTGCCGGTGGTGTGGCATTGAATGTGAAATTAAACCAACGCATCATTGATATGCCTCACGTTAAAACATTGTTTGTTCAACCTGCTGCGGGTGATGCAGGCACAGCAGTCGGCGCAGCAACTTATGTTGCACAGCAGTATGGGGAAACCATTGAACCGCTTGCTCATGTTTATTTAGGCCCAGAATATTCCCAAGAAGAATGTTTAAGTGCATGTGCTGAATTTTCAGATAAAATTAACATCACACCTTGCGATAATATTGTTGAAACAACAGCCGATATTTTAGCAGCGGGTAACCCTGTGGCATGGTTTCAAGGACGCATGGAATTTGGACCACGCGCGCTGGGGAATCGCAGTATTTTAGGAGACCCAAGCCACCCTAAGATCGCAGAAATAATCAATATGCAAATTAAATTTCGCGAACGCTGGCGCCCTTTCTGCCCCAGCATTGCGCCTGAAATAGCAGAAGAGATGTTGCAAACGTCACACCCCTCCCCCTACATGACTTTTGCTTTTAAAGTTTCTGAGGATTGGAAAAAACGTGTACCCGAAGTGGTACATGAAGATGGCACTGCACGCGCGCAAATTGTTGACCCGAAAGCCAATCCGCGTTATTATGGACTATTAAAAGCATTAGAAGCCCGAAGAGGCCATCCAGTTCTATTGAATACCTCTTTAAATAGACGGGGTGAGCCGATGGTATGTAGTCCGCGTGATGCGCTCAACATGTTTCTGGGCTGCGATTTAGAGTATTTGGTATTAGGCGACTTGTTAATAGAGAAAGTGAGTGCAGCGCCGTAGGCGCGGGGGTTTTGATATAATGAACATGTCCATAGCAACAAAAGCATTCGATGGTTCCTTGGCACTCGCCTGTGCCGGGATCATTGCATACAACACCTTATCAAGTTCCGGCATTGTAGAAGAAAACCAAAACCTAAAAGAATTAAGCTTTTTAGGCGGCGATGACATTATTGTAGGCGGATTGGTATTTGCAACCGCCCTATTATTCTTCATCAGCAGTGCGCTAGAAGTGCGGCAAAATAAAATACAACAAAATGGCGTGCATCATAACAACGCGTTCACCGGGCTACAGGATCATGACCAATACGCTCGTATCGCTCTTGGATGTATATTGGCTCTGGGTGTATATGGAATAGTTGCTGGAGCTTTATCCTTAGCTGATGTAAATTTCGACCAGGGATATCTCCCAGGTAATATGGGCTTAAACCCTGAATTGGACGCTACGGACTGGAAGCCATGGACTTACTTTGCGGTTTATACGTCCCTCTTTCTAATTGCAGGCTACCTATTGGCGGTGGATAAATCTGGGAGCGAACAACAGAAATCATCTAATAGAAGTGACAGTTTTGCAAACAACGATCCTGGTTCTGTTATGACTAAGTTAATCCCCTCCGCAGTAGGTGCGTGGGATGTGCCAAATACAAACAAGGAACAGAAAAAACCTTGGTACCAACGTTGGCGATGAATACTTAACGCTTACATTACTACAACGTAAACGCATCCCTCACCCACTCTATCTCACCCGTTCCCAAACACACTGCCACTGCATCAAACCTTGCTGCACGTGTTTGGTAACATTCTGCCTGACATAAATAAAATTTTGCCACACGAATAATCTTCAACTGTTTTTTGCGATCAATTGTTTCTAACGGATGAACATCACGGTAATTTTCTCGCGCACGGACTTCTACAAACACCCACGCTTCACCGTCTTCCATAATCAAATCAACTTCCGCGCCGCACGCTTCAACATTGCGCTCCAACAATTTCAAACCTTGGACCTCCAAATACCGTAAAGCTGCAGTTTCCGCCGCATACCCTATTTCTTTGGAAATAACCTTGTCGCTCATTGTGCGCGGTCACTTACTTTTGCAGGCACCCCACGTACAAATTGCGTGCAAGGTAAAGTACGTTGAACTTGCTGTTCATCATCCAACGTTAATACACCTGTTGCTCCATCAAATGCAAGATTACGTTGCGCCGCCATACGAGGTAACATTGGAATAATTTCATATGCATCTACACCCATCGCATATAAACGCATTTGTGGGCGCGGCTCGCTTGGCCATAATTGCACCACAGCATCATCAGGTGTGCCCATTTTGTGATGACGCGGTGTTTCAATCACCCATGGAATATCACAAAACGTAACACCATCTAAATCATGATCCGCTTTAGGATTGGGAGCACCATTATATACACTTGCTGTTGCGTAAACAGGCCAATATCCTGCAAAGTAAAACCGCAATAAAGGCGGAATTTGGCGCGCTTCAAACGGCATTGCTGCCATGAATACCATATCAACATCATCTCGTGGTTTTAATACAAACGGGGCTGCTGTTTTTGTGCGCATGGCTTTATCCATGGCCGCCATTTCTGCTTCTGTAATATGTAGCGCTGATTTTACCACTTCAGATAAATTATCTCGCGTTGAGAAAAACACAACCTCCCGTATTTCGCCTCCTTCGCGATTAAAGGCTGCTTTAAATGCACTGGCTACACGTCTTCCCCATGAACCTTCTTGTATAAACAAGAGCGCGCTTCGCTTACCGTTTGCATAAGCCACTTTTGCTGCTTGAAAAGCTTCATCTTCAGGGGAAAGGCCAAATTGGTATAACACTTTTGAATCAAGATCCAGCGAATTCAATGCCAAAATAGGCACACGAGGATCTCCCGCTTTCATTAATATTTCCAGTGCAGGCTTGGTTAAAGGCCCTACAATAAATTCTGCGCCTTGCGCTAATGCTTTTTGATATGCATTTAAAATATTTCTATCGCCTTGTGTATCAATCACCGTAATCGCAGGAAGCCCTGTTGATCTTGTTTTTGCATCTACATAATAAGCGGCGAAAAAGCCATCTCGAACTGCTTGCCCCTGTGCTTTTAAATCACCCTGCAAAGGCAATAATAAGGCAACACGTTTTGGGTAGGTTAATGCATCTGCTGCCGCAGTAAAATCATTTTCGCCAGGAGTCGGTACTGTTTGACAAGCAGATAATGCAAAAAGCAGACAACCCATCATGAAGCATGATAAAATGCGCGAAATTCGGTAAAATCCTTCCATAACTTACTCCTATGAGTGGCAAATAATGGCAGAAAAAGGCACGTTGTACATTGTGGCGACCCCTATCGGTAATTTGGAAGACATTACCCAGCGGGCACAACACATTTTACACCAGGTTGACGCAATTGTGGCGGAAGACACTCGCCATACGGGACATTTATTAAAACATTTAGGGATTCAACGCCCTTTAATAGCTTACCATGCTCATAACGAGCATGACAAAACAAATTTTTTGTTAGAAAAACTCTCAGCAGGAGAATCGCTGGCTTTAGTCAGTGATGCAGGAACGCCCTTAATTAGCGATCCCGGCTTTCCTTTAGTTCGCGCGGCACAAGAAGCAGGCATCTCGGTCGTTCCTATTCCAGGCGCTTGTGCATTGGTTACAGCGCTTTGTGCTTCTGGCCTTCCTGCGCTTCCTTTTTATTTTGCCGGTTTTTTATCGCCTAAAAAAGGAGCTCGGGACGCGGAGTTAGAATCTTTAAAATCTTTGGATGCAACATTAATTTTTTACGAAGCGCCACACAGAATATTAGACACTTTGCAGGCCATGCATGCGGTGCTGGGAAATCGAATGGCTTGTTTGGCGCGCGAGCTTACCAAACAATTTGAAACCGTGATTCGCGCCCCACTTGAGGTGTTAGTATCAAAAGTAGAGCAAGATGCGCATCAACAAAAAGGGGAAATGGTATTATTAGTGGAGGGGAGCACAAAGAATAAGGATGATACCGATTCAGATAGGATCTTATCCATTTTGCTCAAAGAATTACCTGTAAAGCAAGCAGTAAGTTTATGTGTTGAAATCACTGGCGAAGCAAAGAATGTGTTGTATAAGAAGGCCATTGAGATCACCGGAAATTGAAAATAACCGTTCAGAGGGTAATCTAAACTTCCGGTGAACGGCTATATTTGAGGCAAGGTTTATAAATAACATGAGCATTTCGACGATGGATTTTAGCGCGAGATTGCCCAAAGAGAGCCGTTCGCATAGCTGTACTAACGCTTACGATTGAAATGATTGCGACACAAAAAATCATCTGTCTCTAGGTGTAGAGGCGCATAATATGCGCGCCCCTACGGAGAAATCTCAATCTGGCTATTATTTTCTTTACCACTTGATGACTGACTGCCCATACTAAGCCTGACTGGTTTCCGAGGGCTAGGATATTGTTGCGCAGATACATTTGAGCCGACAGCTGAGAGAGGAGTAGCATCAACAACCCCCGTGTCGCCTCTACTCAATTCGGTGATAAGATGTAATGGAGAACGACGCAATGGAGGGGGTGAATGCAAATGCATTGTGCTGCTTGCATTGCTATTATCTAGCCCCTCTGGTTGCTGGAATGCATCTTCCGCCGCTGCTAAGTCTTGATCACGCTCTTCATCTTCTTTTCTTCGCGCATCCTCCTCTGCAAAACCATAAAAATAATCTGAAGAACTCAACGACTTCGCTGGTGAATATTTTAAATTCTCAGAATTTTTAGCTTTAGGGGCTAAGGGACCCGAAGAAGCATCTCCAAGCAAGGGAGCGACTGCTGGAACGAGGGAATCAGGATCTGAGATAATGGTATCATTATTCGTGCGGTGCCCAGAAACATCGGCAGCACCTTGTACCATATTTCTCACTGATAAATTTGTAATATTGGCATTACCAACAATAACACTTTCGTCCACTTCGAGGGGCATTGTACCCCACAGACTTTGAATCCATACGCCTAACGCACGCACGCCGCTAAAAAAGTATGGAAGCGCAATCATGCTCACTACTGCAGATACAGCAGCTATTGTTGCTGCAATAGGAAGTGAAACAGAAAAAAACCATACCGCAACAAATGCTGCTGCTGCAGCAGCCAAAGTCACAGCAACATAATAAAGCCAGTGAGGACGGCTTTCCTGTACTAGTGCTTGTGCCTGCGTTTGTGGAGCTCCCATACTAAATCCTCCTCGGTTGTTGTCTTTCGCGCTTTTCTTTCAAAAATGAATAATTCGTTTCTAACTCTCTAAGGTATTGCACAAACCTTGATGAGACAGCTGATTTGCTATCGTAAGGTAATAACGATGTGCCATCTTGATTGGTTAGCATGTTTGCGATCCGCGAATATTTTGCATAAATTGCGGTCACGCAGATAATATCACTATTCCTTTGTGCTGCTGTTGCATCAACTGAGGAAGCTGTTAGCATGTTTTCTTTGTCATGAGTTTGAACAGTAGGCTCTACCGAAGTTTGCTTCAAACGCGCAGCAACATCATCTGGAACACGCAAAGGTATTCGATCAGGTATATCAGCATCTTTTCTTAAAATAACACCCTGATCACATGCTTTTTTCACATGACGCTGGACATCCAAAGATTTAAATACTGAATAATCGCCCAATATTTCATCTATTGCTACAGAAGGGTTTTTTTCCTGACAGAATAATGCAGAAATCATCTTCCACAACAATACAACATTTGTTTGAGATTTTTTCTGAAGCTCGTAATTATATTGCAAAGTCAATAAAGCAACCAAAAAAAGCTTGGAGGGGTTCCAATCATGGCTCATACCAAGCATAGAATGCAACATATTCTCAGGGGGTTTACCCTCCCTCACCCTTTGGCTCGCTGTTGTTTTTCCTGACTGGCCATCTTCTTGATATTGCCTCATAGTTTCTAGCAATGCTTCATTTTGTTTTTTTTGTTTCTCCGCATCGTCAGCCATTTGCGCAAATACTTTTTGAGCACCCATCGTTACCTCTTGATAGGCAAGCGCTGTATTAGATAAAAAACTAAACGCATAGCGCAATTCACCCAGAATTTCATTTAAATAAACAAGCGCTTCACCTTTTGTTTTCCTGTCCTGAATATTATAAACAGATGATATGGCAAGCGATGCGCAAGCATAAGCATCTTTAGGAATATTTTGGTTGTGAACATTCTGCAATGAAAAAGTTTTTCTCAATTTATCTAGCGCAGGATCGTTAATCTTCTCAAGCAATTTCTGAACAGCACCGATTATGTTAGCAATGAGTTGCACACTGCTTTCTTTGTTCGAATTAATATTTGCATCTAGCGAAGATTTTAATGCGTGAAAATATGCATACGCTATCCAAAATTTTTCCTCATTTTTATCATCTTCATATTTTGTCAGCACCGCCATCATTTTTCTGGGGGAAATTTTTGTTTTCTTTTCGTCGGTATAAACATCTTCACTTAATAGCGAGGCATATAAGCTACTCATCTCAATATGGCTCAACCCTGCATGAACCTCATGTTGATCTACTAAATTATGGTGTGACTGACTTTGTGAAGAAAAAAAACTAAACATCTATCCTGCCCCTGCTTCTGTAAATTAGGCATAGGCTATCACACTCTCTTAATGCCACACAATACCAAATTGGTGATGCCTTGCATAAAAGAAATTAATATTTGTTTAAGCTTACAAGCTAACACTTGTTAGTTTATAAGCAAAATATATTGATATCCCTTCAAAATAATGAAGTAAATATTATTGACAGGCTACCTCCTCCTCAGTATGATTTTTCCTAAAAACAACGAGAAGATAGAGATGCAGCGGGGCGCGTTTTGCGTAAGTCCTGTAGAAGAAAATTCAGGAGTGAACATGGCCACTGTTATCTTCACCAATGGCGTACTTTATATTAACGACGAGCCTGTTATTCATGAAGGGTCTGAAGGCTTTGGAGAAATGCAACAACTTTGTTGGGTTCGCGTGGGGGATCAACGCATTATTCAACCCGTCACTACGCGCGTTTACGCAAAAGATTTAGAAAATTTATCCAATGTGACAGTAGACGGTTATCGCGTTGCAACCATTAAATCTTATTTCAAAAAAAGCTATGGTGATGAACATACCGAAGGGGGCGTAAAGAGTGGCACCAAAGGTGGTCCCGCTTACTTCACTACCGCCTCCCCTAACGTATCTGTAAAAGGCAACCACATTGTGCGACGTGGAGATTTAATCATTGCTAATAACGGTAATTCAGAGCCAGGCGCTTGGCAAGAAAATCTTCCTGCAGCACCTGCTTTTGCACAAAAATTAATATCAACTCCTCTACACTCTAATGCGTTGCCAAAAAAAATTAACATCAATATATTAATGTCTCCTCATCACGAACAAACGGATCTCCCTTTCCAACGCGCATTACTTGCAACACCGGATGAACAAAAAAAATATTATCGCGAAGCATTAGGAGGAACGAAAAACAAAAATACTATTACTTATGATATTGATGTGGACAATTCATCATTATTTACTATAAAAGAATGTTTGAACGATCCACTGGAAGGTTTATTAGAAATTGAATTAGGGAAAGCAAGCCCTTCACACGAAATAACATTACTTGCAACCGACTTAAAATTATTACACTCGCACGATAATGATATACGGCATATCGGCCCTCTTCACCGATATACCTGGCTTTATTTATTTAAAGATAATTATCTATGGAGAGAATTCCAATATTTGCAATTACATCGTAACGTTTGTGAAATTAATTTAAAACAGCATGAAGGGAAAGATGAGCGCAGTTCTTCTGCGCGCATTCATCGAGGAATATTATTAACCTTGAGCGACAGCGAAGGAGAACATGAATATCATTATGTTGTTTCTCCTGTGCAATGGACATGGAAAGAAATAGAAAAAATGGGAGGCATTCTTCCAGGCGAAAAATCTACATCCGTGACAGCACGACAAGAAAAACGGCTTTATAAACTTAATTTAAAATCGTTGATGTCTGCCAATACAGTCACACCCGATTACCAATGCTCAGGCAATATTGCTTGGATGCGTTATGAAGAGGAAGCATTAGCCGCACACATGCATCCAAAAGACATACTATACCGCTACCCGCACCCTGCATTGGCCGTGATTTACGTAAGAGACCCCTTAAATAATGCACTCAATTTAGCCAAAAATATCACTGAACGTTTCAACACTCATTTGGCTTTTTTGGCTAAAAATGAAGATTTATATCACGCTGCCAAATTAGTAGGTGATGTATTAACCTCTTTTGATAAACAGGGGGAAGATTACCGCAAACATGTGAGGGATGAAGGAAGGTTGAGGCACATTCCCATGTATGAAAAAACAGTGAAAGAATATACCGAATTCATGGAAAAATCTGTACCTGGATTAATTGAATACATCAAACAAGCAAAAGAAAAGCACGCCTGGGACCATTTTTTAATGGATGATAGCAATGCATCAGAAGAAGCATCCGATTTATTAAAAAAAGAAGCGCACTATTGGATGACAATAGGTTTTGCGTTAAACCAAAGTGACGCAGGGCAAGATTTTTTAGGTCAATTGCTCATGGATGATACAAGCCCATTGCAACGAACACTCGCCCGACTTGAAAAATATGTACTGGATAGAAGCTTGCGAGACATTGTGATCGGGCTTTCAGAAGTATGCGGCACAGCAGCAGCACGCTTTGAGGGTGGAATGAAAAAAATCGTGGATTGGCTGCAGAGTTTTGTTAGCGATTTAGGAAAAATCGAGCTCATGGAAGTACCGTTAAGCATGATACTAGCGCCTCAGCGAGCGAAGCACGAACCGTTACTATTAGAACCTCACAGCAGCGTATATGGGCCGACAGGAGAAGAGCTTCTCTATCACAGCAAAGAAGAGCGGGAGATATTTGAGCCACGCAGTATGTATGATTCTGCTGTCGATAAAATTCATTACCGAGAAAGAACCGCAGTGAATGTGAAGGTGATCGCGTGGGCTGGAGAAATGCTACAACAAACGCGCGTTGAGTCTAAATTAGGTGTAGCTGTAAAGGGCGAAAATGGTGTAGGTGTGAAAGTAGGAACAGCAGCAGATGGTAAAATTTCCAATCTTGCTGAAATAGATAAAGAAAGAATGCCGAATGTGATTAGATTATTTACGGCGCTGAGTGCGTTGAATACGGTACAGATTTATCAAGAAATAAAACGTAGAAAGCCAGAGTTACTTTCAACAGAGCAAGGATGGATATATGCAGAATTCATCGGCGCGTTATCAGAAACGTTATATTTTGCAACGAGATTTACGGGGCATACGTTGTATCAAGCGTGTCGGTTGGAGTGGAAAAGTAAAGGTTTATTCATTCATTATATGTCTCTAGTTGGATTAAGTGCAGGCCTTATCGTAGATGGCGCAAAAATGTCTCAAGCTTTACAATCCGGAGCAACTGGACTTCTTGTTGGACATGGATTTAATTTTACTGCTGGCTTAATAGAGCTTGCTCTGCTTTTCTCTGATTTCAAATTTTTTCGAACTCTTCTTAGTTTTGCTCCCATATCTCTTACAATTCCAGCTTTTGTATGTTTAGTCATCGGAACGTTAGTTGTGTGGTATTTTACCAAGAATGAATGGGAAGAATGGCTTTTTCAATCCCCTTGGGGAACAGCAGATAACCATGAAACCACTTACACCAAAACGATTCAAAAATTGTTAGATATTCTCACGCTTATTTATGTAGCGGATATTAGCTATCAAGATTTGAGTTTAAATGAAAAAGTAGCAGAATGGGCGCGGATTTCCGCAGATAGTCCCAGCGAATTAATTTCAATTACTCACCCTACACACGAAATACTCATCCACAGCCCTATTCATTTAACTTTTTACATTCAAAAAATGGAAGATACACACATCGTCACACAACTCTTTAAAATACATCGGGAAAACAAAAAAATTACTGCCATCGAAAGGTGGCATTATCAACAATATAACGAAAGCAAAGAAGGGATTCATGTGATGAGATTAGGGTTGCCGGCTAAAATACTAGCCAACACATGGGAAAAATTAATATTCAGCATCAAATATTACACCATGAAAGAAGGCTATACAACGCTTTTAGAATCCAAAAACTATCGTATCGAATATGATTTTGCTTACTACCAATACAAGGCAACATTAGTGGATGAGTATAAGCCTTACGGAGGGATCCATGAAGATCAGCAATCTAATCCATAAGATCATCACATGGCCAGATAAGTTCTTTGCTAAGGCTGTAAAACTTCAAAAAGAAAGCATAGAAAATGGCTCTTTTGAGAAAAAATTAAAAAATACAAAATCAAAATATCGCCACTATAACTCAGATTCACCCATTATAGAAACAAAATGCATGTTAGATTGGTGCGTGTTTGAGAAACCGATTTCTATTTCTCAAAAATTTTTCTATAAAAATATTTTTCCTAGCAGACCAAATTTTTTCTTTAAAAAATCTGACAAGATACTTAAAATCCTTCTCTTTAAGAAAAAAATTGAAATTAACGCGATAAGCACTATTATAGTTTTTGGCATTGTTACGTATACGATTGTTACTGTTTTATCTCTTATATTAACAGGGTATAGTTTTTTATGGTACAGCAATCCTATTGTGTCGCTTGTATCGATTTCTCTTCTCTTACCTTTTTTTATTATTTTTTTCGGAATAACAGTTGATCAAAAATCCATCACCCTCCCTTATCTTATTTTCGATTACACCCGGCAATGCTTGGTGCTCAGAGGTGAAAGAGAAGACGAGATTATTCCCTATCAAGAAAATCGTATTCGATTTGACGTGCTTCCCATTAGAAATTCCCCTGCTTATTGCGCAATAGAAATGAACATTGATTACTCTTCCCCAGAGAAACCCACTCAAAAAATATTACTTGATTTTTGCGAGAGCCATTTCCACGCTCAAACATTATTGAAAACTTATTTAGGACTCATATCAGGCAAAAAAGATATTTATGATAAAAAACTCAAAAAACATAGAGCATCCATGCGAGAATTTTATTTACCTTTTTTCAAATCTATCACTCACATCTGGAGAATATATTATGATTATCTTTTTCGCCTTCGCGATTATAAATGGGCATTTCATTTGATTCATGGGAGCCCTGAGAGTGTTTTGAAGAAATATATTATTGAACAGGAATATGCAACAATGCCACGATCGATTGCAAATAATCATCCCTAAATTGCTGAGTTGCACGAACCAGTCCGGGCCAAGGTTTACACGGCCGACAAGTCGGCCTAAAAGAGGCGTTTTTCCAATTCATTGAAAGACCGCGCCCACTACGTTACAAGTATGATTTTTTGGTATAATGCAGCACCACCTTATCCAGAGAGGGCCTTTGTGGATATCAATGCACGTATACAAGCTCATTTTAGGGAAAGTATCCAAACTAAGATTAATGCTGCGGAAGCCCTTGCCGAGCCCATCGCTCAAGCGACTACACTAATAGTGAATGCCTTACTAGAAGGCCATAAAGTGCTCACCTGCGGCAATGGCGGTTCTGCGGGCGATGCTACACACTTTTCAAGTGAGCTCCTAAACCGTTTTGAAAGGGAGCGGCCCCCGCTGCCAGCCATTGCGCTCACCACAGATACTTCCACCCTCACCTCCATCGCCAACGACTACCGCTATGAAGAGATTTTCTCGAAACAAATCCGTGCGCTAGGGCAAGCCAGTGACGTTCTCATGGCTATTTCTACCAGCGGCCAATCCCCTAATATTTTACGTGCCATAGAAGCTGCTCATGCGCGTGGCATGTGTGTGGTAGCATTAACAGGTAAAGATGGCGGCCCACTGGCAACCCTGCTTAAAGAAGGAGATGTGGAAATTCGTGTGCCTTCGCACCGAACAGCCCGCATCCAAGAAACACATCTGTTAATTATTCATTGCTTATGTGATCTGATTGACAACAACATCCTAGGTGAACCATGACAAACTCTCGCTTAACATTCGTAGGCTTTCTTTTACTCGCAATCACTTTGCTGCTGCCTGGCTGCATTGGCCCTGCTATTGTTGCAGGCGCTGCGACAGGGGCAACCATGTTACATGACCGTCGCACGTCCGCTACTATTATGGAAGATAAGGCGATTGCACTCAAATCAAGCCATATACTGCGGGATAATGTTGCGCTGATGAAAGATGCGCGCGTGATTGTTACAAGTTATAATCGCAACGTATTACTAGTGGGCCAAGTTCCCACGCAAGAAGTTAGTGATAAAATGGCGCACTTAATTGAAGATGTTGATGAAGTGAAAAAAGTTTACAATGAATTAGAAGTTGCTCCCCCTATCAGCATGAAAACCATTTCCAATGATTCTTGGATTACCACCAAGATCAAATCTGCTTCTATGAACGGAAGAAAAGGCGTTGATCCTTTGCGCACTAAAGTAGTGACAGAAAATGGCGTTGTATATTTAATGGGCATTGTATCTCGCGCAGAAGCAGACAACGCGTCTGAATTAGCACGCAACACCGAGGGTGTAAAACGCGTGGTTCGCGTATTTGAATATACTGATTAGGAGTGATTGTGGCCAACGCTTTCTTAGAAAACCTGCAACTTCGTTTTGCAAAAAGTGCATTGTGCATTGGGCTTGATCCAGAACCTGATCAATTTCCAGAATTTATTCAATCACAAGATCATCCGATTTTTACATTCAACCAAGCCATTATCGATGCCACACACGATCTTGTATGCTGCTACAAACCACAAATTGCACATTTTTCAGCAGTGGGCGCAGAAGACGAATTAGAAATGACTATTGATTACTTGAAAGAATATTACCCTGACATCCCTATTATTTTGGATGCAAAACGTGGCGATATTGGTTCTACTGCAGAAAAATACGCGATTGAAGCATTTGGAAGATATGGCGCAGATGCATTAACGCTTAACCCTTATTTGGGGCCCGATAGTATAGAGCCTTATTTAGACTACGAAGATACAGGCGTTTTTTTATTATGCCATACGTCTAATTCTGGTGCAGAAGTACTCCAAGATTTAGTGGGCGATGGGAAAGCAGTGTATGAACATGTTGTTGATATAGCATTATCATTTGATACTGATACCCCTATTGGGTTAGTAGTGGGCGGCACTTCTCCAAACATTATTGCAAATGTACGCCGTTTGGCGCCTGACACGTTATTGCTTGTGCCTGGCGTGGGCAAACAAGGCGGAGATTTCAAAACATGTTACGAAGCAGCGGGTAAAAAAAATGTGATTATTAGCATGTCTCGCAGCATCTTATACGCTTCCCATGGAAAAGATTTTGCAAAAGCGGCGCGGGAAGCGGCACTCTCCGTGTGTTCTTAAAGAGGATGTCATGAAAAAACGCGCTGTTGTATTATTTTCAGGCGGGTTAGATTCTACAACATGCTTAGCTGTGGCACTGAGCCAAGGGTTTGAAGTATACGCGCTCAGTTTTGATTACGCACAGCGTCACGCTTCTGAATTAGAAGCTGCCAAAAAAATTACACATCATATGAATGTCCAGCACCGCATTTTTAGTTTGCCTATTCATAAATTTGGCGGCTCAGCACTGACAGATAAAAATATTCACGTACCCGAACACACTGGAAAATCAGATATTCCTGTTACTTATGTCCCTGCAAGAAACACCATCTTTCTGTCAGTAGCACTTGGTTTTGCCGAAGTATTAAAAGCAACAGATATTTTCATAGGTGTGAGCGCCATAGATTATTCGGGTTACCCTGATTGTCGCCCAGAATATATTGAAGCATTCCAAAAGCTGGCTAACCTTGCTACCAAAGAGGGAGTAGAAGGTCATCATCTCTCGATACATACCCCATTACTCTATTTATCTAAAGCAGAAACTATTCAACTAGGAACAAATTTGGGAGTAGATTATAGCCTGACTGTTTCTTGCTACCAAGCAGACAGCCAGGGCTACGCTTGCGGGCGGTGTGACAGTTGTATGCTCCGTCAAAAAGGATTTGAGGATGCATGTATTCCTGACCCTACGTCCTATCTGAACAATTGATAGCCCATGACTGGGGTTTGATAGTAAAATAAATTTATGCTACTATCCAAATCAATTTATGAGACCTGTAGTAGAGGCTGTCATGCACCAAAGAAAACAAAATCAATTCACTCCTCAACAAGTAGATGAGACAATACACGCCTACCAAGCGGCCCGAAATCGGCTACACACTCAGCATGGATTGTACGTTGCTCTGGAAAAATCTATCTCCTCTTCCATGCTACAAATAAAGACTATGTTTCCAGCATCGCTAGGATTAGCGTTCATGCTCTTTAATGAGGCACGCATCTTAATGACCAACGAAAGACCATAAATTAAAGAGGATTTCATGATAACTCAAGAAACTTTAATAACTCGACTAAACACAGCCATCAGTAATTACCAAGTAGTCCGGGAAGATTTTAACACTATCCGACCCACCCTTGCTGTGCTCGATAAAGCCATCGCGCAAAGCCAATGGGAATGGGAAACTCCCTTGAGCGCAGCAGGTCTCACCCTTGCATATTTGCACTTAAACCCCGTTGATTTCATGGCCATGACAGCACTATGGGCGACATATAAATTATGTCGATATTATTTTCCCGTTGCTCATGTGTCAGAGCAGCGCTTTTTGGATGATGCTGGCCTTGAGGAGATCAGAAACAAAATCATCACTCGATTCATCATCACTCATTCTCTCTCGCCACGTTTAAATCACGCCCTAGAGGAAATTCAGGTGATTGAAAACGTAACCTCTGCAAAAAGAGAACAACTGAAGACATACACAGAGCAACTCCCTGAGCTTATTAATGCATATGCTTATCCAAACCACTTATGGCAAGCACTCGATACGCTTAACCCCTTGCTGCTCCTGACAAATGGCATTCTGCTATTACGTTATGAAAACTCTATAGCTCGCAATATTGTTATTGGGGCCGATGCTGTGGGCGCTGTTGTTAATTTCCTAGTCCCCATTTTTAATGAAACTAATGATGTGACTGAACAGCTCCAAGCAGAAAGTAGGAAATTACAACAAGGAACAAGCAGCCTACAGGCATTACAGCGCAAACAAAATCCGTAAAACGCACTATACTTAACATATAATTGCCAGGGAGGCTTATTATGCATCTTGTTAAATATATTGCGCTTGTCCCCATTACCTTGTTCTTGGCATGGGGCACCACAATATGTCCTGCTTACGCAGATACACCTGCAGCACTTTCAAGCCCACCTACTTCCACGGCCCCCACTGCAGCACAAACTACCATGAATAAAGTACGGGCGGCAGCACAAACAACGCACCAACAAGCGCAAGATATCCTCACTCAGCAAACAGAGCTCTCTCACGCTATCCAAGCAAAAAATATGTTATTGACTAATCAACAAGTAAATAATATTAATACTCTTCTTTCTAATGCAAACGCTTACCATCAATCAGCACAACAAGCGCTGAACGCTGGCGATAGCTACCAGCCCTCCACTGATTATCGCCTCAGAAAAAATTATTATGATAGTTCATTACATTATTTTAAACAGGAAATACAGCAGCGCCAGCAAATCATTCAAGTTTATCAGCAGCTATTAAAACCCGCTTCAGGCCAACCCTCCCCCGCTTCCTGAGGAAAATAATAGGTTAGCTGCAGACACAAGTCGCGAAGGGCTTTATTTTTTCAATAAACCTCAGTACAATACGGCCAACCGGGGCAAAAGGCCACGGATTACGTATGAGTAGGACAAAGAGAGTACCATGGTCAAAATTCGTTTAGCCCGACGCGGCGCCAAAAAACGCCCGTTTTATCATATTGTTGTTGCTGATGAGCGCGCTGCGCGCGATGGTCGTTATATCGAGCATATCGGCTTTTTCAATCCCATCGCTGCAGGTCAAGAAGTGCCTATGCGCGTTAACTTAGCACGTGTTGACCACTGGATAGCCACAGGCGCCCAAATGAGTGACCGCGTACGTGACTTAGTCAAAGCGTACCGCAAAGCACCTGCTGAAGTGGCGAAGTAGCAAAATAGCATGGATGGGCAACCTTCTTCTCCGAGCAACCTCATTTTGGTCGGTAAAGTAACGGGCGTTCATGGTGTGCGAGGCATGTTGAAAGTCCTTCCCCATGCAGACCATCCACAAGAACTGCTGCGTTACACGACGTGGTGGTTCAAGCATTTGCGCGAAACAAAAGCATTTCAACTCGAAAAAGGCCAAATTTACCAAGAAAAAGGGTTATTACTCAAATTTCAGGGCATTGATAGCCCCGAAAGCGGCAAATATTGGGTAGGCGCAGAATTGCTTTTGGATCGCGCTGAATTGCTTCATCTTGATAAAGGCCACTACTGGGCAGACTTAGAAGGCTTAGCAGTCTATACGGTTGAAAATGTTTATTTAGGGCATGTCTCACATTTATTTGAAACAGGCGCTAACGATGTTTTGGTGGTGAAGGAAGGCACACAAGAGCTGCTTATTCCTTACGTGCCAGAACATGTGGTGAAAGAAGTCGACTTAGCCGCAGGCAAAATAGTGGTGGATTATGAGGTTTGATGTTATCACCCTCTTCCCTGAAATGTTTCAAGCCATTACAGCTTATGGTGTAACAGGCAGAGCATTCTCGCAAGGGTTAGCCTCTGTCTCTTATCATAACCCGAGGGATTACAGCGAATCTGCCTATGGCAGCGTGGACGACCGGCCCTACGGAGGCGGCCCAGGCATGGTGATGCAAGTTAGCCCCCTGCGCAAAGCCATTACGGCAGCACAGGCTTCCCAGCCACGAGCACCGGTGATTTATTTGTCGCCTCAAGGGCCTAGGTTAACGCAACATAAAATAGAGGCTTTATTAAAATGCCCGCGCCTGGTATTATTAGCCGGTCGCTATGAAGGTATTGATCATCGAGTTTTAGAACACGATGTGGATGAAGAATTATCGCTGGGGGACTTTGTGCTTTCTGGCGGGGAATGTGCAGCCATGTGCTTAATGGATGGAATCATCCGTTTGTTACCGGGCGTACTAGGATGTGAGGCGTCTGTTGTGGTAGAATCTTTCTCCCAGGGGCTGCTAGACCATCCGCATTACACGCGGCCGGAAACGATTGATGGTCAATCTGTGCCTTCTGTCTTATTGGCGGGAGATCATGCACAGGTAGCACGTTGGCGGTTGCAGCAACGGCTTGGGTTAACGTACCGCAAGCGGCCGGATTTGTTTGCACAATATGCTTTAAATAAGCATGAGCAACAATTGTTAGATGAATTTTTAAAAGGGGTAGAACCATGAATATTATTGACGCTTTCGAAAAAAAGCAAATGAAAACCGACGTGCCCTCGTTTTCTGCCGGCGACACTGTGTTGGTACAGGTCAGCGTGAAAGAAGGCGATCGTGTACGCTTACAGGCTTTTGAAGGCGTGGTGATTGCTAAACGCAACCGCGGTTTAAATTCTGCATTTACCGTACGTAAAATATCGCATGGTGAAGGCGTGGAACGTGTTTTCCAAACACATAGCCCAATGATTAACTCTATCACTGTAAAACGTCGCGGCGCAGTACGTAAAGCTAAGATTTACTACATCCGTGAATTGTCTGGTAAGTCTGCACGTATTCGCGAAAAATTGGCGAAAAAAGTGTCTGCTGATATCGTGACAGCAGCTCCTGCTGTATCTTCACCCGCTGAAGGCGAGCAAGAATAAAATCGTTGTCATCCAAGGCGCATGTTTAATAAAAAATTGAGCATGCGCCCTTGATTTTAACAAAAAATAACAAAAATAATTACAATGAATAAAAATAAATGGACCCGCTTGGCTTCCCAAGCTCTTGACATAACCACAAAGTGATATTATGACTTATTCCCGTATAGGAGGCGCTTTATGTCAAACAACATTGCAGGAATAGTGGGATTATTAGCAGATTTTACCAGCACAACTGTAGGCGCAGTGTTTCCTTCTGACTCCCTCTCTCCCTCTACTGATCAAGATCACGATTCAGGGCTTTCAGCAGGCGCTGTCTACGCTATTGTTATGGGCGGAATATTGGTGGCCGGCATGCTTGCGTTCCTAGGGTATCTCCTATGGCACAACAGAAATGACGCTACTGTAATGCAACCGCTACTACCTTCGTCGAATTCCCATAACGATAGCCAAGCCCAACGCGGCAGCCTGACACAGCAGCCCAAATAAATTCGGGTAAATACCCAGTAAGTCAATTCGTGGGATGCTCACAGGCCACACTGGCACTTTGCCCGCTTCTTCTAAACCATGAATACCTTGGCCGATAAAAATAATTGCGAACAAGAAAATTAACCAAGTGCTCACTCGGAAGAAAGTCTGTATCGGCAACTGCAACCCAAAACGAAACATCAAAAACACAACGAATAATAATATTGCCAAGGCAGCAACTGCACCGAACCAAATCATGTTTTCATGCTGCATGCCTACCTGCAAACTCAATGTTTCGTAAAATAAAATTGTTTCGAATAATTCACGATATACCGCTAAAAATGATAACGTCGCCAAGCCCCAGCGTGCTTTTTCAGCATCCAAATGTTTGGCTAATTTCTCTTTTAAATATGTGCGCCAGTCGCGTGCTAATTGGTGACGGTGAATCCAAATGCCTACGTATAATAAAATACCTGCCGCTACTATCGCAGTGACACCTTCTGTTAATTCACGTGCCGCACCACTGATCTCTATCAATGCGTTTGAAACAAACCATGTCGCAGCTCCTGCGGCCAATGCGACCAACCAACCTATGTGAACAGCGGGCAATAATTCTCGACGCTCCCCTTTCACCAACATTACAATTAACATACCCACAAGCAAAATAGATTCTAACCCTTCACGCAATAAAATCACAAAAGAACTTAAGAAAATAGCCGGGCTTGTAAACTCAAGCGTAGGCAGTGTATCTTGCACCGTTGTTAACAACACATATAGTTCATCATACAAATTTTGAACTTCTTTTATAGTTTGTTTTTTTTCAATTGCCATGCGAAAAGCCATCATTTTCTGTTCAATCAAAATACGTTGGTCGCGATCCATCACATCTAATATTGCTTCTGCTGTTTCAAATCCATCCAAATAAGCTGACAAAGCATATTGATAAGCTTCTTTCGCGTTCCCTGCCTCATAATACTTCATGCTCTGCCCTAATTTTTCTAATGTGATCGCAAAAGGGTCTTGAGACATCATGGCCTCTGGATTGGCACGCAAATATGCCAACAGTGCTTGTCCTTCTTCATTTAAATGATTTACTGTAACAGTTGTTAACGTGTTTAAATCGGGCACTGTGTCAATACGCTCTTCTTTCCATGCTTTTTTACCTAACATTTTTTGCGCTTCTGTATCTACTAACCCACTTAAATAAAAGGCCACACTCCAACGCTCTTCTTCTGTGAGTGCTTTTCCATAAGGCGCCATGGATGTTCCAGCCACACCCAGCGTAACGGTGTTATACAATGCAAAAATGCTGAGATGATCCATCCGTTGACGATCTAAAAAATTAGTTGGAGGAGGATTGAGTGATGCCGCCAACACACCATCGCCTGCACCGGTAGCCCCATGACAAGCCACACAATTTGTTTGAAAAATCTTTTTACCTAAAGCAATATCGGGCAGTTGTGCAGGCGTTAAAGTGACAGTTAACACTTCACGCAGCGCAATGGAAAGTTGCTGCGTTTTGTCGCGTACTGTTAAAATTGGGGCCACTTCATTCACTAATTTTTGTAATTGCTTAGCTTGTACCAATAAATCTTGTTTTTCAGGTTGTGCAGGCAAAGCTTCCACGGCGCTGAGAATCGCGGCAGAAAATTCTTGCATTTCTTGATATTCAGAAGGGTTTTTGACGTTTCCTTGGGCATCTACTGCTTCTTCGTAATCTACGCCCACATAATCTACCAATTGCAAAAGTTGTGGCGCTGAAATAGGATTTGCCCAAAGAGAGCATGACAGCAATAACCCTAACAGGAGAGACAATAAGCGCATAAAGCAGCCCCTTGCAAATAAGAATGGTTCTCAATTATAAGGGAACCACGGGAAAAGGCAAGCGCTTTATAGGCTCTACTTCCTAGTATATAGCCGCCAATGCAAAATAAAAGAATATGGAGATTATCTCTAATTTAGTTTAGGTTGCTCTAAAAACCTCTGGCAGGTCGCCTCTGCATTGACAATGATTCTCATTTGCATTTATAATGCCTTTAATGGGGGAAAAAGCATGTATATTTGCATCTGCAATAACGTAACGGATAAAGATATTGCCAAAGCGGTGGAAGCGGGCTGCCACACTCTCGAAGCACTTCAACAACATACAAGATTAGGCACCCAATGTGGAAGCTGTAAGAACGACGCCTGCGCACTCTTAAAACGTTTTAAAGCCGATGCCTCCGCCTCATATCTCCCCGCCCCTGCCTATTTTGCCTCTCCAGACAAAGACGTACGTTCATATTGACTGCACGTACGTACGTGCTATACTGAACAAGTAATGCATGAGAGGGACGTATGGTCATTTCAATCACACAGCTTCGAGCCAATATTTATAAAATAATGGACCAAGTTATTGAAACTGGCGAGCCCATTGATATCGAACGCAACGGGGGCATTAGACTTCGTATTGTGCCTGTTAGCCACACACCGCCACTCACAAAAAATAAATTAGACAGCCTCATTTCGCGTAAAGAGATTCTGGTAGAATCTCCAGAAAAATATATTCACCTAGATTGGAGCCAGGAATGGAAGCCGTAGTACATCTAGACACACATGTTGTCATTTGGTTATACGCTGGCTGTACGGAGCAACTGAGTGATCATGTAAAATCATTGATTGAGGAAAACACTCTAACCATTTCTCCTATGGTGATTTTAGAACTTTCTTACTTAAAAGAAACTAATCGATTAAACATCGCTCCCCATACTATGGTAAACGATCTGCATGATCGGATTGGATTAATAGTAGATGCAACGCCCATGAGTTTGGTTGTCGATCAAGCAGTATCTTTAAGTTGGACGCGTGATCCTTTCGATAGGCTCATCACAGCGCAAGCAGCCTGTTATGAGCAGAAACTCATCACGAAAGATGAGTTTATTAGAAACAATTATGCAAATGCAGAATGGTAATTAAAAAGGACTCTCAAATAACTGTGAACCCCAGCGCTCTCCTAACCCAATTTCTCGAACGTCTTTGGCTTGAAGAGGGCAAAAGCGCACACAGCCAAGCTGCCTACCGCAGCGACATTCAACTATTTTTTCGCTGGATGGAACCTGCTGAACTACAATTGGCCAGTATCACCTCCAGCGACATCCAATCTTTTTTTGCGCATTGCCTGACAGAAGGCCGCACACCTCGCACAATCGCCCGTTATCGCTGCGCTTTTCGAAAATTTTTTGGATGGTTGGTGCGCGAAAGACATCTTTCTCGCAACCCTATCGAAGGGATTGAAGCGCCCAAAATTGGACAACCATTGCCACACAGCTTGAGTGAAACGCAGGTCGAAGCGTTATTGCAAGCACCAAACACCGCAACGCCCATTGGCTTGCGCGATAAAACTATGTTAGAAATATTGTACGCTTGTGGGTTACGCGTCAGTGAGCTAGTGGGTTTGCAGACGCATCAGATCAATCTAAAGCAAGGGGTAATAAGAATATTAGGTAAAGGGAAAAAAGAACGTTTAGTACCATTAGGTGAGCATGCTATACAATATTTGATGCAATACTTAAATAATAAAACGGATGTGAGTGCGATATTATTTCCAGGGCGTGAGGGCCAAGCCATGACACGTCAAACATTCTGGTACCGCATCAAACATTATGCCAATGTCGCAGGCATCACAGCGCCTTTATCGCCACATACGTTACGTCATGCATTTGCAACACATTTATTGAACCACGGCGCAGATCTCCGCGTGATTCAATTATTATTAGGACATAGCCAGATTTCAACCACACAAATATACACTTATGTGGCCAAAGAACGTTTAAAAACATTGCATGAAAAACATCATGTTCGAGGATAAGTATGCTATTCTGAATAGCATATTGTTTTGTGAGGCATTTCCATGACGAAATTTTCTGTATTATTAACAACCGCTTTGTTTACACCTTTACTATTTGCCGCAACGCCGCAAGAAAATATTAAAGCCAGCATGGCTATTGTGGCACCCACCATGCAAATTGAAGAAATCACAGAAACACCTGTTGCAGGAATATATCAAATCGTATCTGGGCCTACTATTTTATATTCAGATGCTTCTGGAAAATATGTTTTTGAGGGCAGTTTGTATCGCCTAGATGCTGATAAACAATTCACTGATTTAACAGCAGAGCGCCGAGAAAAGTTTGTGCAAAAAACATTGAGCACTGTTGATCCCAAAACATTTATCACTTTCGCAGCGCCTCACGAAAAAACATACATTACTGTTTTCACAGACATCGATTGTGGATATTGTCGCGAATTACACAAAGAAGTGCCTGAATTAAACAAAGCAGGAATTACAGTGCGCTACATGGCCTTTCCTCGCGTTCCTCAAGGGCAGCCTTCTTTTGTAAAAGCACAATCCGTATGGTGTGCAGAAGATCGGCAAGCAGCGCTCACTGCTGCTAAACAAGGCAAGGAACCTGCAGCTGCAACTTGCCAAGATCCTGTATTAGCTCACCAACAAATAGGACATTTATTACAATTTTCAGGAACACCGGTGATCATCTTCAAAAATGGCAAAGTAGTCCCAGGATATGTGCCTGTGAAAAATTTAATTCCGATGGCAGAGAAAGAGTCGTAACCGAGGAGGGGCGCATCAATGCGCCCGCCGGACGCATGGGCGGAAAATTTTCCGCCCCTACGAATCATGATACAACAAAGCTTTTTCAACTGATAAGCCACTTATCATCCTTGCAATCTATCTTGATGGTATGTCCTGGCATAAACGTACCACTTAAGATTTTTTCTGCCAACGGATTTTCAATCACATTTTGAATTGTACGCTTCAACGGCCGTGCACCATAGACAGGATCAAAACCTAATGCGACGAGCTTGTCCAATGCAACATCCGTCATATCCAATTTTAAATCACGCGCTTCTAAACGTTTGCGCAAATCATTCAATTGCAACGATGCAATTTTTTTAATATTGTCTTTCGATAATGGGTGAAACACCACCACTTCATCAATCCGATTTAAAAACTCTGGACGGAAATGCTGACGAACCACTGTCATTACAGCTTCTTTAATGCCAGCATATTCATTATCCTTCGTCATGGTTTGAATTAAATCCGATCCTAAATTAGATGTCATCACAATCACCGTGTTTTTGAAATCCACTGTTCTACCTTGTCCATCCGTTAATCGTCCATCATCTAATACTTGTAACAATATATTGAAAACATCGGGATGTGCTTTTTCAATTTCATCAAACAAAATCACAGAATAAGGACGGCGCCGTATGCTTTCTGTTAAATGTCCGCCTTGATCGTACCCTACATATCCTGGTGGCGCGCCAATTAACCTGGAAACAGCATGTTTTTCCATATATTCTGACATATCAATACGCACCATCGCATCTTTACTGTCGAATAAAAATTTCGCAAGCGTTTTACACAATTCTGTTTTTCCAACCCCTGTAGGACCCAAAAATAAAAAAGATCCAATCGGCCGATGGGGATCCGACAAACCTGCACGTGAACGGCGAATAGCATTAGACACCGCTTCTACCGCTTCATTTTGGCCTACTACATTTTTATGTAACGCATCTTCCATGTGTATTAATTTTTCTTTCTCACCTTCTAACATTTTAGAAACAGGAATACCTGTCCAGCGCGACACCACTTCTGCTACTTCTTCTTCGCCCACACGATTGCGGAGCAATTTCATTTTAGAAGGATCAATTTTTTGTGCCATTTCCAATTGTTTATTTAATTCAGGAATACGGCCATATTGCAATTCCGACATACGCGCCAAATCATTCGCACGACGAGCCGCCTCCAATTCGTTTTGGGCTTGCTCCAATTTTTCTTTCACATGTTTCGCACCTTGCACAGCGGCTTTTTCAGCAGACCATACTTCCTCTAAGTCCGCATATTCTTTCTCTAATTTTTTGATTTGATCTTCTAATGAAGCTAATCTTTTTTTAGATGCTTCATCAGATTCTTTCTTTAACGCCTCTCTTTCAATTTTAAGCTGAATCAATCGACGATGCAAAGCATCCATTTCTTCTGGCATAGAGTCAATTTCCATACGAATTTGGCTTGCTGCTTCGTCCACCAAATCAATCGCTTTATCTGGTAGTTGCCGATCAGAAATATAACGGTTTGATAATGTTGCAGCTGCAACAATGGCAGGATCTGTAATATCCACACCATGGTGCACTTCATAACGCTGTTTTAAACCTCGCAAAATAGCAATCGTGTCTTCTACGGTAGGTTGATCCACAAATACTTTTTGAAAACGTCGTTCTAGTGCAGCATCTTTTTCAATATATTGACGATATTCATCTAATGTTGTGGCACCAATACAATGCAATTCTCCGCGCGCTAATGCAGGTTTTAACATATTGCCTGCATCCATGGCACCTTCTGCTTTTCCAGCGCCTACCATAGTATGCAACTCATCGATGAATAAAATAACTTGACCTTCTTGTTTACTCAAATCATGTAATACTGCTTTTAAACGTTCTTCAAATTCACCGCGATATTTTGCACCCGCAATCAACGCACTTAAATCCAAAGATAATAAACGTTTCCCTTTTAATCCCTCGGGCACTTCGCTATTCACAATGCGTTGTGCTAACCCTTCTACAATGGCTGTTTTGCCAACACCAGGTTGCCCAATTAATACAGGGTTATTTTTAGTTCTACGTTGAAGCACTTGAATTACGCGGCGAATGATAGCATCACGCCCCACAACGGGATCTAATTTTCCTTGTTCTGCGCGTTCGGTGTAATCAATCGTGTAACGTTCTAATGCTTGACGATTTTCTTCTGCGCCGGCATCTTTTACTTGCTCTCCTCCACGCACTTTGTCAATCGCTGCAGATAAGGCTTCTTTCTTTAAACCTAGTTGTTTAAGCATTGTGCCTAATTTTCCTTTATCATCACAAGCAGCTAATACAAATAATTCACTCGCAATATATTGATCATGACGTTGTTGTGCTAATTTTTCCATCGTCATGAAAACACGGTTCAGTTCTTGAGAAATACCAATTTGATCGGGACGCTCGCTGATTTGTGGTGCTTGATCTAAACCCTCGCTAATTAAACTTCTGAGCTTTGCTAAATTAACACCCACTTGGTTCAATAAATGATTCACAGAACTATGCTCTTGGTTCATCAAAGCTTGCATTACATGCAAAGTATCTATTTCGGGATTATCCCTTTCTACAGCAACGGACTGAGCCGCTGCAATGGCTTCTTGAAAACGATGAGTTAATTGTTCGATACGCATTACATTCTCCTTTGAATACATTTTGTTCTATTAACGATTTCAAAAATCCCCGCCTCGCAGCAACCCTTAGGCTATGTGCCTCATTTGTACAACAAGCTCTTTAAATATGGGAGCAAATATTATTTTTTCAACTCAAAAAAATCATTGTTCCCATTCGTCCTGTTTCACCCTCTCGCCGAAACGAATAAAATTGTTTTGGATCAGAAAAAGTACACAAGTCACCACCATAAACATGCGTTACACCAAGTTTTGCACACTGATACCGCGCAATATCATACATGTTACATAAAAAACGATCGTTGTAAGGCTTGAAATGCATAGACTCGGCAGCCCCTTCTGCTAAAAACAAATCGCGTACATCATCACGCACTTCAAATGCAGTCGGCCCAATTGCTGGTCCCAACCATACAAGCGTTTCTTCAGCAGCAATATCTAAATGCTCCAAAGTAAATGGCACAATACCACCTGCCAAACCTCTCCATCCTGCATGAATAGCACTTACCACAGTACCTGTTTTATCACATACCAATACGGGCAAACAATCTGCTGTCGTTACTACACACACTTTTCCTTTTTCCCGTGTGAAACTTGCATCTGCGCAAGGTGGCGTGTCAAAAGCAGCAGCCTTCAATACCACCGTGGTATGTTGTTGCGCTAGCCATGCAGGCTCGCTCGGTAGCGATAACGCTTCGCACACTATTTTTCGATTTTGTGCAATATGATCAGGATTATCTTTAACGTACGCCCCTAGATTTAACGTATCATAAGGAGCCAAACTCACACCACCCACGCGTGTTGTTGTGAAAGCATGCACATGCGCAGGCGCTGGCCAATGAGGTTTAATGATCGGTATCATGAAAATCCTTCCGTAAGGTTGCAATCAACTCAGCCATATCTGCTGGCAAATCCACCTGAAATTCAACCCATTGCTGTGTAATAGGGTGCTTGAATGATAAAAATGTAGCATGTAATGCTTGTCGAGGAAAGGACAACCCTTTTGAATTTGCTCCATACAAAAGATCTCCCACCAAGGGGTACCCAATATGAGCCATATGCACACGTATTTGATGTGTCCGTCCTGTTTCTAAGTCACATTGCACATATGTGTATCCAGAAAAACGTTCTAGCATACGATAGTGCGTAATGGCATGTTTTCCCTGTTCCAGCACAGCCATCTTAACGCGGTTGCGAGGATGCCGGCCCATTTGCGTATCTACTGTTCCGGAAGCACGCATAACCCCTTGCGCTACCGCCAAGTAACGCCGCTTTACTTCACGCGCTTGCAAAGCAGCTACCAACGCTGTATGGGCTGCTAAGCTGCGCGCAACCATCATCAGGCCCGTGGTATCTTTGTCTAACCTGTGGACAATCCCTGCTCGTGGCAATTGCGCTAATTCAGGATAATGGTATAACAATGCATTCATCAGGGTTCCGTCGCGCACCCCTGCCCCAGGATGAACAACAAAGCCGGCTGGCTTATTTAAAACAATCACATCTTCGTCTGCATAAACGATATCAAGCGCAATATTTTCCCCCTGCGCTTCTGTTTCAATCGGCAATACTACATTCACATCTATTTTATCTCCTTCACGCACGCGTTGCTTAGGTACGGTCGGTCGATCATTTAATAAAACTTGGCCACTTTCAATCCACGTCTGTACGCGCGCGCGCGAGTGGATGGCTAATAATTCAGTAAGCACCTGGTCAAAACGCCGTCCGTCTTGAGAAGTGCTTATGATAAAATGGGCGTTAATAGAGGTAGGATGAGACATTAAAAAGTATTGTCCTTCAGTAAAAAATGATAGTATACCTCAAGATAAGGTATACTATATGTTCTCCGCTAGGAAGTGTATATGATGAATCACATTAAGTTTGTTTGCATGATAATTTTATGCTCCATCCTGTTGGTAGGATGTAGTTCAAAAGGACCAAAAGATCCTTATCAAGATGAACCTGCTGATAAGATTTATAAAATTGGCACAGAGGCATTAGAGAAAAAACGCTATACCAAAGCAATCATCGCTTATGAAAGTTTAGATCGCCAATATCCTTTTGGTGAAGACATTGAAAAAGCCCATTTAAACATGATTTATGCTTATTATCGCCACAATGAATTACCCGCGGCGCTGCGCGCAGCAGACCGCTACATTAGGCTTCATCCATCAAGTACTCATGTGGATTATGCTTATTATATGCGCGGCCTAGTAAAGTGCACCGAAAATATTGGTTTTGTGGCACGCTATTTGCCATTAGATCTCACTCAACGAGATTTAAATAATAACCGCGAAGCATTTGCCTATTTTGAAGAATTCGTATCACGTTTTTCAGATAGCCGCTATGCGCCTGATGCACGTCAACGCATGGTCGACATTCGCAACAGCTTGGCTACAGCAGAAATGAATGTCGCGCATTATTATTATAAACGGGGTGCGTACTTAGCATCAGCCAACCGTGCCCAAACAGTAATCGAATCTTTCCCGCATACGCCTGCTACGTATGACGCATTACAAGTCATGACAGATTCTTATAAAAAGCTAACATTAGATGAGTTGGCGAAGCAAACAGCTGAGGTTACAAGGAATCAAAAGGGGAACCAAGAAGGAACTTGAAATGTTTAACTTTAATAGGCAATACAATGACGACGGTTTTGTTTACGATCGCGTACACGCCATACTCACTGTAGAAGAACTATTAGCACCCGCTGATCGAAAAGAAGCCATTGATCAAGTGCGACGGCAAAGTGGCGCTCCCGCAGATTACTTCAATGCATTATATAGAGAGCTGATTGAAACATTTTCATATTTTGTTCAAAACATTCCTCATTTAAGAAACAAACGTATTTCTATTTTAGACAGGCAATTAAACATTGCATCTACTTTACTGATTTTGAGAGAACCTTACATTTTAGCGGGAGATTTATTAAACCGCGTGACTGATCACGAAAAAGCATTATGGAATTACGTGATGTTTAGTGGCATGTTACTCTCACGCATTGGCGATTTAATTTCGCAATATGATATTTCGTTATGTGATGAATTGGGCATTCGCAGTGAACAATGGAAGCCATTGTTAGGGAATCTATCACTGAAAGGCGAGTATTATCGCATTGATAAAATGCGCGGTGAAACATCCACGTATCTCGGATATCATTTAATGTTAGCTTCACATTTAATGCCACCCGATGGGTTGCAGTGGATCATGAGCAATCCTGATGCATTTGAGCAATGGGTGATGATGTTAAACGGTGAAGGCGAACATGATTATCCTTCTTTACATTTTTATGCTTTTTTATCGTTTGAAGAATGGTTAGAAGCCTATTATCCTGAAGAAAAAATACAGCCAGGGGCGCACCCAGAAGAAGAATCAGAACCATTATTAGATCGTTTTTTATTCATGAAAACACAAGATCGATGGGATTTGATTTTATCAAACCGCGCAACAGAAATTGCATTGGGCGAACAATTTTTGTTGTGGCTTCGTGAAAGCATTTCTGCCAAAAAAATCGACATTAATAAAAAAGATGCGATGCTCTTCATTACACGTGAAGGCGCATTACTCATTAATCCTGGCTTATTTAATTTATTTAAGGCTGACCACCCTATCCATGCGAGACGAGATGTACTGCATGCTTTTTCACAATTGCCCATTGCGGCGCAAGCGCATCTTCAACGTTACAAAACACAATTCCCTGGAGAAAACCCACACCATGTAGAAGGGTTAATTATCAAAGAACCAAAATTATTGTTTGCAAAAGAAATTCCGCCACAAACAGAATACGTTGTGCGTAACCAAGCCACTTATCGAGTGGGCGAGCAAGCCTTATTACGCGAAAGAGAACAATTTTCAAAAACAGAACAAAAGCGATCATTTGAAGTAGGCAGCAAAGCGTCTACAGAAGCAAAGAAAGCGCAAGAGTACCCTATATTATTGCAACAAAAAGCGGAGCGAGAAAAAGTGAACCCTTTTGCATCGGTGAAGACGAGGAAGTAAAAAAACGTTATGCGCACAAAAATAATATTTTAAATCAAGCAATTGCAATCTTGTGTTGCATTGCATATAATTTGCATATTCAATATAATTATATTATACTCATAGTACGTAAATTGGAAAGGAGAGCTGGATGACACGTACTTCCGGGCATACCAAAGAAGAGAGCTTTAATTTCCGCGTTCCTGCCGAGTTAAAAGCTAACTTTCAAAAGGCCGCTGAGATGTCGGACCGCCCTGCGGCTCAAATCATTCGTGATTTTATGCGCGCATACGTCAACGAATATCAAAAAGCTGAGGTGGGTTATGATGCCTGGTTTAGAAAACAAGTGCAAATAGCCCTTGATAACCCACATCCTGGCAAATCACATCGCGACATAATGGAACAAATACGTTTACTCATTGACGAGGCTGTTAAAAAAGAGCATGAAAATTGAGTGGCATCCTTTTGCAGAGCAAGATCTCATCGAAATTATCAGATACGTTGCAGCTGAGAATGCAGGTGCTGCGAATTACCTTTATACAGAAATCGACAGTCAAATAACTATATTAAAAGATTATCCATATGCAGGGCGAATTGGCCGTGTTAACGGTACACGAGAATTGGTTATTGTACGCACCTCTTATATTGTGGCATACCGTGTTCTTGACGAGATTATTACCATCTTACGCATACTACATGGCGCACGAAAATGGCCTGAATTACAAAAAAAATAAAGTAGGGTGTATTGATGTTATTAATCATTCACCTACAAAAATTCGCTAATAATGCATAGCCTTGTTCCGTATTAACCGATTCCGGATGAAATTGCACGCCATACACCGGAAAGATCTTGTGACGCAACGCCATGATCTCCCCTTCCTCAGATTCTGCCAATACTTCTAAATTCTCTGGCAACGCTTCCTTCATTACCACCAGCGAATGATATCGCCCCACTTTCAATGGAGAAACAATCCCTGCAAAAATATGTTCTCCACAATGTTTAATCCAAGAAGATTTCCCATGCATCGGCTTTTGTGCTTTACTTACCTTCCCTCCGTAAGCTTGCCCAATCGCTTGATGCCCTAAACATACTCCCAAAATAGGAATACGATCTCCTAAACGTGTGATCACTTCTAATGAAATACCTGCCCTGTCAGGATCATAAGGTCCCGGCGAAATAATGATTTTATCAGGATTTAATTTTTCAATTTCATCTACGGTGATGTGATCATTGCGAACAATCGTGGTCTCATAACCTAATTGGTTAATGTATCGCCCTAAGTTGTGTATGAAAGAATCGTAATTATCAATCAGCAAGATCATGAATTTTTTCCTCGCCTTGCAATACTTTTCTTAAAGCACTCGCCTTGGTTAGCGTTTCTTCATATTCTTCTTGGAGATTAGATTCCGCAAGAATACCACCCCCTGCTTGAAAATAAACACGATTACCTGTTATTGTATAAGTGCGAATGACAATGGATGTATCCATATTGCCATCAAAACCAATATAACCAATGCTTCCACAATAGGCACCACGGTTCGTTTGCTCAATTTCATGAATAATTTCCATCGCCCGTATTTTAGGCGCACCAGTAATAGATCCACCTGGAAACGTTGCTTTTAATAAGCTGATAGCATCTTCAGTTGGTTTCAATTTCCCTTCAATCACAGATACTAAATGATGAACGGTCTCATAACTTTCTAACCCACATAATTGAACCACATGGATGGAATCTGGCAAGCAAACGCGTGATAAATCATTTCGCATCAAATCGACAATCATTGTATTTTCAGCGCGATCTTTTTCGCTGAAAATGAGCTCATCTGATATTTTTTTATCCTCTTCCGTTGTCTTTCCTCTCCGCCGAGTCCCTTTGATAGGCCGTGTTTGAACCTGATTATTGTGTAATAAAATAAATCGCTCTGGTGATGCAGAAGCAATGGCAACATCATCAAATTGAATAAATGCAGAAAAAGGAGATGGATTTTTAATGCGCAACGCCGCATAAAGATCAATGGGTTTCACATGTTTTGGTAAAAAACTGGAAAAACACTGTGCAATATTTGCTTGAAAAATATCACCATCATAAATATAGTCAACTACTTTTTTAATAGCTTTATGATAAGATTCTTGTGTAAAATTAGATTCAATTTTATTTTTAGAGCAAATACTCCACTGATCCTTAAAAACAACTTTGCATTCTTCATTAATTTTTTCATACAGCCAAGCCGCCCTTCTCTCAGCATGTCTTCGTCTTGCATTTTCTTCTTTTTCAGGAAATCCTTGAGAAATAATCCATGATTTTTTTTGAACATGATCCATCGCAATCATACAATCGTAAAACCCAATACACATATCAGGCACATTCATATCATCCCGCATAGGCTTAGGAATATTTTCAAGATGATGTAACAAATCGTAACCAAAATAACCCATTGCACCTCCTTGAAAAGGAGGGATACAATCATTCGAAGTGCTTTGATATTGTTGCAATTGTATTTTTAAATAATTGAAAGGGTTTCCATGAAAATTTTCGTCATTAATTTGAATCACACCATTTTTACTGCGAATCATTAAAAATGGATCAATACCAATGTAACTGAAACGCCCTAAAAATTCATCGCGCTTCGCACTGTCTAAAAAACACAATCCAGGCTCTTGCGCTAATTTTAGTAAAACAGCATTTGAATCGATGTACTTAACTTCTTTAATAACTGGAGCCACGTTTACAACACTCTCAACAGCACCCATTTCAAGTATTCACCTTCTAAATAGGCTGGATTAATCGGATGGTCTGCCCCACTGCTTCCCGTAGCAACAATCTGAACGCGTCGCTTACATCCCATGGCAGCATCTAATAATAATCGTTTGAACAACCCTAAATCTATCGCACTGGAGCAGCTGCACGTTAGCAATAATCCATCTTTAGGAAGTCTCGCAATTGCAATGCGATTTAATTTCAAATAATGCGATTTCGCTTTATCCACATGCTGACGGCTTGGCGCTAATTTGGGGGGATCCAAAATAATGAAATCGTATCCCGTGTGAGATTGTATTGCATTCATGGCATCATCTTCTTCAAACATTATGTTCGAAAATCCATTCAATGCTGCATTCTGACGTGCCAACGCAATAGCAGGTCCAGAAGAATCTATTCCCAATACTGTTTCCGCACCGCCCATTACTGCATTTAATGCGAAACCGCCCGTGTAACAAAAGGTATCTAACACGCGACGATTTTTCGCAAAATCACGCACCCATAAACGTGCATCACGTTGATCACAATAAAATCCAGTTTTTTGTGACAAGTTAAAATCAACGTGATATTGAATACCACTTTCTAATACTTGCACTTTGAGAGAAGGATTTTCAACCACAGGCAACGTTGCCATTCCTTCTTGTAATAAAGGTTTTTCTTGAAACCGTATGATCCAAGTAATATCCGGGAATATATCAGCGCACACCGCTATTAATATTTCACGATGAATCACAGCCCATGCAGCGCTGATCGCAATCACACCTGCTGTATCATACATGTCAATGGTTACGCCTGATAAACCATCGCCTTCGCTATTTAATAATCGGTATGCTGTCGTTTGTGTGGGATTAATAAACATGTCGCGTAATTTTTTTGCTTGTAATAGGCGATGACGAATAATATCTTCTAATGAGGTTAATTTTTCATGCGTCCACGCTAAAATGCGAATACGATATAATGAATTCGGGTTATACACACCTCGGCCTATCTCAACATCGTCGGCATCGACAAGAGTGATCTCTTCCGCTAATTCAGGTTCTTTGGGTGGCGACGCTAAAGCACGAGGATAAACAAACGGGTTGCCCGCCCATAACGGTTTGGCAAAACCAGGTTTTAGCATAAGATTCATCATAAAAGGCTCTTTAAAACGCATAGTTTAGCATGTCGGATAAGTTTCAGCGACCTCTAAAATAGGTATATACTATTAACAACTTCAGTAGGAGCAAACGATGAAAAAATTGGCCATTTTATTCTCACTCTGCTTAGCCTTTCCTCTTTTTGCTAAGACACCAACCCCCGTGGGAACTTGGATGACTTACGATGACGAAACAAAAGAACCCGAAAGTCTTGTACGCATTTATAAAGTGAAAGGCAAAAATATTTATAATGGTAAAATTTACAAATCACTTGCCCCAAATCCTACCGGGCCCAGCACTTGTGAAAACTGCCCAGAGCCTTTTACAGGCAAAAAAATTCAAGGATTAGAGTTTTTATGGGGCTTTAAACGAAGCGAAGAAAACCCTTTACAATATGTTAATGGCCATGTATTAGACCCTCGAAATGGAAGTGTGTATAACGCCAAAATGACTGTTTCTGAAGACGGTAAGATCCTAAACTTCCGCGGCTATATGGGCATTTCGTTGTTCGGCGGATCTAGGACGTGGGCCCGGGTTGAAGAACAGCCGAAGCCGAATGAGCAATAATATTGCCCGGTTGGGTAGCGGTGGTGGCATCGTACTGCGGTGTCTGTCGCCTCTCACTTTCCTCAGCGACAGCGACAGACATATCCTCCAAAGAGGCAAACTTACGATTCATAGCAGCAAAGTATGTTGCAACACCTTGTTTGTATCCCCCAATAGCTGAGATCAAGAACAAAAAGCTGTAGAACCCCATATAGGTTCCTTTGATCCAGTCAGAAGAATCCTGAGCAAAACCTATAGCAAGAGTGTCACCATCGTGGCCACTGTCCAAGCAAGCAGCACCTATTACTAAACCACCGAAGGCTATCATGCCTAAGAACAGAAGGAAAGTAGCGTTAAAGCCAACCGCACGGTGTACATGCTGTTCTCGTTCAAGAATCCCTCCCTCTACGAGGGTCCCATATTTATACTGCTCCTTGTACAGCAAGTATTGAGCCCTTGCGCTTAAAGCACAAGCAAAGCCCATAAACATCAAAAAGGTCGCTGTGGCGGGATCACTTGCCCCTAGATAATTTAAAGAAGGCGTTAAACCCGAATCAGGGTTAAGCTCCCATTCACGGTCTGTTCTCCAGTATTTATCTGTATATTCCTGAGCATTGTAGAAAAGCAAAGCGGCTCCACCAATACAAGCAAGAGCGGCCAGCATCGCCAATGTGGCACCCGTTTTAGGGTGCTTATTCATAAAGCGTACGTCCCAAGGAGCTTTATCAGAGAGTAAATAAGGAATATCTTTAGATTCTGTTGCCATACCATACCTCGTATTTAATTAAAAACTCCCCAGTACCCAGCTTTTTCCTTATTTGCACTATTGCCATCGTCGTTCGAGCTCGTTGGCTCTTTCTCACCTGGAGCTGATAACATACAAGCCTGTTTATATAATCCGACACCTGCAAGTACGAATAACAAGGCGTATAAACTCAGGTATGTGCCCTGCATAACGTCAGAAGAATCCGGCAGAAATCCCGTCGGCGCATCATACTCATTGCCACCCATAAAAGACAGCAGCCCCACAGCAAGACCATATAGCGCTGCAAGCTCTAAACTTAACATAAAACCAAAATTACCACCAACAGCCCCATGGATACCTTCATTATTATTATTCTCGTCCTTAATTGTATTATCATCAGATGTTTCTGTTGGCTTGAGCCGCTGATATTGCATCCACGCATGGTAAGCTGCAGAAACCGCCATAGCAAAGAAAAAGATGGCTATGATAGGGTCACTCACCCCCAAATAATTAGCAGAAGGCAATAACCCCGTGCCAGGGTCAGGGGTCCAAACATACTCATCGCCCTCACTTACAACAAGATCTTGATATTGCACAAAATTATAAAAAATCGCTACCCCAGCCCCTGTACAGCAAAGCGCAACAAGCGTGGCTAGCGTGAAACTGGTTGCAGGATAATCTCGCATAAAACGTACGTCTCGAGAACGCTTGTCAGACAAAAAATAATCATTGGTCACTTGTTGAGATGTTGCCATTTTTAACCCCTACATTGATAATACTTCTAAATTATGCGCACCTAAGCAGTCTACTAAAAACAAATGGCAGTTTCAAGCTTATAGCTTAAATAAGACATAAAGCACCGGGACCACCCCCAGGGTTAATACCGTTGCCACCGTTAAACCAAATGCAATCACGCAGGCCATACCGTACCACATGTCCCCGCCAAATAAAATTAAAGGAACAAGACCTAATACCGTTGTTAACGTCGTCATTAGAATAGGACGGAAACGGCGCATGCAAGCATTTACTACCGCTTGGTAAGGCGTTTCACCGGCGCGCAGCTCTTCATCTGCTTGATCAATTAGAACAATCGCATTGTTTACCAAAATACCACCCAAAGACATAAAGCCTAGCATGGCCACAAACCCAAATGTCGCGCCCATCAATACCAACCCGGTAGCTCCACCTATCATGAGTAGCGGTAATGTGAGGAAAACAATTCCTGCACGGCGTACAGAATTAAATTGCCATACTAATAACACGAAGCCTATGAGTAAACATAATGGCAAGTAAGCAAATAAAGCACGTTGCGCTTTTCCTGCATCTTCGACTTCCCCGCCCCACGCCAATTGATACCCTTGCGGCAAAGGTAACTCCTCAACGTCAGGCAACGCTTTTTTCATGAGTTCAACCGCGAACAAATCGGGATTACGTGCTGTTACAGTGATGGTGTGCACAAAATTACGTCTTTTTAAATGCCCAAATTTCCATTCAGGAATAAATTTTGCAATTTGTAGTAAAGGCACACTTTTACCTGTTGTATTGGAATAAACGTTCACTGTGCGCAAATTATCAATATCACTACGCTCTGTACCTTGTGCACGCAACACCAATGGAATGATTTTATCATTTTCATAATAATCGGTAATTTCATACCCTGAGTAAAATGCAGTCAATGAAAGTGCTACATCTACTGGTGTCATTGAATTTCTTCCTGCCTGCGCTTCGTCAATATCTACAAATACTGTCGCTATTTTATTACCCCAATCATCATCAATAGCCACTGTACCAGGAATTTTTTGAAACACACTTTTTGCTTCATGTGCCAATGTATATAATTTTTCAGGATCGGGGCCGCTGATCCGCAACTGCACCACACCTGTTTCAGACGGTCCTAAAAATAATTTTTTCACATCTGCGTTTGCATCAGGCAAATGCTCCAATACATAACGTTGTGTTTTTTTAATCAACTCGTCTACTTTATTTAAATCATCTACATCAACCAATATAAATGCGCGATGTGCATCAGGATCAAAAGGAGATAATGATAAGAAAAATCGAGGCCCCCCCTCCCCCACATATGCGACTGTATTTTTAATATTAGGATTTTCTTTTTTATCCAATAACCAAACGTTTAATGTTTCCACTACTTTTTCAGTTTGTTTAATGCTGCCGCCTCTCGCTAAATCTAAATAAATAGTATATTGCGCGCGATCAGAAGGTGGGAAAAATTGCCGAGGCACTGTTTTCATCATTAAAAAAGACAGCACGAACAGCACACCCATTGTCATTAAAAACCCTTTAGGGTGCGCTAATACCCATTCTAATGCATTCCGATAAGCAGCATAAAAACGTGGTGCTTGCTGCGCATCTTGCGATTCAAAACTTGTAATATCTATTTTCATAAAATGATAACAAGCCAATGGCACAGCCGTTACTGCTAAAAACCATGAGCCTAACAATGTAATACTCACCACTTGCGAAATGGCATAGGTATATTCCCCTGCGCGATGCTCTGCCAGCATTAAAGGTAAAAATGCCAGGATGGTAGTCAGCGAAGATGTCAATAAAGGAATCAATAAACTATCACCCGCATGAATGCATGCATCGTCGCGCGGCTCGCCACGCTGCAAACGTGTTTTAATATCTTCTGCTACTACAATGCCATTATCTACCAATAGTCCTAAAGAAATAATCAATGCTGCAATAGAAACGCGGTGCAGCGGAATTCCCACCGCATACATCACGATCAAAGTGAACATCAATGTTAATGGGACATTCAATCCAACGATTAAACCTGTGCGCATGCCCAAAAATAAAATCACCACGCCTAATACAATCACCAATGTTTGATATAGATTACCTGTAAAATCCCCCATACTGGCTTTTACCCAATCTCCTTGGAAAGTGGCAAAATCCAAACTGTAACCGACAGGTAATCGTGCTTCCGCGGCGTTCATGAATGTTTTTAAACGCTCGCTTAATTCTAAAATATTCGTACCGTCGCTCATGGAGACAGCCACCATGATCGAAGGCTTGTTATCCCATAACGCGTATGTTTTGGGTGGATCTTGATACTCACGGCTGATATCCACTAAATCCCTCAAATAAATAGCATGTCCTGTTTGAGGGTTGATGATTTTTAATTCACCAATGTCAGCCAAAGACATAAAACTGCCAGAAGGTTCAATGACTAGCGTTCTATTCATCACTTCCATTTTGCCGCCAGGCAATAATGTGTTGGCAGCACGTAAACTTTGTATTAAGGCTTGAGGCGCAATGCCAAATTCAGCCAGTTTGGCATTGGAAAAATTCAAATAAATAGTTTCATCCTGCACGCCGTAAAACGTAACTTTTTTAACACCCTTTAGGTTATAAAGGCCTCGCCGAATTTCTAACGCAGTGTCGTACATTTGTGCTGGCGTAAAACCGTCACTTGTTAAGGCTAATGTCGCTACTGTTACATCACCATAATCATCATTCACAAACGGCCCCTTCACTCCTGAAGGTAAACTAGGCGCTGCAGATTCTACTTTGTTACGCAATTCATCCCAAATAGGCTGCAAATTAAAATAACGATCATAAACGTTCACATGAATGACAGACATATCTGTTTTAGAAGATGATCGAATAAACTCTATTTCAGGAATTTCGCGAATCTTTTCTTCCAGTGGGCGCGTGATTAAATCTTCAATACGTTCTGCTGACATACCAGGATAAAATGTTGTCACGACCGCTTCGCGAATGGTGAAAGAAGGGTCTTCTTGGCTAGGAAAATGCAAATACAACCATGTGCCCAATACAACCAGGAGTACTAATAATACGGAGAAAAAAGATGTATTTTTTAAAGCAAAACGCGTCAGTGAAAACATGATCAATGCTCTTGATATAAAGTAACGGGTTGTCCATCCGTAAGAAAATGGACGCCTGCTGTTGCAACAATATCACCAGGCTGTAACCCGGAAACGACTTCTACACTATTTTCGCGAATGTCTTTGACAGAAACAATTGTTTTCTTCACTGTTTCAGATGTTTTATCATAAACAAAAACGTATGCTTCTCCTTTTTGACTAGCAGGAACCAATGCAGAAGCAGGAATTAAATACGTAGGCTGTTTTGAGGCATTATCATGCCCAAACTCAATCCACACTTCCGCTGTTAAGCCAGGGTATAACCCTTTCCCATCATTCACATGAATTTTGGTAATAAATGCATTGCCTTCGTGTGTTGCAGCAGCTAATTCTGAAATTTCACCGCTGCGGCGTGATTCCCCTAAGCTAGGAAAAGCAATTTGTACAGGCAACCCTGCCCAAACCTCTTTACGTAAACCTTCTGGCAACGATACGGATACTTCAAACCCTTCTTTCCCTAGTAGATGAAATAAAGGTTGTCCTGCACCTACATTCACACCTGGATTAACTTTCACTGATCCAATATCACCCGCAAACGGCGCTTTTAATACAGTGTTGTCTAAATCACGCTGTGCCAACTCTTGCTTTGCTTTCGCGCTTTCAATATTTTGTTGTGCTGATTCATACTCTGCACGCGCAGCATCCATCATGGTTTTTGAAACAAACTTTTTTTCAAATAAAGTAGCTTTTGCGTCATGATCTGCTTTTTTTTCTGTCAAAATAGCATTGGCTTTTATCCAATCTGCTTTTGCGGCATCCAAATTTAATTGATAGGGTTTATTATCCAAGGTTGCTAGCGTTTGGTCTGCTTGCACTATATCGCCAGAAGCTACCAGCACAGAAGTAACGTATCCACTCACCTGAAATGAAAGCTCCGCTTCATTCCCGGCTTCAACAACGCCAGAAATACGGCGTAACTGGCCTCTTCCCAGCTCAGAAACTTCAATATATTGGATAGCCCGGCGCGGCGCTTCGTTATCAGAAGATCCACAGGCAATTAATAACGAACAAAGAACAAAAGACAGTATCCACTTTTTCATCAGAAACCCACATCATCATTACACTACATGCAGTTTTACCGATGAGGAGAGAAAAGTCAATCGCCCTTGAGGATTTATGTAAAAACGCACAACATCACTTAATTCCCCCAAAGGCTTAAAACACATTTGAACATCATGACGATGTGCAGGATGGCGAATCTTAACACCCGACTGCTCGAGCGCCTTCGCAAGGCGCGCCAAAATCAACGTGTTGTCTGCTTCAGGGTTGATACGGACATGGTTGAACTCAAATAACATGCCATCTAAACGATGAACAGGGTCCATCACGTGACGCAAACGGCGCTGCGAGAGCGATTCAATGCATCCACATTCGACGACCTCCAACCCCACACCTAACACGAACTCATAAAATGCGGCACTGACATCATTGGCCAGAAGGGTTGAATTTATAACGAGTTCAGTTGCTTGTTTCATGCCCTTATTTATCGGGAAAAGGGTATAAAACTTGAGGAAGATTCAAAAGTCATATTTATTTCAACAGGTTAACTTGTGTTCGAAGAAGCTAGCCACCAAACGTGCTGGTAATAGGATAGCGCCTCTCTGACCCAAAAGCGAGCGCTGATACTTTAGGCCCCGGTGGAGCTTGCCGACGCTTATATTCATTCTGATAGATCCTCCGGATAACACGCGCCACATCAATATCTGAGCTTGCTTTAGCAGCGACAACCGCTAAACTTTCCCCACCTTCTAGGTAGGCTTCTAATATTTCATCTAATAAAACATAAGGAGGCAAATGATCTTCATCCCGTTGGTTCGGCGCTAGTTCTGCACTGGGCGCACGCTCAATCACTTCCTCAGGAATAATAGGGGATACAGAATTGCGATACCGCGCCAAACGAAATACATCCGTTTTGTACACATCTTTTAAGGGCGCAAATGCGCCTGCCATGTCACCATATAATGTGGTATATCCCATCGCATATTCACTTTTATTGCCTGTGCTGATCAACAGTGCACCTGTTTGATTCGACATCCCCATTAATAAAACAGCACGTATACGCGCTTGAATATTTTGTGCGGTGATGGACGATAAAACATCGGCTGTTTTTTGGGCTAATTTATCTGTGCGCCCAAGCGCTATATCCCACAATGTTTTTTTATGTGTTTCAATATCATTGCTAATAGCCTGTGCAAGCAACGCTCCTAAAGATTCCATTGCAGTATCAATGTTTATTTTTTTGAGTGGAATTTGCATTGCTTCACATTGCGCTAACGCGCATTTTTCACTTAATTCACTAGTGTAGGGGGAAGGCAAAAAAAATGGTTGCACAGCATCTTTCCCCAAAGCATCACTTAGAATTGCTAAACATAATGCAGAATCAATACCTCCCGATAAACCCAATAAAACCGTTCGAAAACCATTTTTCTCACAATAGTCACGCGTAGCTAACACTACTGCTCGATAAATTAAAGCATCGCGGGAAGGCTCCATCGTCAACGGCCCATTCACAATATCCAGCACGCCCCCATTCTTGCTAAATGTTATTGGCCACAAACAGGGTTCAAACCATGGTGCTTGAGACGCACATTCTCCATGTGCATTAAATGCGCATGATCCACCATCAAATACTAACGAATCTTGGCCTCCCACTAAATTAACATAAATAACGGGATGCTCCACATACATACTAAATTCAGATAATAATTTTTCTCGGATTTTTAATTTTTTATCGTCAAAAGGGGAAGCGTTCACTATTAATAATACATCTGCTTGGGCTAATCTGATTTTCTCACGCATCTCAACATGCCATATGTCTTCGCAAATGGCCAACGCACAACGCAATCCATTTAATACCACAACAGTGTCTTGATTTCCTGGTGTAAAATAACGCTTTTCATCAAACACTCCTGTGTTAGGCAAAAATTGCTTACGATAACGTGCTTTTAAAAAACGATCTGAAAAAATACTCACGGCATTGTATAATTTGCCTTCCTGATGTTCAACATGCCCAATCACAATCGCAATATCTGTTGCGGCAGCTTTCACTTCCTCTAATGCTTTATCTAATGCCAAAAGATATTCTGATCGGTATAATAAATCTTCTGGTGGGTAGCCGGTTAAAGCAAGCTCGGGGAATATCACAATATCGGCTGAGTGAGCGGCTTTGGCATCTCGAACGGCAGTCAAAATTTGACGGAGGTTTCCTTCGGTATCCCCGACACAAACGTTTAATTGGGCACACACGATGGTTGTCATTTGTTCCTCCTTTCCGTATTATACTACAAACCCATCGCTGGGGTTACAAATGTAGGACTTGGGCAAAATAATCGAATGAAAAATCCGGGCTTCTCTCTTTTAGAATGTATTCTTGTGCTGATGATCGGCACAATGCTTTCTATGCTGGCTTTTTCTCATATTAAAACCATCATTGAGCGTAAAGCGGTCGCCCAAGATACCTTACTAATCTCAAAAGCTTTAACATCTGCCCAGCTTCGCGCGCTCACCTCCCACCAAGAAGCACGCGTTTGTGGCGACCCATCCTGCACGCTCTCTTGGGGGCATGATTTATTCATTGTGCAACATGGCTCTACGCATCACGTTTCTTTAAGCGGAAAAACATCCCTTATCGTGCGCGCATTCCCTGCGCATATTGAACATCAATTTATTTTTACGCCTGCAGGCATGACTGATTTTCAAAACGCCAGCATATACGTCTGCTCTCAAACCAGCCTCCTAGCAACCCAATTGCGCATTAACCAAGCAGGCAGAGTGTCGATTTCAGAAGGCAATGCATTTGAACATTGCTAAAAAATACACTCCGGTTCTGCAACCCATTCATGCGCGCTGTTTGTCTCAAATCGATGACACCAATCAGTCGCATGAGTACTTTCAATCACCATATGATAGCTTAAACGATCCGCTTCTATTGCTAACGTATGAGGCTTTTCCACTTGCAAGCGCTCTGCACAGGTTTCATAGTCTCGCTCTGAAAAATAACAAATTTCAATTTCAGTTTGTAAACTAATCAATATGGCAGCGCGTTCGCGTGCACGTGCTTTCTCAACAAATACACCGTAATAGGGCAAAGACCACTGTACAAGAAGCCCGAGGATGGCTAAACTGATCAAAAGCTCTAATAAAGAAAAACCAAAGCGGTAAGATGGTTTCATATCGACCTTATTTATAGTTATTACCGCATCATACTACAACTTAAGAGGATTAAGATGATCGATTTGCAAAAAGCCCTACTCAATCCCGCTGCCGTGTTTTCCCATCCTCAAGGCGTGGTAAACCATCCTGGTTTGACACGTGACCAAAAAATTGAAATATTGCGTCGTTGGGCTTATGATGAAAAAGAGCTGGAAACAGCTGCAGATGAAAATATGACAGGCGAGAAAGACGACGACCATCTCAACGATGTATTAAAAGCCTTGAATGAACTGGGTGCGGGATTGATGAAAGGGTAAAAACAGAGGATGACGAGTCTGAACGATTACCTCAACTCTCGTCTTAAAATCTTCCCGACATTCGTCTTTGGTAAGCTATCTCTAAATTCTACCAATTTAGGCATTTTATAGCGCGTTAAACGAGATTCACAAAAATCTAAAATATCTTTTTCCGTTAATCTCGGATCTTTTTTCACCACAAATAATTTAACAACCTGTCCGCTCATTGCGCTCGACGCCCCTACTGCTGCCACTTCTCTCACACCCGGGTGCTGCATCACTACATCTTCAATTTCGTTAGGATATACATTAAATCCTGATACTAAAATCATATCTTTCTTACGATCCACCAAATATAAAAAACCTTTGGGGTCCATTTTCGCAATATCCCCTGTTTTTAGCCAACCATCCTCATCTAATACTAATGCAGTTTCATCTGGATTATGCCAATACCCTTTCATCACCTGTGGGCCTTTCACACATAATTCACCGGTTGCAGATAAATCTACTTCTTTCCCATTATCATCAATAATTTTAATATCTGTGGACGGCAATGGTAACCCAATAGACCCTGTATATTCAGTAAATTGAAAGGGGTTAATCGTAGCAGCGGGCGATGTTTCTGTTAAGCCATAGGCTTCTAAAATGGGTTTACCCGTTACTTCTTTCCATTTCTGAGCTACAGCATATTGCACAGCCATGCCACCGCCCATCACCAATTTTAAATGACTAAAATTTACATTTGCAAAATTTGATGTGTGCAACAAACCATTAAATAATGTGTTTACACCTGTCATAACAGTAAACGAATATTTTTTTAATGTACGGACAAAGCTTTTCATATCACGCGGATTAGTAATCAATATATTTTTCGCGCCTAGCTCAGTAAAAATTAAACAATTCGCTGTCAATGAAAAAATATGATACAACGGCAATGCAGTGACCACGCATTCTTTGCCTCGTTCTAACATGAGGCCGATCCATGCTATCCCTTGCTGCACATTCGCCAGCATATTTGCGTGCGTTAACATCGCCCCCTTTGCAATGCCTGTTGTTCCGCCTGTGTATTGCAAAAATGCAATATCTTGAGGAAGTAACGTCACCGGCTCGAGTGTTAGCTTTTTTCCTTCTTTTAATGCATCTTTAAATGAAATAGCTTGAGGAATATCATATCCAGGATAAGGGTTTGCAATATATTTACTCACTGCATCAACAACCCAACCTTTTACTATTGGAAATAAATCTCCCACACGCGTAATGATCACATGTTTCAGCGCAGGACATTGTGGTAAAGACTCCTGAACCGTATGCGCCATATTTGCCAACACAACTACGGCAACTGCGCCAGAATCATTTAATTGATGTGTAGCTTCTCGCGGTGTATACAAGGGATTCACGTTTACTACAATCAAACCCGCCCGAAAAGCTGCATAAATAACGACAAGATATTGGAGTAGATTGGGCATCATGATAGCAATCCGATCACCCTTGGATAATTTCAACGTTGATTGAAAATAAGCAGCTATGTCACGCGTTAATGCGTCAAGCTCACGATACGTAAGGGTGCTTCCCATATTCACAGCTGCAGGTAAGTCTTGATATCGTGATACTGCCTGAGAAAACAACGCAGCAATGGAGGTATACGGACTAGGTTCAATCTCTGACGGCACACCTTTAGGGTAACTAGCAAGCCAGATTTTTTCCATGTTCAATCTTCCTTGATGGGCAAACAAGCATTGTGACCTAAAATGAGCTAAAAAAGAAGAGGAAAAAACTTTTTTTATCAAAACCAGTATATACTTGCATCATGAAATTAATTCTCAAACTCTTTGCTGGCATTGTCATTGGCATATTATTGGGCACGTTTCTGCCTGATGCTGCCGTTCGGCCTTTTATTACTCTTAAAGTTTTATTAGGCGATTTTATCGGTTTTGTGATCCCCTTTATTATTATTTTCTACATTACGCATGGCATTGCTGGATTAGGGCATCAATCAGGAAAAATTGTAGGTCTCACTGTAGGCTTGACTTACGTTTCAACTATTATTGCTGGCGTTATGGCTGCCGTTGTTGCACTGGCTGTATTGTCAGAATTTTCTACGAAAACGGCTCTGTTGGATAATGCACCGTCATTAATGCCGTATTTTAACTTGCAACTTCCCCCGATCATGCCGGTAATGACAGCCGTGCTTATTGCATTTTTATTTGGGCTAGGGATCAGCAAAAACCATGGCCATACGTTGCGTGATGTTGTCAACGAAGGCAAGCAGATCATGGATAGAATATTAAGCCATATTTTCATTCCTCTTTTACCTCTCTATGTAGGCTGTATTTTTGCAGATTTAGCCGCTAACGGTTCTGCTTTTGATACTATCAAAACATTTCTGCTCGTATTGGGTTTATCAGTCGCGCTACACGTTATATGGTTAACAACGCTTTACAGCATTGCTGGCCTCGTGGTCCATAAAAACCCTTGGGGGTTACTACGCAATATGTTGCCTGCATATATCACGGCTGCCAGTACTATGAGTAGTGCAGCAACCATTCCCGTGACATTGCGCTCCGTTAAAAACAACGGTGTACGGGCCTATATTGCTGATTTTGGCGTGCCTTTATGCGCCACTATCCATATTTGCGGCAGCATGATCACACTCACAAGTTGCGCCATTGCTGTGACACTGATTTCACCTGATCTTCCCACGCCGACCTTAGGGTTAATGTTCCCTTTTATTTTAGCGTTAGGGTTTGTCATGATAGCTGCCCCAGGCGTGCCTGGAGGGGGCGTGATGGCAGCTTTGGGGCTTTTAACCACCATGTTAGGCTTTGACCAGACCGCCATTGGCTTGATGATTGCGCTTTATGTTGCCCAAGACAGCCTGGGAACAGCCACTAATGTGACTTGTGACGGAGCGCTGTTGCTTATGGTGGATAAGTGGACGCCTTGAAATTTTAGATATCATCCCCATGTTGAGTGATGCCTGAAGCACCCAACTGAGGAGGATTCCATGCAAACAGAAAAACAAACTCATATATTCAATACTGAAGTGAAGCAGTTGTTGAAAATGATGATTCATTCCTTATATTCCAATAAAGAGATTTTCTTACGTGAATTAATCTCTAACGCCTCAGACGCACTCGATAAATTACGTTTTGAAGCGCTCGCTAATCCAGCCATTCAAGTGCCTGCTCAATTGGCTATTCGCGTGGTTGCTGATAAAGAAGCGCATACTATTTCTATTAGCGATAATGGCATTGGGATGAGTGAAAAAGAAACGATTGAACATTTAGGAACCATTGCAAAATCTGGCACAAAAACGTTTCTTGAAAAACTAACAGGTGAACAATCCAAAGATTCACAACTCATTGGCCAATTTGGAGTTGGGTTTTACTCAAGCTTTATGGTGGCAGATAAGGTAAGCGTTTTAACACGCCGCGCAGATACTTCTGCAGATAATGCCGTATTATGGGAATCGGATGGCGAAGGAGCTTATGATGTTTCTTCTGCGCACAAAAATGATGTTGGCACAACTGTTACATTACATTTGAAAGCAGAAGAAGCTTCGCTATTAGAAGATTGGAAACTAAGAGAGATCATTACAAAATATTCTGATCACATTTCTTTTCCTGTGGAAATGAAAGCGCCTGACCAGCCAGACACTTTTGAATCTATTAATAGAGCCACTGCATTGTGGGCACGGCCGAAATCTTCCATTACTGATGAAGAGTATCAAGAGTTTTACAAACATATCGGCCATGATTATGAAGATTCTTTATGCTGGACGCACAACCGCGTTGAAGGCAAAACAGAATATGTGAATTTACTTTTCATCCCCAAACGCGCTCCTTTTGATTTACATCAACAACAAATGAAACGCCGCGGCATTAAATTATATGTGAAACGCGTTTTCATTATGGATGACGCAGAACAATTTATGCCAAATTATTTACGTTTTGTAAAAGGCGTGATTGATGCATCGGATTTACCGCTGAATGTTTCTCGCGAAATTTTGCAACAAAGCAAAGTGGTGGATACAATTCGTGCTGGATCAGTGAAAAAAATATTAGGCATGCTTGAAGATTTAGCAAAAAACCATCCTGAAAAATATTTAGCTTTTTGGGCAGAGTTTGGCAATGCAATGAAAGAAGGGCCAATCGAAGATCATGCGAACAAAGAGCAAATTGCGCCATTATTACGTTTTTCAACCACATTGAAGAGCGATAAAACACAAACTGAATCCTTAGATGATTATATTGCGCGCATGAAGCCTGGGCAAAATAAAATTTATTATGTCACTGCAGATACATTTCAAGCAGCAAGCCATAGCCCACATTTGGAAATTTTCCGCAAAAAAGGCATTGAAGTATTATTGTTATCAGATCGCGTAGATGAGTGGTTAGTGGCGCATTTGCCTGAATATAAAAATCATGCTTTTGAATCGGTATCTAAAGGCACATTAGACTTAGGTGATTTACAAGATGAAGAAGCAAAGGCCGCTGCAGAAACAGATGCTTCTTTTGATGATTTAATGAATGCATTTAAATTAGCTTTAGAAGCAAATGTGAAAGAAGTGCGTTTAACACATCGTTTAACAGATTCTCCTGCATGTGTTGTGGCTGATGCAAATGATATGGGTTTACAACTGCAACGGATTTTTAAATCCGTTGGACAAGATATGCCGAATAGCAAGCCTATTTTAGAATTGAACCCAACGCATCCTTTATTGATACGTTTACAACCCTTGGCAAAAGACCCCATCATTGCTGAATGGGCCCACTTATTGTTAGGGCAGGCTATTTTAGCAGAGGGCGGACAGTTGGAAGATCCAGCAGGGTTTGTGAAGCGGATGAACCAGTTGTTGTGAGGATGGAGTAAGAAAAATATTAGCTGAATAAGTTTCCACTGTTACTCCGCTTGTACAAGCGGATCCTGGCCCATGCATTTTTCAAGAAATTGTCCAGGTTGCTAGGGGAAACCATTTCTGGCATGGATATCAATCATTAAATAGCAGGCCGAAAGGCTGTAAATTATTAGCCTGCAGCAAACGATGTCAAAACCCCCGTCTCGCACTGCGTGCTCGCCTGCCCCCTTTTAAGGGGCAGTTATGTCAAGACATAAATAGTTGAGACGGGCCGAAGGCCTGGAAGTTAGGAATTGTTGTTAAAAGCGCGCGGGGAAACCATTTCAGGCACCTTCAGACCGCTTTTAATCAGAGAGCAGCGTGGGGCAACTGAACACGATGTTCAGTTGAGTGAGCATGAGACAAGGATGCCTCATGCGAGCGACACGCTCAAATATCTGGCTCGAATTTCAAAATTTGTGGATTTTTCTTAGAATCTCCTTCTTGCCTCCCCATTGCTCCATTACCGCTAGAACTCACGATAACGGACTTGGATGTTGAGGTAAAATACCGGTACGCTGCATAAATACTTGCCACAATAAGCAACCCAGCAACAGCCATCATAACAATAGCTTCTGGATCAGTAGGCTCAAGGTTCGAGAAAAAATTAATAACCTCGTCACCTTCTTTAGCACGTAACTGGCTTGAAACATCCTCGTCCCCCTGGGCGTAAATAGCACCAAGAAAGCCTTCCTCTTCTTGATCTTCTCCCTCTTCCTCTCCCGGTTCCTCTTCTTCACCCGGTCCTGCAAGTAACCTCATGATTTCATAAGGATTATGGATCATCGCTATACCTCACTAATGACGCCCTCACCAAGGCAAAAAAACCCATTCTTTACACAAATCTGCTCCCTTGAAAAGGGTAGGGTTTGATATTTGACTATGGTCGAATAATAACATACCCTTTTAGATATTATCAATCTTTCATTAATAAACCGTTCGCCCTAACAAGGCCTGCGCCAATGTGCCAGGATCCGCATACTCTAAGTCTAATCCCATAGGCACCCCCAGTGCAATACGCGAGGTTTTGATTTGGTACATCCGCGCCAGCTCGGCTAGATAATGCGCTGTCGCTTCACCTTCCACCGTGGGGTTCGTCGCAAAAATCACTTCCCTCACTTCATTGGCTTGGAAACGCTGCTCTAGCATGTCTGCCCCAATGTCTTCTGGTCCCATCCCATCTAAAGGAGATAAACGCCCCATCAGCACAAAATACAATCCTTTGAACTTCTGACTTGTTTCAATGGCAATCACATCGGCAGGGCTTTCCACCACGCATAATAAGCTATTGTCACGATTGAAGTTGTCGCAAATATGGCAACGCGCTGTTTCAGAAAGCATGCGGCAGGATTCACAATAACCAACCTTTGCTAGCGCAGCTTCTAACGAACTGATTAAGCGCTTGGCCCCCATCCTATCATGCTGCAATAAGTGAAGCGCCATGCGGCTGGCTGTTTTGGGGCCTACACTAGGGAGGCAGCGCAATGATTGCATCAGTTGTTGGATGAGGGGACTGAGATTCATAGCATGTCCTTACACAATAACGTAATAAAACAAAGGGGCTCAGGCCCCCTTGTTTTAACAGAATAGTACAAGACCAGCCATAATAACTATTATTGCTGCCCTTCTTCGCCAGAACCAGCTTCGCCTGTGAACGGATTAGCCATGCCTTCAGGCAAATCAACGCCTTTCATCAAGCCCATCATTTGTTCACGTGATTTGCCTTCAATCTTACGTGCCGCATCATTAAACGCAGCAGCAATCAAATCTTCTAACGTTTCTTTGTCTTCACCAAAAACAGAATCATCAATGTTTACCGTCTTCACAATGTGCGCGCCTGTCATAGTGATTTTCACTAAGCCACCGCCCGATTGACCACCCACTAATAATTGGGTAATCCGTGCTTGCGCTTCTTGAATATTTTTTTGAACTTTTTGTGCTTGTTGCATGATTTTACTTAAGTCAGGACCGCGCATTCTCATCTCCTCAAGAATTATAACTCATATAAACAGAGTACCGGATATCCTCTATGTCGTCAAGGCAAATCCGCTGGGGAAATAGAAGATTCATCTACTTTAGCCCCCAATGTACTTTTTAAACCTGATACCACAGGATCCGCTTCTAACGTCTCTTTTGCATGGGCCCATGCTGCAGTTTGCACCCTTGCTCTGTTCTCAGCAGGCGTCGTCGAAGTTACTTCGCCAATTTCTATCTCCAGCTTTATTTTTTGATTTAGATACTCGCAAATAGCTTGCTCAATCCGTGCGGCTACCACTTTATTGAATAAGGGTGCATGCGCTTTAGATAACAAACAGCACAGCCTGTACTCATCAAGCGACACCATCACACAATGCGATGCCAACGTTGCCGCCATACCATTCAATTTCAGCCCTGCTAATAACCCTTCCCAGGAAATAACAGCAGGCGCTACAGCAATTGAAACTGGTGTTTCCAAAGCTGTAGGGGGCGGCTCCATTTTAACGGGTACTGCCTCTTCCTCTACTTCTTCCACAGCCCAAGGTAAAGCACCATCATCTTCCTCTTGATGCACTTGCACCTGTGGCGCTCGTACGAGCGCTACACGTTCCTGAGATTTAGTGGCTGGAGGTTGTTGCGCTGACACAACTGGCGCAACCACTTGCTGAGCGGTAGGGCTGGCCTGAGGCGCGGGTATTTGACGATGGGGTGGCGGAGAAGACGGTGGAATAGGATTATCAGCACGTACAGGCGCAAAAGCCAGCATGCGCAACAGCACCATTTGCAAACCCACACGTGGGCTTGCGGCAAAGGGCAAATCCCGTAAACCTTGTAAAGCAATTTGATAATATAGTTGAAGATCTTCGGGCGTAAAAGTTGTTAGCCAAGGTTGAACAGCTTCAAAACGCGTGAGGGAGGACAGTGCCTCATCCCCAACCGTTTGCCACAAAGCCAAGTCATGTAGCCCATGCATGAGCTGCTTCAAAGCCTGCCCAAAATCGCCACTCTCTTGGGCAACATCCTCCACCACTGCTAATAAACCTGCTCCGCTCTTTTCAGCCAATGCTGCCAATAAGCGCGGCAACACTTGCGGGCTCAGTGCCCCTAACATCCCACGCACTGAAGCTGCTGTGACATTTCCACCACCATGCGCAATCGCTTGGTCTAATAAACTCAAAGCATCTCTGACACTGCCTTGGCCTGCTTGCGCAATGAGTTTTATGGCTTCAGGCTCATATGGCATGGATTCAGCATCCAAAATATACGCTAAATGAGATGCGATGTGCACTTCGCTCACGTGCTTTAAATGAAACTGCAAGCAGCGAGACAGTACTGTGATGGGTAATTTTTGTGGGTCTGTTGTTGCCAATAAAAAAAGCACGTGTGAGGGAGGCTCTTCTAATGTTTTTAATAATGCATTAAAACTATGCCCAGAAAGCATATGCACTTCATCGATTAAATAAATTTTATAACGGCCTTGAGTAGGAGAATATTGTACGTTGTCTAACAAATCACGCGTATCTTCTACTTTAGTGCGTGAGGCCGCATCTACTTCGATGAGGTCTACAAATCGCCCTGCGTCAATTGAGGTACATACATTGCATACGCCACAAGGGGAAGCTGAAATCCCTTGCTCGCAATTCACCGCTTTTGCGAATAAACGAGCTAACGTCGTTTTGCCCACGCCGCGCGTGCCAGTAAATAAATAAGCATGGTGCAACCGCTGAGTGTTCAGCGCATGAGTAAGCGCCTGTAACACGGGGGCTTGCCCCACAACAGTTTCAAAGGTTTTAGGGCGCCATCGACGCGCAAGTACGTGGGAAGTCGGATTCATCGTCGTTTTTCAACCTTGAAAATAGAATCGATCCTGAAGGAGGCCGCCCTTTTCCGCCACACCTCGGCACCCGCATCACTCACTACCGCTGCTCCCTTCCGGGCCTGACGGGGTTTGCAAGTTATCGTCGCGAGGGGACGAAAAAGGACTACCATCGTTGGAATAGTGTATCAGATTTTTTGTTGCAAGGATATTAAAACTCCGCCGGGTCGCAAACTATGGGCACGTCTCCCCTTCCTCTGGCTTACAGATCCTATACAGCTCACACGACTTATCCTCTTCGTTTTTAGGACGGCATTCCTTCTTCTCAGGATTATCAATAGGCTTCTGGTTACGTGGATTTAAAAAATAATTTTGCATGCTGTTTGTAAACGCATCAAGATTTGCGGGAGGTTTCTCCCCCGTCGCACCCATGATCAGTAGCACCACAATGACGAGCGCCAGCAGGCAAAAACAATGCCAATATTTCTTGAACATCTTTTCTCCCCTTGTTTAATGCTGAAATAGTACGCATCACTGAAAAGGCATCTAGTTGCGCCCCTGCATACATTTTTCTCACTAACGGCGTGTCGTGATTTGATACTAACACGGGCGTCCCACTGGCTGCATGCTGATTTGCTAACAATGCTAAATCCTCATGATCTTGAAGTGAAAACCCTTGTGCTGCGTATTGTGTAAAGGCCGCACTGCGAGATAATGGTACGTAGGGTGGGTCACAATATACCATGCTGTTTTTTTCTTGCCACGATGATGCGAGTAACTGTTTAAAATCTTGACAAGAAAACACTGCACGTTGAGATTTTTCAAAGAAATACCGCATCTCTTTTTCTGGGAAATAAGGTGATCGATAAGATCCAAAAGGTACATTGAAAATCCCTTTTTGATTATAGCGACATAATCCATTAAATCCATGTCGGTTTAAATAAATAAATAAAGCAGCACGTTCTAATTGGGAGTCTGTATGGTTAAACGTCTTTCTCAAATCATAATATTGCTCTGATGTATTCCATTGTGGTTCAAAATATTTTTTAACGTAACGAATGAATTCAAATCCTTCTTTTTGTAATGTTTGATACACATTGATCAAATGAGGATTAAAATCAGCTAACATATAATGTTCTGCCTCTGCATTAAGAAATACAGCGCCAGAACCTAAAAAAGGTTCGCACCAATGGCGAAGTGGTGTTTTGACGTATTGCAAAATACGCTCTAACACTTTAAACTTGCCTCCAGGCCATTTGAGAAAAGGTCGTTGGTAACTCATATTGCCATCTTACCGTAAATTATAAAAATAAGGATAGAAAATGAGCAACAATTTCTCCACTATTATTGCAGACGCCCTTCATGCCCGCGCTTCGGATATCCATTTTGAACCCACACAAAATACGGTGAGCATCCGCTTTCGCATTGATGGGCTTTTAACTTTCATCGAAAATTTACCCAAAACTATTTATGCGCAATGGCTGATTCGTTTCAAGACATTAGCCAATCTGGATATTGCACAATCGTTACGCCCACAAGATGGACGATTTAGTTTTGAAACCACAGCACGTTACCATTTTCGTCTACACACTTGCCCTACTATTTTTGGTGAAAAAATGGTTATTCGCTTATTACCTGAAAGCCAGCAAATACTTTCATTAACTGAACTTGGGCTCCATTCCACACAACATATGGCATTGCAAAAAGCACTTCAACAACGGTGGGGGTTGATCATTGTCACAGGTCCAACCGGCAGCGGCAAAAGCATGACGCTCTATGCATGCCTTCAATGGCTTAAAACCCAGCCCCTACAAATTACAACGTTAGAAGATCCTGTTGAAATTCCTCTCGAAGGTACCACACAAATCGCTATTCAAGAAAAACAAGGGCTTACTTTTTCGAATGCATTACGCGCAGTCTTGCGCCAAGATCCTGATGTCATTTTAGTGGGAGAAATGCGGGATTTTGAAACAGCAGATATTGCAATTCGCGCAGCACTCACAGGACATTTAGTGCTCACTACATTGCATACGCCTAATGCTGCAAGCGCGCTTAGACGATTGGAAAACATGAATATTCCTACATACAACCTTGCAGACAGTTTAAGCCTGGTTGTTTCGCAACGTTTAGCCAGACGAGTTGATCGTGGACGCATTGGGATTTTTGAAATCATGACACGTGATCAACACTATATTGATGATCTTACCTTGCGCGAATCTGGTTATTTACATGTATCAAACGAAAACACAACATTACAAGAAATAGAGCGTGTGCTATGAAAAAATATTCTCTTACATTATGGCATCATTTTTTATCAGAACTAGCGTGGATGATCCAACATGGCATCCCATTGCAAGCTGCACTGAATTTGCTCACCAAACAACATCGATTAAAACCATTGCATCCATTTTTATTTCACTGCATGAATGCAACGACACAAGGATTTCCGTTGTCTCACGCTTTATCTATCAGCCCGCAATCTTATTTATTTCAAGCGTTCCTCATTTGTGGTGAAAAATCTGGATCTATAGCGGCAGCACTAGCGCAGGCAGCAGAATGGGTTTCTCATTTATTACAATGCCACACGCAAGGGAGGTCATTGGCTTTTTATCCATTATTATTAATTTTATTATTAATAGGAGGGAGTGGATTGTTGTTAGGAATGATTGTTCCCACTTTTCATACATTATATCTCTCTTTTAATGCACCTTTACCAGCCAGCATGACGTTACTATGGGCAGCACATGTATTTTTTTCACAGTGGGGCGTTCTCGTTTTCATGCTCATTGTGTTGCTAATAAGTATTTTCATTTTTGCCTGTCGCTTCTCTTCTTCACTCCAATTGCTCTTGCATAGATGGGCTCTTCGCATTCCTCTCATTAGACATTTTCATCATGGTTATGAATGTGCGCATTTGGGAATGCTATTATCGGCGGGCATTTCACTTGATCAATCATTTCAGTGCGTATTGGTGTATACACGTAATCGAGCACATCAACACATGTTGCACCGAATTTTGGAAACACTTACACAAGGGCAACCTTTGGCATACTCTTATCGTGCGCTCGGCTGGCATGACGCCTATTTGTGCGATATGCTCAACATAGCCGAACATACCGGCACACTAGATCAAGCTTACTTAAAATTACATACGTACTATACTCATCACATTGCGGTACAATTAGCTCGTTTTAAACAAGAATGGCAGCCCCTAATTTTATTAGTCATGGGACTGCTCGTTGGCGCTTGGGTTTTATTATTATACTATCCTTTAATACAATTAGGATACCACGTAGGACTTTAATGCATGATGGCACTATTACTTGAGTTTCTCGCAACACCCCTATTTTTATATATCACCATTGCTTTATTAGGCGCCTTAATTGGGAGTTTTCTCAATGTGGTGATTTATCGTTTGCCTCTTATTTTGAAACGGGAATGGATGCTAGAATGCGCCGCGCTACAAAATGATTCACCCCCGCCTGCCCCTGCATTTAACTTAATGTGGCCTCCGTCCCATTGCCCTGCCTGCAAAGAGCATATCCACTGGTGGCATAATATCCCCTTGATCAGTTACATTTTATTGCGGGGAGAGTGCCGGTTTTGCCAAGAAAATATACCGGCAAGATATCCTATGATTGAATTACTGACAATGCTAGCATCCCTTTTCGTGGCAATGCATACAGGGTTATCTGCGTCTCTTTTACCGGGGCTCATATTTACTTGGATTTTAATCACGGCTGCTTTTATAGACATCGATGAAAAACTTCTCCCAGATGATTTAACATTACTGGGTTTATGGATAGGATTGTTAATCAGTACGCAGCATATTTTTGTTTCTCCAACGGAAGCTATTATAGGCGCAGCATGCGGGTATTTATCACTGTGGGTGGTGTATTGGGTCTTTAAATTATTAACAAAAAAAGAAGGCATGGGGTACGGAGATTTTAAACTCATGGCGTGTGTAGGAGCTTGGCTAGGTTTTGAGATGTTGCCCATAGTGATATTATTATCGTCGCTATTAGGTACTCTCTATGGCGTGGTAGGGTTAATATTTCGTGATTATCACAGGGATCATCCTATTCCTTTCGGCCCTTTTATTGCGTTAAGCGCGTGGGTTTGCTGGATATTCGAAGGGAAAATACTCCATTATTTCGGGCTATAATCATATGTTCTGCGTTGGACTAACAGGAGGCATTGGGTCTGGGAAATCACTGGCTTGCACATTATTTGCTTCATTCGGTGTGGATATTATTGATAGCGATGTGATTGCGCGGTATTTAATTTCAAAAAATGGGCCACTCTACCGCAGAGTATGTCACCATTTTGGTATTGATATTTTATTGTCTGATGG
>CAYLHG010000002.1:0-174375 GCA_964383495.1 uncultured Gammaproteobacteria bacterium
CACTCTACCGCAGAGTATGTCACCATTTTGGTATTGATATTTTATTGTCTGATGGTTCAATTGATCGTAAAAAATTACGTGATATTATTTTCAATACACCGCATGAAAAAAAGTGGTTAGAAAATCTCATGCACCCTATGATCCGTGCAGAATCTAAAAAAGCTTTAGAGGCCAGCAGCGGTATTTATGCAATGATTGCCATTCCGTTGTTATCACAACAAAATCTTCACGAATATCCTTTTTTAAACCGCGTATGCACAATTGAAGCTTCTGAAGAAATACGGATTTTACGCACCATGGAGCGTGATCATATCACACGAAAAGCTGCTGAAAAAATCATTGCACACCAAGCGTCTGCTGCTGATAGATTAGCCATCGCACAGGATGTGGTTGAAAATAATGGCGATCAGGCAGCATTTACTGCTGCCATTATAGCGTTGCACGAAAAGTATTTGGTGTTGAAAAGCAGTTACCTTTGAGCCCATTTATGAAAGTTCTGGCATGAGTCCTTGATACGGCTTAAATTCTAAACTACATTTTATACGAGTCTAGTGCTTAAATAAGGATAACCATGATTAGTTTCAAAAAATTTATATTGATACCATTAAGTATTGCTTCCTTAAGTATATCAGCTGCCTGGGCAGATGCGAGTTGGAAAAATACCCCCTCTGATATATCTTGTGGTACACAGGTTGCCACCCCCCCTCTTAAGATAAAAGAAATTGTTGTTTCAGAGCTTATCACAAAGATTCCTATTCGCCCAACACCTATTTCTCTTTACGAAAAAGCGGGTTCTCTCGAGAACGTTGTGCCCGATAATTTTACGAATGCAGCGAAGGCTTGTAAGGACGCTTCTAATTCAAATGGTAAAGAATATTACAACAGTTTAGCAAGAGCCTGTAAGAAATCGCAAAACCAAAAAAACGACAATAATCACGATCGGCGCGAATCAAGTTGTATCGATGCTTATAATGCTTGGGTAAAAAGCACAAATACAAGTATCACTACGGCTAATAAGGAGGCTTTAGCAACTTATACAAGAGAATACAATTATTCTTTGAGTGCGTTTCAAGCAACTGCTGATCACTTCAAAACATTATTATTGAGTCAATGTGGAGAAGTTTGTGATTATGCAGGATATTTCAATACTTATAACACCAACCGTGCCAGATGTTTAACTTATGTGCGTGAAAGCGATCCCAGCAATACGGCTCCCGATACGACGCCGTGTGGCCCCTACATATGTGCTATTCCTAATGATCGCATCCACCCTTTCTATGCTGAGTGCGATGATCAGAAGTAAGCTGATGACAATAACAAGCAGTTTTTATAAGGGCGAATAATGTTCGCCCTTATAAATATGCGCCGCTGCGATTAATCTTTTTCTTAAGTTGACACCTTCCGGTGAACATTTACGAGAAAAGTGAATCCTCAGATAACCCCTGGCGCTCCAAAATCTCCCGCAAGCGCTTCAAAGCTTCTACTTGTATCTGTCTTACCCGCTCACGCGTTAGGCCAATCGCAACGCCTACTTCTTCTAACGTTGAAATTTCATGTCCACGCAAACCAAATCGTCGCACGACCACTTCGCGCTGCTTTTCGCTTAATTCAGATAACCAATCATCAATACTTTGACGTAAATTTTGATCTTGTAATAATTCTGCAGGATCAATATTTTGCTCATCTGCCAACGTATCCAATACTGTTTTGTCAGAATCACTGCCTAATGGGTCTTCCACAGAAGTTACCACGGTCTCATTCAACCCCAACATCCGCTTTACATCCCCTAAAGGACGATCCAATAAATCTGCAATTTCTTCAGGGCTAGGCTCGTGATCTAATGCTTGCGCTAATTCACGCGCTGCTCGTAAATACACATTCAATTCTTTCACGACATGAATCGGTAAACGAATGGTTCTTGTTTGATTCATGATGGCCCGTTCAATAGTTTGACGGATCCACCACGTTGCATAGGTTGAAAAACGAAAACCGCGCTCGGGGTCAAATTTTTCTACAGCACGGATTAACCCCAAATTACCTTCTTCAATTAAATCTAACAACGGCAAGCCACGATTAATATACCGACGCGCAATTTTTACCACCAAACGCAAATTGCTTTCGATCATTCGCTTACGCGCAGGAATATCCCCTTTCAATGCTAACCGAGAAAAATGGACTTCTTCTTCGGCGGATAATAAAGGAGAAAACCCAATTTCACCGAGGTACATCTGTGTGGCGTCCGCCACTTTGCGTTGAATTTGTAATTTACGAGTTTTGCGCTGAGATGAAGGGAAAGCATCTGCTTCTAGCTCTACTGATTCATCGGTTCCAGGGACCTCAATGTCTACTGTAAGAGCAAGCTCTGCAACCTCATCCATATCATCGACATCTTCTGCGTCTTTGACGTCGTCACCCATGTCTAGCAAGTTGTTTTCGGGTTCTCTCTCTGAGGAATCCAAGTCTTCTAGCAGATCGTATTTTGGCATCGTAAGCACCGTCCATGATCTAAATTTATACGACTACACCATCCAAAGATTCTATCACATCATTGCATTAAATAACAGCACTATCCTCGCCTTGGTAAATACAGCATGGGGTTGACGGGCTGCCCGTTTTTCCGTATTTCAAAATGCAAGCGCACACTTTCCGTATCCGTTTGCCCCATTTCTGCAATTTTGGTTTGTGCTTTAATCACATCCCCTTCCTTGACTAACAATCGACTGTTATGAGCATAAGCACTTAAGAATTGATCATTGTGTTTAACGATCACCATTTGCCCATACCCACGCAGCCCACTTCCACTGTAAACAACCACTCCAGGAGCAGCTGTTATTACAGGTTGCCCGTTTTGTCCACCGATATCAATGCCTTTTTGCCCATTTTGGCTTGAGAAATAAGCTATGATACTCCCTCGCGCAGGCCACTGCCATGCCACGTTCTCTTTTAACTGTGAAGGCAGTGATATCGTTTTTGATTGAGGTGATGCATTCGGTGTTACAGCACTCGAAGACGCAACCACTGGCGCTGCAGGCTCAAGCGTTCGCTTTGCCATCACAGGGGCTGCCCCAGACAACTTTATTTTTTGCCCAACATATAATTTGTAAGGTGGTTGTAATCCATTAATGTGCGCCAATGCTTTGAAGTCACGATTATAGCGCCACGCTAGTGTGTAAAAAGTTTCGCCTTCCTGAACAACATGTACGCCATTCATTTTAGGAGGCGCGCGGTTAATATCATCTACAGGGGCACGGTAAGCAGGTTGCTCAGCACAACCCAGTAAACAGAGTAGTGCAAACAAACTCAGCCATCGGCTACAGAACTTACGCAATAGGTTAATGAAACCACGCATACCCTACCACCACAACGATGAAGATCATCACCAATGCCCAGCCAAATTTAAGCAATGCATCATGAATTGCTTGCTCCAATTTAGGACCACCTTTTGCCATTAAAAACGACACTAAATAAAAACGGCCACCACGCCCTAAAAAAGAAGCTAATACAAACGGTAAAAAAGCAATGTTCACCAAGCCTGCTGTAACGGTGAATAATTTATAAGGAATGGGGGTAAAGCCTGCCAATAAAACAACCCAAAAACCCCATGTGTTGAACCATGTATGAATCATTTCGTACTGATGCGTGTAACCCAGCTTCATGATCAAGGGATCCACTAAGGTAGGGAAAGCCCACATACCAATGCCGTAACCTGCCATGCCACCTAAGACAGAAGCAATGGTTGTCAATGTGCCTAAATAAAAAGCACGTTCTGGTTTGGCCATCGCCATGGGGATTAACATCACATCAGGTGGAATAGGGAAAATAACTGACTCAGTAAAGCTCACTGTCGCTAAAATGTAATCAGCATAACGAGAACGCGCCCATTGCATCACTTTCAAATACAATCGTGCAAAAAACATCACTCTACTCCCTTTTTAAAAGGTACAAACCGTACTGGTTCAATATCCATTGATGCCCAGCCTGCTGTATCCCGTCTTATTACCCTCAATGTTTGATAACCTTCTGCCCCTACCGGCACAATCATCCGTCCACCGACTGCCATTTGTTCAAGCAAGGCTTGCGGCACTGCTTCTAGAGCGGCAGTGATGATAATACCATCAAACGGCGCATATTCGGGCAAACCTTTCGCTCCGTCATCATAAAAAACATGTACATTGTTGATACAAAGCGTTTGCAACAGCACGCGCGCTTGTTTGCACAACGCTTCAATACGCTCAACAGTATAAATTTCCTGCACTAATGATGATAATACTGCTGCTTGGTAGCCAGAGCCTGTACCAATTTCTAGCACACGCGCCAGCGGGCCATCTGCTAAAAGTGTTTCTGTCATGAGCGCTACAATGTAAGGTTGCGAAATAGTTTGCTCGCAACCAATAGGCAGGGGCCTATTTTCATAAGCATGATCGCATTCAGGAGCAGGAACAAAAAGATGCCGAGGGATGCGTTCCATGCTGCGCAACACATTCTCATCCGTAATGCCTTGTGCACGAAGGTGGTTAATGAGTGCTGTGACGTTCATATATGCCCCCTACAGAGCAGAAATCCACTCTCTTAATGGCGCTAATGCACTATACCGCGTTAAATCAATTTGCAACGGTGTAATTGACACTTTATTGTGACGAATAGCTTCAAAATCCGTTCCCTCTCCCGCATCTTCCTCTGCGCCTGCCGGACCAACCCAATAAATCACGCGCCCACGGGGATCCGTATTCACCACCACTGGCTCTGCACGATGGCGATTACCCAAACGCGTAATTTCATATCCTTCCAGTTGATCAAAAGGAACATCAGGCACATTGATATTTAAAATTGTATCTGGTGGCAAAGGAAATGCTTTTAAATGCCCTAAAATTTTAACCGCCACTTTGGCTGCGGTATCATAATGTTTTTCTTCCTTACTGGCCAACGAGACCGCCATCGCAGGGTAACCCAAAAAGCGCCCTTCTGTCGCAGCAGCAACAGTGCCAGAGTAAACCACATCATCGCCCAAGTTAGCACCAGAGTTGATGCCTGCCACGACAATGTCAGGTTCAGACTCAAATAAACCCGTGATGGCTAAATGGACAGAATCTGTAGGTGTACCGTTAACACTGTAATATCCGTTTGAAGTTTTAATAACACGCAACGGTCGATCGAGGGTTAATGAGTTACTCGAACCACTTTGGTTGCGATCCGGTGCAACCACTGTCACCTCTCCCACCTCTGCTAATGCCTTTGCTAAATAATCGATGCCTGGAGCATGTACGCCATCATCATTGCTGACTAGTATTTTCATTCGTTAAACCCTTTTATTTCAATGAGGACTACGCAACCTGATGAAGCATAATCAGCAGGAGACCCGCAAAACGTGGATCGCAAGGCAAAAGGCGGCGAAAAAGCGCAGCATAGATCAACTATGTGAGCATTTTGAGGAGCCTTTTAACGCCGCGAGGCGCGTTTTGCGTAAGTCCTGTCAATAACACTACCGCATGCACTGCGATACCTTCCTTTCGTCCAGTATAACCCATCCCCTCGGTGGTGGTGGCTTTAATATTAATATGATCCACCGAAACGCCCAAATCCTGCGCAATGCAAGCGCGCATGGCTTCTCTCACTGGTGCCATTTTCGGTGCTTGTGCAATAATGGTGATATCTGCATTGGCCAATGCAAACCCTTTTTCTTTTATTTTTGCATACACATCACGTAAGAAAACGCGACTATCCATACCTTTAAAACGATCATCTGTTGGGGGGTAAAAATGCCCAATATCCCCCAACGCTGCTGCACCGAGTAAAGCATCACATAATGCGTGCAATACAACATCACCATCGGAATGCGCATCAATGCCTTGAGTGTAAGGGATTTTCACGCCTCCCATCATCACATGGTCACCTTCACAAAAACGATGCGCATCAAATCCGTGTCCTATTCGCATGATGTACCTCGATCTAAATAATATTCAGCCCATAATAAATCTTCTGCATAGGTAATTTTAATATTCACCGCACTGCCTGGCACTATTTTTACGGTTAACCCTAAATGTTCTATGGCGGAAGCTTCATCTGTAAAAGCAATCTTTTTTTCTTGTAATGCTTTTTTTAAAATATGATATCGGAATGCTTGTGGAGTTTGTGCACACCATAGCCCTTCACGATTCACTGTGTGCAAAATAGCTCCTCCTTGATTGCATTTTTTTAATGTGTCTCGCACAGGCGTGCCTAAAATAGCGCCGACAGGTTCATGTTCCAACGCTGCTATTAAATTTTCTAAATCTTTTTGAGGCAACAAGGGTCTGGCAGCGTCATGCACTACTATCCAATCATCTTCCGATGCAATATTTTCTAAAGCGCGCAATCCATTTCGAACAGAATCTATGCGACGCTCGCCGCCATTAGCAATGGTGATCTTAGGATAATCTTTGATCATATTTTTTTGAACATCATCAGATGATAACACAAGCACTATTTTTTCAAATAAATCAGATGTTGTAAAAATAGATAACGTATGGAATAAAATAGTTTTCCCATTCAGCAATAAATATTGTTTTGGAACATCGTTACTCATGCGAGACCCAAAGCCTGCTGCAGGAATAATTGCAAAATATTTAGGGCGCTTCATGCTTCTTACCTACTTGATAAAAAGTCTCACCTTCTTTGATCATACCCATTTCATTACGTGCGCGCTCTTCAATAGCTTCTGTCCCATCCTTTAAGTCTGCAACGTCTGCAGTTAGTGCAGCATTTCGCCCAAGCAATTTTTGATTCTCTTTGAGTTGTATATTGACAGATTGTTTAAGATGTAAAAAATCAAATAAACCACCTTGGCCTACCCAAAGGGTGCCTTGTAACAGTAGTAAAGCGAGTAAGCCTATGATGATCCATTTACTCATGCAAAAACCCCCGCGCCTCAGGATTCTTTAGTGTAATATTTCTTCAATCCGCAATAACTGATTGTATTTCGCCACCCTATCACTTCTACACAACGATCCTGTTTTAATCTGGCCCGCATTCGTTCCCACCGCTAAATCAGCAATCGTGGTATCTTCTGTTTCCCCAGAACGATGCGAAATCACTGCATGATATCCCGCTGCTTTGGCCATATGAATTGCATTCAATGTTTCTGTCAACGTGCCAATTTGGTTTGGCTTGATCAAAATCGCATTCGCAATATGCTCTCGGATCCCCTTTTCCAACATCGCAGTATTCGTGACGAATAAATCGTCCCCTACTAATTGTACACTGGATCCTAGTTTTTGCGTCAAATGCGCCCAGCCTGCCCAATCATTTTCTGCCATAGCATCTTCAATGCTTATAATAGGATATTGATTGACCCAGTTTTCTAATAAATCTGTTAATTGTTCTGCTGTTAACGAACGCTTCTCAGAAGCCAATTCATATTTACCATTTTTATAAAACTCACTGCTAGCTATATCCAATGCCAAGCTAATGTCTTTTCCTGCTACAAACCCTGCTTTTTCAATGGCTTTCAAAATGATTTCTATGGCAGCGTGGTTAGCAGGTAAATCAGGCGCAAAACCACCCTCGTCCCCTACTGCCGTGCTTAAACCTTGTGCTTTTAATAAAGATTTTAATGCATGAAAAACTTCTGTGCCATAACGTAGCGCTTCAGCAAATGAAGATGCTCCCTTAGGAACAATCATGAATTCTTGAATATCCACATTGTTATCTGCATGAGCACCACCATTGATAATATTCATCATAGGCACAGGTAATGAAACAGGGCCGCCGTTCGCTAAATCAACATACAAGGGTTTTTTTGCGTATGCAGCTTTGGCATGCGCAAAAGCCAAAGAAACCGCCAACAAAGCATTTGCACCTAACCGCCCTTTATTTTCAGTGCCATCCAGCGCAATTAATAACGCATCAACTTCTGCTTGTGTCATACTTTCTTTGTGCAGCAATGCAGGTGCAATCACTGTGTGAATGACATTCACTGCTTTCAGAACACCTTTTCCGCCATACCGTGTCAGATCATGATCACGCAATTCTAATGCTTCACGCGAACCTGTTGAAGCACCTGATGGCACAGCAGCGCGCCCCAATGCTCCGGAAATAATCACTTCTGCTTCTACGGTAGGATTACCGCGTGAATCCAATATTTCACGCGCTTTGATTGATTCAATTACTGACATGATTTTGCAACACCATCCAATGCTTTTAAACACATTAACAATTCACGCATATTTTCTAAAGGCCATGCATTTGGGCCATCACTCAATGCTTTTTCAGGATTGGGATGTGTTTCCATAAATAATCCTGCCACGCCTACTGCAACAGCAGCACGTGCTAACACAGGAATAAATTCTCGTTGCCCGCCCGATGCATTTCCCAAGCCGCCTGGCAATTGTACAGAATGCGTTGCATCAAATACAACAGGGCAACCAAACGTTTTCATCACAGCTAATGAGCGCGGATCAGAAACTAAATTATTGTAGCCGAATGAAGCCCCACGCTCACACGCCATAATCGCGGTATTTCCTGTTGCTTTTGCTTTTTCAATCACCTGTTTCATATCCCACGGCGCTAAAAATTGGCCTTTTTTAATATTAACAGGCTTATTGGTTTTCGCTACGTTTTGAATAAAATCAGTTTGGCGGCACAAAAAAGCGGGGGTTTGCAATACATCCACAACACTTGCCACTTCATTCAAGGGCGTATACTCATGCACATCCGTTAACACGGGAACGCCTATTTGTTTTTTAACTTTTTCTAAAATTTTCAATCCTTCTTCTAAACCAGGGCCGCGAAAACTTTCGTGTGAAGAACGGTTGGCTTTATCAAAAGAAGATTTATAAATAAAAGGAATACCTAAATCTGCTGCCATTTCTTTTAATAAGCCGGCCGTTTCAAGCGCTAATGCTTCGCTTTCAATCACGCAAGGTCCAGCAATTAAGAAAAAGGGCAAATCGTTACCCGCTTCAAAGTGACATAATTTCACAGTTCACGCTCCACTTGTTTCAACGTTTCTTTTTGAAATTGTTTTGCAGCTTCAATAAAAGCTGTAAATAATTTATGCCCATCGCGTGGAGTTGAAGTGAATTCAGGATGGAATTGGCACGCAACAAACCAAGGGTGATCGGACAGCTCAATCATTTCCACTAAATGCCCTGCTTTAGAATAAGCAGATATCACTAGACCTGCTGCTTGCAAAGCACTCAGCCAATCTGCATTGACTTCGTAACGATGACGATGACGCTCGGCAATGGTGCTTGCATCATAAATGCGATGCGCTAGCGTATTTTGTTCGATATCACAGGGTTGTGCGCCCAAGCGCATCGTTCCACCCAAATGACCATCTTCTTCGCGATATTCTTTCACACCCTGTGCATTCACCCACTCACTCACCAATGCCACCACAGGATGTTTTGTTGTTTTATCGAATTCTGTAGAATTCGCATCACTCAACCCTGCTTTGTGGCGCGCATATTCAATGACGGCCACTTGCAAGCCTAAACAAATGCCTAAATAAGGCACTTTATTTTCACGCGCATATTGTGCTGCTTTAATTTTACCTTCTACGCCACGCTTCCCAAATCCACCAGGCACTAAAATAGCATTCAAGGAGGTGAGTGATGCAACCCCGTCTTCTTCAAGCAATTGAGCATCAATGTATTCAATTTGTACTTTTGTTTTTGTTTGAATGCCTGCGTGTAATAATGCTTCAATCAATGATTTGTAAGAGTCGGCAAGATCAATATATTTTCCAACAATACCGATGGTCACTTTTGTTTGAGGCTCTGTTAAGCCACGCACCACATCTTGCCATTCACTGAGATCAGCTTCTTTTGTTTTTAATCCGAATTTTTCGACAATAAGTTGATCTAAACCTTGACGATGCAACACTTCAGGAATGCGGTAAATGGTATCAGCATCGTAAGAAGTGATCACTGCTCTTTTTTCCACATTCGTAAATAAAGCAATTTTTTCTCGCGCAGAATCTGGTAGTGGTTCAGAAGCGCGACAAATCACAATGTCAGGCTGAATTCCGATAGATCTTAATTCTTTCACCGAATGTTGTGTGGGTTTTGTTTTAATTTCTGCAGAAGTGTGCATATAAGGCACTAGTGTAAGATGAATAAAACAAGTATTTTGCCGTCCATGCGTTAAACTCATTTGACGAATGGCTTCCAGAAAAGGCAGTGATTCAATATCGCCTACTGTACCGCCGATCTCAACAATAGCAATATCAGCGCATTGCGCACCGCGTTCAATACGCTCTTTAATAGCATCTGTAATATGTGGAATGACTTGTATGGTATTACCAAGGTAATCGCCACGACGCTCACGTTGTAACACTTCCCAATAAATTTGCCCCGCAGTGAAGTTATTATTGCGCGTCATGGGAGTGCGAACGAAACGTTCGTAGTGGCCAAGGTCGAGATCTGTTTCAGCACCATCTTCTGTAACAAACACTTCACCATGTTGAAGCGGGTTCATGGTGCCAGGATCAAGATTGATGTAAGGGTCTAGTTTGAGCAAGGTAACCTTCAGCCCTCTTGCTTCGAGTATGGCTGCAAGTGAAGCCGCTGCAATGCCCTTCCCAAGGGATGAAACAACCCCTCCTGTCACGAAAATGTATTGCGTCATAGTGGTGGCTCCTTACCGTCTGGCGGAGAGAGAGGGATTCGAACCCTCGGTACGATCGCTCGTACAACGGTTTTCGAGACCGCCCCATTCAGCCGCTCTGGCATCTCTCCAAAGCAGTCATCCTACCACGCTTTGAGGCGTAGTAGTAGAGGCTGTCGTCAACTCACGATTGGTTGGTAGAGAGGAAATTAACCGGGGGCTAGATAGAGAGGATTGATCGGTGCTTGAGAGAGGTCCGGCGAGTTTGAATCACCGCTCACACGCCAGCTCCGAGCCACTCCCTTACCATCAGCAGGTTTGAAAAACATATAGGCAGCAGTCGCCAACAATAGCAATGCTGCAGCTGCGGCGCAATATACTGCAATTGAGCCCCAGCTGGTGGGGTCAGCGAGTACGTGCTCGCTCCAACCTGAAGAGGATACCTCAGCGCTCGAATCAGCATCAGACGCTAGTATAATACCACCCGGCGTATCATCACCCTTATCCTTCGAGTTCGAAGGTATGCACAGGGAGATAGCCATAGCGACAGACCCCAACATGCATATAAGTATAAAGATAGAAGCGCATACAGGTTGATCATCACCCATTCATCACCCCATTGTAATGTCCCAATTAAGCTACCTTGAAAAATTATCCCCCCAACGTGGTGTGAAGTCAATAACAGAGCATATTTTGTAACAATTAAATTGAGGCACCCTCTTGATGCTTGCTCAACCCATCACTAGGGTTCAAAAAGAACAACTAGGGGAAGGCCCTCTGGGCAACTTGATACTTACCTGCGGCATCTGCATACTGCTCAGCGCTGGGAGTACCTGTCTTGGTAAACAAATAAGAGCACGCCGCCCATCCCAGTACGGCTGCAACCACAACGAACATGATCTCTATTAAAGCAATCTCAGCAGCAACATCATAGGTTGCCCCCCCTTCCCAATCTGAAGCTGATACCGCTTCCATGTTTCGGAGGTCACTCCTATTATCGCTGTTAGCTTCCAATTTATTAACACAAAATGTAAAAAACAGACCGCACGCGCTCCCTGTTACCACAGCCTGGACACTATTATTTGATCCCATTTTTATCTCCCGGCGCTGAAAAATTAACTCTCTCTGAAGATTATGCTGGGATTATTAAGCTGTCAACCACAAAACATATTTTTAAACCCCAATTATGGGCTGAGATGGTGCTTTTCCAGCCCATCACTAGGGTTTTTAACAATTTCATTGAAGTTGGATAGCTGGCAACGTTGGCACAGCGGCTGGCTAATGAGAGACAATTCACAGAGGATCTCCTCCATTACCTATCCTCAGATGCCCGTCCTTCGATCTTCACCAATCTTACCATCTGCCCACTTGTTTCCAAAATTTCCATTGGGTAAGCGTTGATCTTTAGACAAACGCTCGGCGTGGGCATGAACTCCAAATATTCCAAAATTAAACCATTTAACGTCTTAGGGCCATCCGTGGGCAACTCCCAATGCAATTGGCGGTTCAATTCACGCACGGTAATACTGCCATCAATCCAAAACGTGCCATCTGGCTGCGGATGTATTTCTTGAACGGTAGAAGCCATGTCTGTCGTAAATTCACCCACAATTTCTTCTAAAATATCTTCCAAAGCCACTAAGCCGAGCACATCCCCATATTCATCTACTACCACGCCCATACGCTCTTTTCGCGTTTGAAAATTTAATAATTGTGTGGTGAGTGGTGTGCTTTCGGGCAAATAATATACCTCTTTCGACAATCTTCTTAATGCAGCTTTGCATGCTTGCTCATCAGGTAAGCCATCCCCTAAAAAATTTAACACATCACGCAAATGTAGCATGCCAAGCATATTTTCTATTTTTTCTTGATACAGCGGTAACAAAGTGTGCTGCGACTCACGCAGTGTTCTTAAAATAGTGGGCCAATCATCATCTAAATCAATCCCCACAATTTCATTGCGAGGCACCATGATGTCTTCCACCGTCATCTCTTTTAAATCTAAAATACGCAATAGCATACGCTTATGGCGACTAGGAATACGCCCCGCTGCTTCATCTACCACAGTACGCAACTCTTCCGCGGACAAATGTTCATTTGCCACAGCGCCCTGCTCCACACCCAACATACGTAACAATAAGTTGGAAAAAACATTTACCAGCCATACCATGGGATATAATATTTTTTGCAACAATAATAACGGCCAGCTCACCACCACCGCCAATTTATTTGCCTTCAACGCTGCTAATGTTTTCGGGGTCACTTCGCCAAAAATTAAAATACCAATCGTTAACACTAATGTGGCCAATGCCAATCCTAGATCCTGCCAATAACGCAATGCAATAATAGTTGTGATGCTCGATGCAAAAATATTTGCAAAATTATTTCCGATTAAAATAGTGCCTAATAAACGATCAGGGCGCTCTAGCAAACGCTCTGCTAGCATCGCACCACGATGATGCTTTTTCGCTAAATGTCGCAAGCGATAACGATTTACTGCCATTAAAGCTGTTTCAGCTGCTGAGAAAAATGCTGAAAAGAAAAATAACACCACAAGCACAACCAATAATATACTTGTTGAAATATGCCCTATCATAATGCTCCTAACCGTATCAGTGAAATAAAAATTTCATGCCCAAATAAGCCATGCTTAATCCAAACCACGCCAACCCCGTTCCTAAAATAGCATACCGCACTGCTATACCACGACGGTAATATATCACCAATAATAGCGCACATAATACCCATACCATCATGGACATGATATTCTTAAAAGAAAGTAAAAGATAACGCTCTGGGTGCGCCACAAATCCCAATGCTAGGCCGAATGTTAATATCACAAAAGCAGCCAATAACACATTAAACATCAATTTTTGCATGGCCTCCAGGGGGGGCAATAACGATAACGCCTCATGGGCTGGCGCATGCGCCAAATACCAGCGCTGCAAAGCTAACGCTAATGCTTGCAGAAAAGCAACGCCTAGCAACGCATAGGCTGCCAATGCTGATAAAATATGGGCCAAGGCCCAAGGATGATCGCCCCAGGGGATTTCCACGGGCGGCGAACTTACCTGCAAAGCACCCATGATCGAAAGCCCCGCTAAAGGCACCACCCCCACGAATAAACTTTTCAGACGTGTTGAAAAATTCGCAAGCCATAAAACCAGCATCCATAAGGCGGTAATTAAACTTAATATATTGAAAACATGAAGATTTTGCCCGTGCGGCGTATCAATCACTCGATAGAGAAAATAAAGATGCATCCCTAAAGCCAGAAGCATGAATATATAAAAGACACGTTGAAACGGCTGCTGCTTGAATGACAATAACAAGCAGACCCAAGCAACACTGTACAAGCCTAATGCGGCAATGCCTACTATCACAAGATCCTCATCGCAAAAATACCAGACAACATCTTACCATGTCTGGTGGGGATATGTATAATGAAGACCGAGAGGAGAGATCTACATGTTTAAACAGCTATCCGAACGCCTACAAGCTATTACCCAAAAACTGACAGGGCAAATACTCACGCCTGACAACATGAAAGAAAGCTTGCGCGAAATTCGTCTAGCACTTTTGGAAGCGGATGTAGCCTTACCGGTAGTGAAGTCTTTCATTGAAGATATTCAAACGAAAGCGACTGGGCAAAAAATTGAAGGTCATTTAAGCGGCAGCCAAACGCTTGTCAAAATAGTACATGACGAACTTATTGCATTAATGGGTGAAGTCAACGACGCTCTGAATTTATCTACCCAACCTCCTGCTGTTATTTTAATGTTAGGGTTACAAGGTTCTGGTAAAACAACCACAGCAGGAAAGCTGGCCAAAAAATTAATGCAAGAAAATAAAAAAGTAACGCTAGCTTCTCTCGATATTTATCGTCCAGCTGCTATCGACCAACTACGTACATTAGCGACACAAGTAGGCGCGCAATGGTTTCCGAGCACACCTCAAGACAACCCTGTGACCATTGCAAAACAAGCCATCGATGCTGCATTAAGAAGTGCACAAGATGTTGTTATTCTTGATACTGCCGGACGTTTACATGTTGATGATGCGCTAATGGCTGAACTAAAAGCCATACACAGTGCGGCAAACCCTATTGAATCTTTGCTTGTATTAGACAGTATGACGGGGCAAGATGCGTTGCCTGTTGCAAATGCGTTTTGCAATTTAATTCCCGTCACTGGTTTTATTTTAACAAAAACAGATGGTGATAATCGCGGCGGTGCTGCATTATCATTACGCAAAACAACGCAATTACCTATTAAATTTTTGGGCGTAGGCGAGAAACTTGACGCACTAGAAGCATTTCACCCAGAGCGCGTTGCATCACGCATTTTAGGGATGGGTGACATTTTATCGTTGATCGAAGAACTCGAACAAAAAACTGATAAAGTGAAAGCGGAAAAAGCGGCAAAGAAGCTCAAAAAAGGGCAATTTGATTTAGAGGATTTTTGTGAGCAATTATTAGAAATGAAGAAAATGGGTGGCATGGCAAGTATTCTAAGCAAATTACCTGGAAACTTGCAATTGCCCACAGGTGCTGCGTTACCTTTTGATGATAAGACGATGACGCATTTTGTTGCCATTATTCAATCCATGACCCCCAAAGAACGACGTTATCCTGACTTATTAAATGCGTCTCGCAAACGGCGTGTTGCCATGGGTTCTGGCACTGACCCGCAGACCATTAACAAATTGTTGAAGCAATTTATGACCATGCAGAAAATGGCTAAAAAGTTTGGTAAAAATAACGGAAATTTAAATAAGCTAATGCAGCAATTTCGATAAACTCGGTTAATACGCATTGACATTCCATTTTATATCCTGTAAATCTAGGACATATTCAAGGAGGATATCATGCGTCATACTAATTATATTATAGACTTCGATCAAGACGGTGCACTGTTTGATGCACACGGTGAAACACTACAAAAACATATCCTCGATCACTTAACTGCTCTCTCTGTTTGGTTCACCACAGGATATCCCTTAACTCTACTACCCACTACTACTTTATGGTTTTTTACACAGCCATCAGGTCATATGCAAGGCATGAAAGACCCTCAAATTTATAATGCTGCGTGGGTAATATGGAATGAAGCAGTAAATTTTTTATTATCTCTTAATGCTTTAAAATTTGATCAAAACATAGTAACTTCTTTATCAGGAAAATTAGAAGCACTATCACGCAGATCCCGAAACATCAACGACTCTAACTTTGAAGGGAAATTCCAATCCTGGGCTACTCTTCTCGATACAAGTAACCTAGAGAATGCAAAAATATTTCTGATCATCAACCAAATTGTTTTGAGGAAACAGCGCGTTGTGACAAACGACGTATCTAATATATTGGACCGTCTTGAAAATGAAACTTCCCCCAAATCCACCACACCTATCGTTATCAGCAGAAATAGCCCTAACTCTGTTAAAATTGCTTTTATGGAAGGAAACACAGAAAGCTCCTTGTTCGACACACTTGCACACAATGCTAACTCCCAAAGCATTCGTCACGCAAAAGATCTCGATAAAGAACATGCTCAACTGCTCACCAAAATAGCACGACAACAAAAAAGCAATCCAGATGCACAATCCTCCTTAGATACCATGAGAGCTTTATACGAAATCACAGCACAATATATTAAGCTTTGTCGTCTTTTGCCTCAAACACAGGATAGTAAGACTATTGAAAAGCATTGTGATGTTATCAAAACTGTATTATTCGCCGCTGCAATATGCGATGAGAATACCAACCCACAAGTTGCTTGCCGAGCACGAGATGCTCAGTTCAATGCAAAAGTCTCTGCATTGGATGCCTTAGTGGCGCAGCTTCAACCTGGACCTAGCAGGCCTTTCACTACTTTTAATGATCTGCAAGCACATCTTAAAAATTTTTTCCAAAACCCTACAAATGGGCAACCATTGGCTATTCGTCTCACCGATTATTTAAATGCCATTGGGATATTACTACAGCAAAACTTGAAGGAAAATAATATTTCAACCACAGAGATGAATGTGCCTTTCACGCAACATTATCTCACGCAAGTATGTTTATATATTAATCATCAAGAAACCAAATTAAGACTTACAAATGGACTGATAAATAGTAAATGTGCCAGTGCGAGCCTTAAAGCATAAGGTATGCTATAGTGTGAACCACATTGCTCTGTACCCCAGGAATGACACATGAAATTACGCATTTTTTTAATACTGCTACTTGTATCGGTGATAGGCTGCTCAGATAGTACATCGCCCGCTCCTCAAGCAGTAGAAACAGTTGTTATCCCTTTTGAAATTATTGAAAGCGGTATGCAAAGCGGTTTTCACCCAGATGCCCCCGCCCTCACCCTGATCCAAGATGACGTCGCCTGGCAAGCCTTTTGGAAAACTCACAAAACTATCACCCCTATCCCCGCAGCGCCTGCTGTCAACTTCTCTAACCAAATGCTCATTGCCGTGGTGGATAGCGACCAACCTAACAGTGCTTACTCCCTTCACCTGGACCGCGTAGAGCAGCACGGAAGCGAATTATGGGTATATGTGACGCGCGAACAACCTGCTACGGGCTGTTTAAATCTGGGCATGGTTTCCCAACCTTTTGTACTGGCCACGCTTCCTAAAACAGCTGGCATACCCAAACTGGTATTTTCAACACATATGTATGATTGCTAGCAGCTATGGTATACTAGCCCGCAAATAAATGGGGGAAGCATGCAGATACAACTGGCTCGTAAGGCACTATGTTTAGCCTGGCTTTTTTGCGCCTTTTTTTTCACCATTCCTTTATCAGGGTTCACAATAGAAGAGCCTTCAAAAGTTTATGGGCGAGCAGAAATGGCTTTAATCACGGACCATAGCATCCCAGTGCATATGAGAATGGACACGGGCGCTCAAACATCCTCCCTCAGCGCCGCGCACATTGAGGTGTTCAAAAAAAAGGGTAAAGAATGGGTAAGGTTTATAGTTGAGCCAGAGAGAACGGATAAGTTATATCAATTGGAGCTTCCTCTCACTCGGCATATTAAAATCCGTAAGCGCCATGGAGAATCAACTCACCCTACTGATCTCGTCGAACATCGTGTCAGTGTAACCATTCCGGTCTGTTTGGGCGCGCAACGTAAAATGATTGAGGTATCGCTCACAGACCGTTCCCGCTTTGAATACCCCATGCTATTAGGCCGATCTGGCATGGAAGCATTTGGCATTTTGATTGATCCCAGTAAAATTGACACTATTCAGCCACATTGCAGTACATCTGAGAAAATAAACGCAGAAGGAAAATAATCTTGAATTATAAGAAACACTTAGTGATCTTATCGATCATACTCGCTACACTTACGTTATGGTCTTTTTTTTATAAAATCACTGTATTACACTTGCCGTTACTAGCAGGTGGAGATAGCACTGTCTGGACGGTAGAAGCACGCATTCATTTTGATGCACAGAACAAACCTGTAAAAATCAATTTTGCCATCCCACCTGAGCAACCAAATTTCGCGCGCCTGGATGAAAATTTTGTATCTCGCAAATACGGCGCCACCATCACTCAGGTAGGCGATAATCGCATTGCAACGCTAAGCATTCGTCGCGCTTCTGATGCACAAACATTGTATTATCGCACACAATTTTATATAGATGAGGTACATTTAGGGCCCGCCTTATCTGGACGCGGTGCAGACATGCGCACTGTCTATGAAGGTGCAAAAGCGGCTGCCGCACAAACTATTGTGCACCAAGTGCGTGAAACATCTGCAGATAGTCTTACATTTGCAACCGAATTAGTTCACAGCTTGCTTAATACTGCAGATGATAATGTATCGTTATTATTAGATCGTGATTATTCAACGGAAAACATTGCTAAAAAGGCACAAGCCTTATTACTAGGACCCAGCAAACAAGAGGGACCTAACATCACCAGCCGCATGGTGCATGGTTTTAGATTAACGAATGATGTAGAAGCTCGCCGAAATATTTCTTTAGAAATTTATTTAGCAGTGTGGGACACTCAAAAAAATACATGGCACTATATTAACCCCGCAAACGCGATGATAGGCTTACCGCATAACTTTTTAATATGGCAATATGGAGATGAGCCTTTTGTACGGGTAGAAGGTGGAACAGACCCCACCATGGCATTTTCTTTTACACAACAATTACATCCTTCAATTGATATTGCACACGAAGAAGCTGCTAAATCACGATCTTTTTTAATGGATTTTTCACTGTTTAGCTTGCCTTTGCAAACACAACAGCTATATCAAATCTTGATCATGATTCCGCTAGGCGCGTTGGTTGTATTAATTATGCGCAGCTTTATTGGCATTCAAACTTTTGGCACTTTTATGCCTGTATTAATTGCCATTGCGTTTAGAGAAACTGATTTATTTTCTGGTATTTTATTATTCGCATTGATTGTGACAATTGGCTTGTCGTTACGCTTTTACTTGGAACATTTAAAATTATTATTAATCCCACGGCTAAGTGTTGTACTCTCAGGTGTTGTATTAATCATGATGGCATTAAGCATTCTCAGCCACCGTATGGGTATGAGCTATGGGTTATCATTCGCATTATTCCCTATGGTTATTATCACCATGACAATTGAACGCATGTCAATTGAATGGGAAGAACGTGGGGCATGGGTAGCCATTAAACAAGCATTAGGCAGCTTGTTATGTGCAACATTATCTTATATTGTCATGACTAACGGCACGGCAGAACATATTTTATTTGTATTCCCTGAATTAATTTTGCTAGTAGTTGTCTTTATGTTGTGGATTGGTCATTATCATGGTTACAGACTATCAGAATTATTCCGCTTTAAAGATTTGACGAGCAAACAGTGATGCAAAATCCTTTAACTGTTTTAAAATCCCTGAAAGCAAAAGGAATATTAGGCATGAACCAGCGCAATGCCGAGTTCATTCAATTATATAATCCGCGCAAAAACTTCCCCTTGGTTGACAATAAAATTTTAACAAAAGCGCTTGCGCAAAAAGTGGGTATTGGGGTCCCCGAATTATATTGCGTGGTAGAAATTGAGCATCAAATCGCACAAATTCACGAGGTATTAAAACAACATACTAGTTTTGTCGTAAAGCCTGCGCACGGTAGTGGTGGCACAGGTATTTTAGTGATTGTTGGAAGGCGTGGGTCTAATTATTTAAAATCTGATGGCACCATTTTAACACCTGATGATTTAAGTTTTCATATTTCTAATACATTGAGTGGATTATATAGTTTAGGTGGTGCTCCTGATGCAGCGATGATTGAATATCGCGTAGAGTTTGATCCCCTCTTTCAAGAAGTGAGTTACCAAGGGGTACCTGACATTCGTGTGATTGTATTTCAAGGTTACCCAGTAATGGCGATGGTTCGTTTACCTACGCGCCAATCCAGTGGTAAAGCCAATTTACATCAAGGTGCTATTGGCGTAGGCGTGGATTTGCAAACTGGTTTTACCAGAATGGGCGTGCAGCACAATCAATTGGCTACATTGCATCCTGATACAGGTTCTCCTGTAGAAGGCATTACAATTCCTCATTGGGAAAATTTATTATTATTTTGTTCGCGTTGTTATGAATTAACGGGTTTGGGTTACATTGGCGTAGATATTGTATTGGATAAAAATAAAGGACCTATGATGTTGGAAATTAACGCGCGACCTGGGCTTGCCATTCAAATTGCCAACCAAAAAGGTTTGCTCCCACGATTATCGTGTATTAAACAAGAAGCAGGCATAAAACGCACACCAGAAGAACGCGTAGGATTGGTGTTAAAAAACGCCGTGTTTGCGTGAGAAGCTATGGGCGCTTCTTCAAGATACTTTTAGGTACCTTCGGCGACGCATCACCCTCTGGACCCGGGGTTCTTCTATCATCAGCTGTATCGCCGCTATTTTCAGGAGGGGGAGCTATGGTAGAGTCCTTCTCAAATTCACGAAATTGCTCTAGATTGGACCCAAATGCAACTCGTAGGTCGATCGTTGTTGGCAAAAATTTATCTGGCTTAACACCTCTGTCCTTAGCTACATCCAACGCTCTGTTTTGCAATGCTTTGAGCTCATCATCTGTTTCCATGCGAACTCCTCCTACTTGATCATCATTATCATCATCGCCATTATCATCATGGCTATTTGTGTCCCTGTCTCTATCTTTATAAGAAAGCGGAAATTCACTATCGCTATTTGCTCCCCTGCCTCTATTTTTAGAAGAAAGCGAAAATTCACGAGGAGCTATGGGCGTCACCTTTAAAGACGCGCACAGGCCATTATAAAACCCCAGCATTCGTTGATGCTCATTTTCATCAAACACTGGCATATCTTTGATTACTTGCTTTTGCTGTTCAAACACTGCAGCAATAGATTCGATATTATTATCTGCACGTTGTAATGCCAGCACTAAATTCTCGCTAAAGAAAAACAACCACATAGAATCCTTGTCAAGCTGTTTGCTCTCATTGGTTATTTGTGCCAAAATCTCTGTTTTAGTTGGCATCTTACTATCTCCTTCTGGATACGGCATGTATGCATAATTAAAAGCTATGTGTCTGGCTAGCTATTAATCCCAGTATAGCAGAACCGAAAAGGAAGCCAACTAATCTGAGTTTAGAAATAGGTCAGAGTGGGAAGACAGAGAACAGACAATAGGCCCTTTATCTCGCTAACCCTTCTTCTTAATATCTTCCACTGCCTTCAAAATCCCTCGTAATATATTAATCTCTATCAAATCCGGCGCTGCGCGTAAGAATAAACGGCGTAAACGCTCTTTTAAACGACGAGGATGAGCTGTATTTAAAAACTGGATTTGCTCAAGCACAGTATATAAGTGCTCCATCAACCCATCAAATATTTCCAATGGTGCTGGCACATGTGCTTCTGTTGCTTTCACTGCGTGCATTGCCATCATGACTTCATAACAAATAACTTGTACCGCGGCTGCTAAATTTAACGCGCGGCATTCAGAGGAAGTGGGAATTTCTACGTGAAAATGGCATTGCTGCAATTCATCGTTATGCAACCCGTCGCGCTCGCGTCCAAATACAATTGCAACCGTTTGCCCACTTGCAGCCAAACTGCATACTTTTTCTCCCAATTCACGCGTCCCTAACATCGGCCACGGTAAATGACGTGACTGCGCACTCGTACCAACCACTAAGTGTGCGCCTGCAAGCGCTTCAGATAAACTAGAAACTACGCATGCTTTTTCTAAAATATCGATGGCATGTTCTGTAGCGCGCGCATCCGCACGAGGATCTGGAAAAAATTTGGGGGACACTAATGTTAATTGCGATAATCCCATGGTTTTCATGGCGCGTGCAGCTGCGCCAATATTGCCAGGGTGAGAGGTTTCTACAAGTACAATGTTAATACGCGCAGGAATATTCGCCGGAATATTCAATGGCATGACTACTTAGCCCGTTCGCGCAACAGCGCTTCCAAAGCAGGCATTAATTTCAAACTGCCGCCCATAAAACTGCCGGTGTTTAAATAATCGTCACCTTCCAGGCCTACAATGACACCACCCGCCTCTGAAATCATCAATGTGCCAGCAGCGATGTCCCATATTTGCATGCCCCATTGCACACAACCATCTGCCAGCCCTGCAGCAACATGCGCTAAATCGAGCGCTGCAGAACCGCTTCGACGAATAGCTGCAGATTGTAGCGTTAGTTGAATCATTTTGTGCGCATGATCAGGCGTCAGATCTCGCTTGTTAAAACTTAATGTGATTAACGCTTTAGACAATAATTTAAAATTCCGCACACGAACACGTTTATCATTACAAAACGCTCCACTACCACGTGAGGCGGTAAATAATACATCACGCACGGGATCATAAATCAATCCATGCTCAATTCGGCCGTTTTCTTCATACGCCATGGAAATACAAAAGTTAGGATAGCCGTGAATAAAATTCATGGTGCCATCGAGTGGATCAATAATCCAACGGCAATTATCATGACCTACTGTCTCACCCGATTCCTCACCTAAAAAACCATGCGTGGGGTAAAATTTAAAAAGCGTGTCTATGATGATTTCTTCTGATTTGCGATCAACATCTGTCACATAATCGTTCACCCCTTTTGAGGATACCTTTACTTCATCCAAACGCTCATAAGCGCGCATGATGTGGCTCCCCGCTTTACGAGCAGCGCGGGTGGCAATATTAAGAAATGGATGCATTAGGACCCCCTGAAATGACAGGCTAGAGTACCAAATTCTAGGGAGAGAGGCAATGAGCTTGTCAACTAATAACAGCTAAAAGGCACCGCTGATTGATTTATCGGCCCAATGGCTTTCTTTGCAAATAACTAAATCTTGAAGTTAACGCTATGGAATTGACGTCAAAGTTGAGCTGCTATTATTCCCAACATACCCTTTTTCTTCCGCAACTTCATATACATTAGTACACAATGCAGTTACACCAGCTGCTAGTACCCAGCCCCCTTGCGCTTCCCTCAAAACTGGACTAAACTAAGGTGACTTAGTTTACGAGGGCGCTATGCGTACTATCAACATACATGAAGCTAAAACACATTTATCGCAACTTGTTGAACAAGCTGCCCATGGCAAGCCTTTTATTATTGCAAAGGCAGGCAAACCAATTGTTAAGGTCGTTCCACTTGATACCCCTGTTGGCAACGAAGTAAAACGGCTGAATTTTTTAGTAGGTGAAATTGAAATTCCTAATGATTTCGATGAGATGGGCCGCGCTGAAATCGAAAAGTTATTTGGTGAAAAATGAAATATATTTTGGATACCCATTTACTCTTATGGGCAGCAGGACAATCAGCCAAACTTTCCAAAGTTGCGCGAGATTTGATAAATGATTCAGATCATCAATTCTTTTTTAGCGCAGCAAGCTTGTGGGAAATTACTATTAAACGAGGGCTAGGGCGCAATGATTTTCGCATTGATCCCCATTTACTGCTACGCGGTCTGTTGGACAATGGATATCAAGAATTACCCATCACAAGTGAGCATACTCTAGCGACAGCTTTTTTACCACCCATTCATAAAGATCCCTTTGATCGTATCATCATTGCGCAAGCGATCGCAGAAGGTTTTGAATTGCTCACGACAGATGCATTAGTCGCTCAATATCCAGGGCCTATTAAAGAAGTTTAGGCAGGCTGAATTTGCCCACAAGCCAACACATACCCACTATTATTATTAGCAGCATTATACGTATTTAGCAGCAAAGGTAGATTGTCATTATTTTGGTTAGCATTATTATTGGCATCTACAGATTGCACCAAAGGATCAGAATCTGAAAAAGCAAAAATAAGAGGCTCCGTGGGCTTATCGAAATATAAAATACTTACGGTTAACCCAAAAGAAAATAAACTCAATACTGGACCAATTGTATATTTTGCGATGAACCATACATCTGTTGAAAATAAAAATACTACAGCCATACTCAACGCAGCGCTTAGGGTCATTTCAACAGCCCAGATATAATCAATTTTCCGCCAAGCAGCATCTGATTTAGAAAATAGATGTTTGTTTAAGAATTCATTTTTCTTAATGAAATTGGGAACCACCGTTTTAATCACTGGAGCTTTGGAAAATATGGCAGCCACACCGAAACCTACTCCCATCAGCAACCCGGAAATAGGTTCTTGAATTTTTCCCATAAAAGAATTATCTAACAAAACAGCGGGTAACCCTAAGACCGCTAAAAAGAAAAGGGCTACATACTGCAGTGGTTCAATTTTAATCCCGCTCAGTTTGAGCGCCCCCATTAGCACGGGAAGGACAACCAGCGAAGCAATAATGGAAGAGAATAAACCCCCAAAACAATAATAGGCAACGATGCTCGCCACCGCAGAAAGCAAAGTAACCCCTGCATTAGCTGCAAATTGGCGGAAATCAGGGTCTTCTAAATATTTTGGAATGATCACAATAATCGCATTTTACTCGTTTTTAAGCTCAAGCTCAAACATTTGGTGGACAACCGGCGTCAAAACCCCCGCCTCGTTCCCGCGAGCGGGGATAAACTCCGCGAGATGGGGGTTTTTGAGATTGTTTGATGCAGGAATGAAAGTATCTGCCCATGAATGATCTGCGCGAACATGGATATCAATCATTAAATAGCAGGCCGAAGGCCTGAAAGTTACTAGCCTGGGGCAAACGAGGCGAGCCGAGTGCCGCCCCAGGTTAACGATAGAAAGAAACACGCAGCGCTGTAAGCGCGAAAGAAAAACCTTGCCAATAACAATGGTTGTGTAATAATGACAGTATAAATAATAAGAAAAAGGAAAATTTTATGTCTCAAACCCTTGTTCAACTTTGGACACACATTGTTTTTTCAACCCAAAATCGGTATCCTTTTTTAAAAACATCCGCATTACGTGTGAGAACATATGATTACATTGCTAGCATCTGTCGTGCACAAAACTGTCATGCTGTTATTATTGGAGGAACAGAAGATCATATACATTTACTTGTTCAACTACATAAAAATATGGCGCTCTCAGATTTTGTTGAAGAGATAAAAAAATCTTGCTCAAAATGGATCAAAACATTAGGCGATCATGAGCTCAAAAAATTTTATTGGCAGAGAGGATATGCTGCATTTAGTGTGAGCCAATCGCAGGTAGAGAGAGTCAAACAATATATACAAAACCAAGAAGAGCATCATAAAAAGAAAAATTTTCAGGATGAATTGCGGAAATTTTTAAATCAACATGGTGTTAATTATGATGAACGGTATCTTTGGAAATAACCTTTCGCGCTTACAGCGCTGCGTGTTTCTTTCTATCGTTAACCTGGGGCGGCACTCGGCTCGCCTCGCTTGCCCCAGGCTAGTAACTTCCAGGCCTTCGGCCTGTCTTCAACTTACGTCTTGACATAACCGCCCCCTTAAAAGGGGGCGGTGCGAGGTGGGGTTTTGACATCGTTTGCCCCAACTAATAACTCGTAGCCCTTAGCCTGCTGTGCAATTATTTACACCCTATGACGTTTCTAGCCTCAATGGAAACTGCGGGGCCTTGGCCAACCCAGCCTTGATATAATGTAAAATACCCTGGAGGTATCACGATTTCAATGCCTCCACCCACCTGAGGCATTGAAAAAGATTCACATTTCATTTTGATAGAAAGATTATCCTTTCCTAAATCTTCGTTAATCTTTTTTAGATCCTCACTGGCAATCGGTCTACCCGTACTTGCCAGTGCGTTCTCGGCAATTGAAACGCCATTAAAATCAATTTTCACTAGCGTCGTATTCATTGAAAGTGCAATGCACAATTGATGTAGCTGTTTATAAGATAAACAACATGTTAATTCTAAGGTTTCAATATATTGATTAAAGTGAAGGAATTTTTTTACTTGTGCTAAAGTTTCATTTTTTGCGTCAATCGCAAGAAACGAACCTTTAATAATCAAATGTGTTGCTGTCGCAATAGGATTTTTGTGTGGATTACCATTAAATGCTTCTCGAGTTGCAAGTGTTCGAGGAGCATGACTATTCTCTTCCCAAATTTCCGAATTCTCCCCGTTTACCTTCACATAATACATTGGCATACTTTACCTCACTTTAAGCCGTATTGTTCCTTGCTATTCTGAAATATATCATATTAACCTTGGTGATGGGTTGTTAAAACGGTAGCGCACCTACTTGAAATATGCTATAGTGCCATCAAGTAACTTCAGGATGAGTACTATGCCAGCAAGGAAAAGCAATCTTCTTTTTAGAGTTCTCACATCTACTGTTTTTATTTTCAGCAGTTTTACTGCACTGGCAAATCCTTCTTCTCAACAGTCATTTGATGTTATGCAATGGTCGGGGATGAACCTAGGCTTGCAAGCAGGTAGCATCTGGAACCAATCAGATTGGAAATTCACTAACGAAAATTATTTTAATGCGGGGGGAGCCGTTCCCGAAGGCAGTGGGTTTGATTCGAGTGATACTGGCTTTACCGGTGGCGGATTTATTGCTTACAATTTAAATAGCAAACCTGTTATTTTTGGTGTGGAAGCTTCATTTTTAGGTTCAAGTCTCAACACATCTTTTACCAGCCCTTTTTATCCTGAAACAGATGAATATCATGTGCGCATGAATGAGTTTGCAACGGTCAAAATGCGCGTGGCTTACCCGCTCGAAAGATGGTTCTTTTATTTCAACTCGGGTTGGGCCGGCGGCAATATAAAATTAGAGTTTGAAGATACATCGACAGATACCAAAGGCAGCACTACTGAGTGGGTAGGTGGTTGGACAATTGGCTTTGGTGTGGATTATAAGCTTGCATCACGTATTGGCCTTGGCGTAGCGTATGATTATATTGGTTTGGATATGACCAGAACGGAAGCATCTTGCTCGTTGTGTGGCTCAGGTCCAGGGCTTGGCTCACCTGAAGTAGAAGGCAATACGCATACGCAAATGCTTACTGCGCGCTTAACTTATTTTTTAGGGCCGTAAAATAAGTGTTCAGAAGCCCTAAATCACCTTCTGAATACTTACAAACAATTCGTCCATGAGATAAATAATAAACTTCCAAGTATCATCCTGTTGCAGGATTTGGTTTAATTGTACCATGGGTAAAAAACGTTGCATTTCCTGTTTAAATTCTGAAGACATTTTTTTATCAGTGGTTAATAACTTTTTTCTCTCTTCGAACAAGCACAAAAAATCGTTGAGCATTAAATGCCTGTCTGCAAGTTTATAAGGAATTAACGCATATTGTGGCTTTAAGCCTTGTTGGTGGAGCCATATAATATCCCATAAGTCACGGTATTTGAGACGATTGGGTCTGAGAGCAAAAGCAATCAATTTATCAGCATAAATTTCTTCACGACTTTGCACCTGAATAATGAGCCCATTTGTACCCATATCTACGCCATATGGATTTAATAACATCATAGGGCGCTTCTCATAAGAAGATACCGCGCAAATATCAATATTAATATGCTGCGATGGAAAATGTTTTTGTTCAGGCCGAGTCTCTATTCGCACTTTCCAAGTGTCTACATTTTTTTTATCTTCCACAGGCTCGTTCACTTTGATAAAAAGATTATATTTCTCATGAAGCTCATCCGTTAATATTTTCCCTAATGTAGATAATTCAGAACGAGAAAAATTGCAACCTCCCGTAAAATCAAGATCTTCACTAAGCCGTGTTCCCCCATAACACAAGCGTAAACAAGTGCCCCCCATAAATGTTAAATTCGATAACAATTGATGATGGCTCAGTATTCTCAAGATATCATGATGCAATAATTCTTTTTCTACTGCTACTCTCAGTGAAAATAAATCAGGTTGATGCTTTAGCGCTTCTGTCACGAGCTGATCAAATAAATTCATCGGCAACACTCCAATCAATTAAATCTTCATTACGACGCGTGGCTTTTATGTCTCTTAATGCTAAAGGCACATTCGCACGCCATAATTTACAGTTTGTGTCATAAAAAAGTTGATCCATAATATCCACCGGCTGCTTATCAGTATGAATAAATTCAATGCTGCCCCACTTCCCGCAAGAAATGACGTTGCTTCTGCCAGAAGACATGATAGAAATCCAATTCAAGGGGATTTGAGAAATCACACCCGCTTCACTAAGCACAGTTTCAAGGCTAATATAATTGAAGCAATCAGCCCTTAAATGCGCTGCTACATGAAAAAGCATCAACCCATGGTGATGCGCAACCAATGGATATAAGTACAAACCGCGGCACACCTTGCTCAAATATCCCGCCTTTACAGCACGGCTTAGCAAAGTCTTAAAAGCCAAATAAGACAAGTCGGGGAATAACCCTCTCATATCTTGTAAAGAAAATAAATAACGCTCAGGAGTCGCGTATTTGCTAAGTGATTGAATCAAATACCTTATAGGCTGCATCATCACGCACTCCACACTAGGTTACATAAAGTGTAACCTAGTGTACAGGATAACGCAAGTTTTCTGACCTTTCCCCCACACTAGGTTGCATAAAATGTAACCTAGTGTGAACCTTCTAGCCTTTCTTCAGCCCATAAATAACGCCTGCCGAGGAAATAGCAGCGATAAAGACGAGAAGAGCAACAGGCTTGTTATACTTGTTGCGAACACTGACGCCACACTGCTCAATGCAAAAGGCATTAATCCAACCAACAGCACTGGCCGCCGACCATATGCATCTGATAAAGGCCCATAAAACAAGCTTGACACACATAGGCCTAAAAAATTAATGCCAATAATCATTTGCACCAAACTTTCTGTCGTAGAAAAATAGTCTTTGATAGCGGGCAAGCTGGGTACAAAAATATCTGTTTCAATACCACCGCATAGCATTACTAATACAACAGTTGCCATGGTAATAAAAATTTGTGAAAAAAAAGCCAATTAAAATTAAAATGATAAAAATTTCATGTAAGACGCTCAATTATGCGCGACTACAACAGCACATGATTCGTGTGGTAAGCGTAGCTAATGAACAAGAGGGACAGACATGGACATGACATCACCTGTAAAATAGGGACATAGAAAAAATTCTATCCCCTATTCACAGGATGTCAATAGGGGTCCCATAGAGAGTAATATCATTAGAAGAAGCATTACTAATGCTTCCGCACCGTTTCCTCATCTCCCTTCTCACTGCTCTGGACAATTTCAGCAGGAGGGGTAGGTAGCACTAGCTCACGAGGCACAGGTGGATGCAGTAATGCAAGATCTAATACTTGATCAATCCAACGCACGGGCACGATTTTCAGATCTTCCAAAACATTTTTTGGAATTTCTTTTAAATCACGCTCGTTTTCAATCGGAATAATCACTGTCTTAATGCCTGAACGCCGCGCAGCCAATAATTTTTCTTTCAAACCACCAATTGGTAATACTTCGCCACGCAATGTAATTTCGCCTGTCATTGCAACATCCGCGTGCACTGGAATGCCTATTAATGAAGAAACCATCGCCGTACACATGCCAATCCCTGCGCTGGGACCATCTTTGGGTGTTGCACCCTCTGGCACATGCACATGCATATCCATTTTTTCATAAAAATCAGCTGCAATACCTAATGCTTGAGAACGATTGCGGATCACTGTAAAAGCAGCTTGAATGGATTCTTGCATCACTTCGCCTAATTGACCTGTGCGCGTCACCTTGCCTTTACCAGGTGATGCAGCAGCTTCAATAGTTAACATTTCACCGCCTACAGAAGTCCATGCTAAACCATTCACTTGACCAATGCGATCATCTTCATGCATCACGTCAAAACGGTATTTTGGTACGCCTAAAAATTTCTCAAGATTGCGTGGGGTAACGATTGTTTTCGCTTTTTTCGGCTTCACTGAATTTTGATGCACTACTTTACGGCAAATTTTAGAAATTTCTCGCTCTAAACTACGCACACCTGCTTCACGTGTGTATTCACGAATAATTTGTTGAATAGCACCATCTGTGATCTGAATTTCAGTTTCTGTCAAACCATTATTTCTAATTTGTTTTGGCATTAAATAATTCAAAGCAATATTCATTTTTTCATCTTCAGTATAACCAGCTAAACGTATCACTTCCATACGATCTAACAAGGCTTCAGGAATATTCAATGAATTTGAAGTAGCAATAAACATCACATCTGATAAATCATAATCTACTTCTAAATAATGATCATTGAAAGTATCGTTTTGCTCTGGGTCCAATACCTCAAGCAAGGCAGCGGCAGGATCTCCTCTGAAATCGCTAGCCATTTTATCAATTTCATCCAGCAAAAACAAAGGATTGCGCACGCCTACTTTAGCCAATTTTTGCAAAATTTTACCAGGCATAGAACCAATATAGGTGCGACGATGCCCACGAATTTCAGCTTCATCACGCACACCACCTAACGATATACGCACAAACTCCCGTCCTGTTGCATGCGCAATAGATTGCCCCAGTGATGTTTTACCCACACCAGGAGGCCCTACTAAACATAAAATAGGACTGTATTGTTTTAATTTAGCAGGATGATCAGCTTCTAATTTTTTAGAAATTTTGCTTTTCTTTTTGCTGGTTTTGGTAGACAAATGATGCAAACGGCCTTCCACCGCTAAATGCTCAACAATGCGTTCCTTTACTTTTTCTAACCCATAATGATCTGCATTTAACGTTTTTTCTGCTTGGACCAAATCATATGTTAAAGGTGATGCTGTTTTCCATGGCACTTGCAGCATCCAGTCTAAATAATTGCGTGTCACTGTTGCCTCTGCAGACATCGGTGACATCATTTTTAATTTATTCAATTCCGTTAATGCCTTCGTTTTCGCTTCTTCAGACATTCCCGCTTCTTCAATTTTACGCGCTAATGCTTCTGTTTCATTAGGCATATCATCCAGTTCAGATAATTCTTTTTGAATCGCTTGCATTTGCTCTTTCAGAAAGTACTCGCGTTGCGTTTTTTCCATTTGGCCTTTCACTTGCACGCGAATACGTTTTTCCACTTCCAATAAATCCAATGCCTTCTCGAGAAAAACAAGCAATTTCTCAAGACGCTCATCCACAGGCAATGTTTCTAAAATCGATTGTTTTTCATCAATTTTTAATGGCATGTGTGCCGTGATGGTATCTGCTAAACGACCGGGTTCTTCAATACTTGCTAAAGAGCTCAAAATTTCGGGTGGAATTTTTTTATTTAATTTCACATAATTTTCGAATTCATTTAAAACAGATCGTGTCAACACTTCTGTTTCAATAGAATTGCCTGTTTGACTTGGCAATACTTCGTAGCGAGCTTCTAAATATGCACCGTGTTGAAACTGCTCTACCACGCGCGCGCGCTCTGCACCTTCCACTAACACTTTTAATGTGCCGTCTGGTAGCTTCAATAATTGTAAAATATTGGCACAAGCACCCACTTCGTATAAATCTTTCCATTGAGGATCATCAATAGAAGGGTCACGTTGCGCTAATAATAAGATTTGCTTATCTGCTTGCATGGCAGCATTTAAAGCAGCCACTGATTTTTCGCGGCCCACAAAAAGAGGAATCACCATATTGGGCGAAACAACCACATCGCGCAGCGGTAATACGGGAAGAAGATCAGGATATTGCTCTAGCTTATCATTGATTTCAATAGTGTTTTTCATGGTTCCTCCCGGATAGAAAATATACGGTCCTTGTATTACAATATGGGGGGGATATAGCGCATTTCAAGTATCTTAGCGCTCTCTTATAAGCAAGCTTGGCAAGTTAGGCTTCACCAGCTTTGCGCGGTTCCTCAGGGTTAGCATAAATCAATAATGGCTCAGCTTCACCCAAAATCACATTCTCATCAATCACCACTTTTGAAATATGTTGTGATGAAGGAATGTCATACATGGTATCAAGCAACACATTCTCTAAAATAGAACGTAAACCCCTAGCCCCTGTTTTGCGCTGCAAAGCTTGTTTCGCAACTGCTACTAATGCGCTGTCCCTAAACTCTACTTCAACCCCTTCCATACCAAATAAATGTTGATACTGTTTGATCAAAGCGTTCTTAGGCTCTGTTAAAATTTGAATCAATTGTGCTTCATCTAATTCTGACAACGTTGCTACTACAGGCAAGCGACCCACAAACTCTGGGATTAAACCATAGCGAATGAGATCTTCAGGCTCTACTTGAGACAATATTTCGCTAACGGATTTTCTATCAGACTTTCCTTTCACTTCTGCAGAGAATCCAATACCACCTTTTTCAGAACGCTCTAAAATAATTTTTTCTAAACCAGCAAACGCACCACCGCAAACGAATAAAATATTGGATGTGTCCACTTGCAAAAATTCTTGTTGCGGATGCTTACGCCCGCCTTGGGGTGGTACAGCAGCAATAGTACCTTCAATCAACTTCAATAATGCTTGTTGCACGCCCTCACCCGATACATCTCGCGTGATAGAGGGGTTTTCAGATTTACGCGAAATTTTATCGATTTCATCAATGTACACAATCCCACGTTGTGCACGTTCAATATCGTAATCACATTTTTGTAAAAGCTTTTGAATGATATTTTCAACATCTTCGCCCACATAACCCGCTTCTGTTAGTGTGGTTGCGTCTGCAATAGCAAACGGCACATTTAATAAACGCGCCAATGTTTGCGCTAACAACGTTTTCCCGCTTCCAGTGGGGCCAATCAATAAAATATTACTTTTACTGATTTCAACGCCATCTGGCGCCCCTTTTTTGCCTGTCACAGTCAAACGTTTGTAATGATTATAAACAGCAACGGCTAATACTTTTTTAGCTTTTTCTTGCCCAATCACGTATTGATCAAGCGTCTCATTAATTTCACGAGGCGTCGGCAATTTTTTCTGGCCATTCTCACTGTTCTGCTCTGCACGCTCTTCAACAATGATATCTGTGCATAATGCCACACATTCATCACAAATATACACAGAGGGGCCCGCAATTAGCTTGCGCACCTCGTGCTGGCTCTTTCCGCAGAAAGAACAGTAAAGTAATTTTCCATCTGGTGTGCTTGCTTTGCTCATATCTGCTCCGTTACGCCGCTTCCCCTTCTTTTTCGTCCGGCGGTATTCGGCGTTCTAATACTTTATCTACAATACCATAACTTAACGCCTCTTGTGCAGTCATAATATTGTCACGATCAGTATCTAACTTCACTTTTTCCATGGGTTGGCCGGTATGGTGCGCTAATAACTCGTTGAGGCGCTCACGCATGCGCAAAATCTCGCGCGCATGAATTTCAATATCACTCGCCTGCCCTTGCACACCCCCCAAAGGTTGGTGAATCAAAACACGAGCATTGGGCAACGCATAACGACGACCAGGCGCCCCACCCGCTAATAAAAATGCACCCATGCTGGCAGCTTGTCCCATACAATAAGTGGCTACTTTCGGGCGAATAAATTGCATGGTATCGTAAATCGACATCCCAGCAGTGACAGAGCCACCGGGTGAGTTAATGTACAAGCTGATGTCTTTGTCTGGGTTTTCTGACTCTAAAAACAATAACTGAGCCACAATTAAGTTAGCCATATGGTCTTCCACCTGACCCACCAAAAAAATCACTCGTTCTTTCAGTAAACGAGAAAAAATATCGTAGGAACGTTCCCCACGGGCAGATTGCTCTACCACAATAGGAACTAATGTGTTGTAAATTTCATGTGGTGACATATAATTTTTCCTTTCACTCAATGGCGCCCATTTAAAGAAGCATTAGATCTTAAAAACCCTCATCTGTCCCGCCCATCAGGTCTGGCCAAGGCCTGGATCAAGTCCGGGTCAAGCTTTAAAAGGGGACGGGTTTTGTTAACTTCTCACTTCTCCGCCTTCTGTTCCCGAGCATGCAATTTTTCGGGTAGCTCTTTATAGCTTAGCGCTTCTTCCGTTTCTTGCACACTGTCTAGTAAATGATTTACTGCTTGTTCTTCTAATACAATAGAAGCGAGCAAGTTACGAAGCTTAGGCGTTTTGTATATGCTATCAAGCTCAGCTTTAGGGTCGCGTGTGCGGAATGCCATTTCTAATGCAGTTCGATACATTTTTTGTTCATCTAATTTAATTTCTTTCTCACGAATATATTGGCCCAAAATTAAGCTTAATTTAACACGACGCTCTGCTTCTGCAGTATGGCCACATGCCTCACCTTCGTGATGATGATGTTCATGCCCTTCATGCTCATGGTGCAACGCTTGCACTTCTTGGTCAATTAAACCTTTCGGCACTTCTAAATCTGCATATTGATCCAATAAATACTTTAACAAACCTTCCTTCAAGTAGCTATTCAGCATACGTTTTGCACCTTCATGCAAATTATTTTCAACATCTGCACGAAACGCTTCTTCTGTGCCGGCTTCAATACGCGCTGTTTCTTTGATAAATTTCTCATCTAACGCGGGCAATGTTGGCTCTTCTACCGATAGCACGTCCAAATCAAAATGTGCAGTATTGCCAGCTAAATCTTCTTGGAAATAATCTGCGGGGAAAGGCAAATCAAATGATAATTTAACGCCTACCACTGCACCTATCAATGCATCTTCAAAACCAGGAATCGCTTCTTGAGCACCAATTTGCATGGTCATTTCTGTGCCATTCTCAAACAACTCTTCTTTTCCTTTCAAACCACCAAACAGTTTGAAACGTACGCGCATGCCTGTTTTTGCGGGTTCACTTGCGTCAGCCCACGTTGCTGAACGCAAACGTAAACGCTCAATGGCATCATCAACATCTGTAGCAGAAACTACTACTTTAGGTTTATCCAATTTGATTTTATCTAAACCTTTTAAAGCCACTTCAGGATAAATTTCAAACGTTACAGTAAACTTTACAGGTTCACCCTCATCTGCTTTTTCAATATCAAGCACAGGCCGTCCTGCTAAAATAATTTTTTCATCCTCAATGGTTTTTTTGAGGGAATCTTCCGTCATTTTATTAATGACCTCATAACGCGCTTGCGCGCCCGCACGTTTTTTCACCACAGCCAGAGGAATTTTTCCCTTACGAAACCCATCAGCCTTCATGTGCTTGGAAATCTTTTGCAATTCTTGATTAAACGCTGCTTCAAAAGCATCTGCAGGTACGGTGACCAACAACTTTCTTTCATGCGGACCAATTTTTTGTAAAGACATTTCCATTGCAATAGAAGACATATGCACGTACCTCTTACCAGTTGTGGTGCGAAAGGAGAGACTCGAACTCTCACGGGTTTCCCCACTGGAACCTAAATCCAGCGCGTATACCAATTTCGCCACTTTCGCAAAAATATGGGGTGAACGATGGGATTTGAACCCACGACGGCCGGAATCACAATCCGGGGCTCTACCAACTGAGCTACGTCCACCATCTAGACATTAGAGACTATAAATTCGTCTACCTGTTAAGTTCGCGCCCGGCAGGACTCGAACCTGCTACCCTCGGCTTAGAAGGCCGATGCTCTATCCAGATGAGCTACGGGCGCAGTGATCGGGGCAGAGGGATTCGAACCCCCGACTTCCTGAACCCAAATCAGGCGCGCTACCAAACTGCGCTATACCCCGCCTATCCTACACAGACGCCACGATCATACATAAGCCTATAAAATAAGGCAATAGCAATACTCATGTTTTTCACGCTTGCGCATAAAGAATATCAATGTGACAATGAGTATATTGAAATTAAGGAAAATATCATGCCAGCACATATCATTGATGGACGAAAACATGCACAAAACCTCTTGACCAAGGTAACAGGCCAAGTAAAAACCCGCTTAAGCCAAGGCCTTCCTCGACCAGGCTTAGCCGTTGTGCTTGTCGGCGAAAGTCCAGCCTCACAAGTGTATGTGAATCATAAAATAAAAGCTTGCGAAACCGTGGGTATCGTTTCTCATGTACACCGGCTCCCGGATAGCGTAACAGAAGAACATTTGCTCAAGCTTATTCACTCCCTGAATGAGGACCCCGCTGTGCATGGCATTCTTGTCCAGCTTCCTCTCCCAAACTCTATCAACATGCAAACCGTCATTGAAGCCATTGCGCCTCACAAAGATGTCGATGGCTTTCACCCTTATAATCTAGGCCGCTTGGCCCAGCGTAACCCTCTTTTGCGCCCTTGCACGCCTTATGGCATTATCCGCTTATTAGAAGCAGAGAATATCCCCACGCAAGGTCAACATGCAGTTGTAGTGGGCGCCTCTAATATTGTTGGCCGCCCGATGATGCTTGAATTGTTACAAGCAGGTGCTACCGTAACGTGCTGCCATCGTTTCACACAACAACTGCATACCCATACTACTCAGGCAGATATTTTAGTCGTGGCCACAGGAGTGGCAGGGATTATCAGTGGGGAAGATGTTAAACCCGGCGCTACAGTGATTGATGTGGGCATTAATCGGCTAGCCAATGGCGCACTTGTAGGGGATGTGGATTTTGAAAGTGTAAGACTACGCGCCGGGGCTATTACACCCGTCCCCGGCGGTGTAGGTCCTATGACAGTAGCGCAGTTAATGGATAATACACTGAATGCTACTCTACTGAGTTAGCAGCAGGTGCCGCAGTTGGTGGAACCGCACCATCCATATTTGCCCGCAGCTGCGTCTGCACGCCAGGTGCATCGGCAGGACCATTAGCAAATTTTCGGCACGTATCTTCTGCTTCCTGATGAGCCACGCCTGTGTTCAAGGCCTTAACAGCTTCCTTACAATATTCCATATCGTGCTTATAGGCAGCGTTATGGTTTGCTTTGTAGGTGGTATGCGCATACTCTTCTGCCGCTACGAATAATTGACAGTCACTCAATTGAGTATCAGATAATCCGCTGGAGCAAGTTGATTTTTCTAGTTTATGTAATAAAGGCCCCGCATTCACAGCCAATGCAACTACGCTTATACTTAATATGCTCAATATTTGTTTGCAATGTAACATGGTTTCCTCCCTAAAAGTCCGTGTTGTCATTTATCATAGCAGGCAAAAGGCGACCATTTTGCGTAAATCCTAGATTTATTTAATAGCATGATCTAGAGTGTACCTAACTGCCCCATGAAAAACGAAGAAGGATTTCATGAAACATACTCTATTCTTTTTTATGCTCTTTGTATCTATTTCCGCCGCTTTTGCTACGTCCACTGAAGGCTATGCACGCTTAAGTGATAAAGACCGTACCGTCGCTGGCTTCACGCTCGAGCAACGCGCCAATGAAATTGATTCAGAATTATATGTGTTGCGCCCTGAATATGCACGCTTAACAAAAGAAATTGAAGCACGCCAAACACAACATTTAAATCAAGAAGAGCAAGATAATTTAACACAAATGAAAATTGACCACGGCAAAATTGATGCGATGATCACAGAGCTCACAGAAGAAAAAATCGCGTTGATTAAAAAAGGCGTGACGGTTAGCAAAGAGAATCTGCTAGGGAATTAGTAAGTGTTCAAATACTTCCAGCGCGTCTCACCGCCAGCCACGTCTTCCAACAATACACCTTTTTCCAGCAATTCTTGTCGAATCGCATCTGCCGTTTTAAAATCTTTCTGCGCGCGCGCTTTCTCGCGTTTTTCTAACAGCGCTTCCACTTCTTTTGCAGATAAACCTTCATCGCGCACTTGGCCTTTTAAAAAAACTGCTGGATCTGATTGCAAAATCCCCAACACGCCGCCCAGCTTTATTAAAGTATCGGCTAGTTGATTCGCCAATCCTGTATCCATCGTTTTAGCGACATTCACTTCGCGCGCTAAATCAAATAATACCGCCATGGCTTCTGGGGTGTTTAAATCGTCATTCATTGCATTCATGAATGATACCCTTGCTTCGCCTACTATTTCCCCACTGACAGGATTTGTATCACGCAAGGCAGTATACAGCCGTTCCAGGGCAGCATGTGCTTTTAACATATTTTCTTCAGAATAATGCACACCGCTGCGATAATGACTAGACAACAAGAAAAAGCGTAAGACTTCAGGGTGATATTGTACAAGCGCTTCTTCAATCGTTAAAAAATTTTTCAACGATTTCGACATTTTTTCATCATTGATATTCACAAAACCTACATGCATCCATGTTTTCGCAAAAGGCTTACGGTACGCTGCTTCCGATTGTGCAATTTCATTTTCATGATGCGGAAATTGCAAATCAAAACCACCTCCATGAATATCCAATGTTTCCGCTTCACCTAATGTCGCCTTTACCATGGCAGAGCATTCAATATGCCAACCCGGACGGCCTGGACCAAACTTCGATGGCCAATTTATTTCATTAGGTTTTGCGCTTTTCCATAATACAAAATCCATAGGGTCGCGTTTTGCGCTGTTAATCTCAACACGCTCGCCTGCACGCATATCTTCTACACAGCGGTGCGATAATTTTCCATATTCAGAAAAAGTATTTACTGAATAAAATACATCACCATTTGTTCCGATATAAGCCACACCTTGTTCAACCAAACGCTCTATCAATGAAAGCATTTGCGCAATATAGTCTGTTGCGCGCGGCTCTTCTGTGGGGGAGAGTGTCCCCAATGCATTTAAATCTTCATGCATTTTTTGCGTAAAACGTTTTGTTAACACTTCAATGGGTTCATTATTTTCAGCAGCACGTTGAATAATTTTATCGTCAATGTCTGTGATGTTTCGGACATAAGACACATCGTATCCTAAAAATTTAAGATAGCGATACAGCATATCAAACGCTACCGCTGTACGTGCATGGCCTATATGACAAACATCGTATACTGTCATGCCGCATACATACATGTTAACCGTGTTACCGTGAAGAGGAATGAAAGGTTCTTTCGTGCGAGTTAAAGTGTTGTAAATGTTTAACATACTATCTCACTTTGGTTAATTAAAAACCCCGCTTCGCGCTAACACGCTCAGCTGCCCCGACGGGCGCATATTATGCGCCCCTACAAGGAGGCGGTTTTCTTAATATTGAGCCGCTGAATAATCACATCCACATTATTCAACAACAATACCCACTTTTCCATTTCTGGACCATGCAACGCACCCATTAACGCCACACGTAAAGGTTGAAATAATGCTTTCCCTGTTACCTGAGTATTTTCTTTCAAATAACCCACCCAAGCTTTGTAGTCTAAGCCATATTTTTTCACAGCTGCAATGGCATGATCAAAAAAATCATCCGGTGTTGTGTTCAGAATCGCCTTACATTCATCATTCATAAAAGGCAACAGCGTATTATTGAACGCACGCTCTGCCCATACGACTGCATCTTGTGGAAACAATGTATTAGGGGTCACCACTTCCACAAATAATGCTGTTTGTGAAACAGGAACCAATGTATGCACCGCCTCACCCATCCATTGAAAAATATCAGCAGGCGATTTTTTTTTAAATACCTCTTTTTGCCAATACAATAATTGATTTTCATCATATCGTGCAGGAGATCTTCCTAATTGTGAAATTTCAAAATATTTTCCCAACTCTGCAGTACTCATCAACTCATTTTGAGAATAATAATGCCCCAGCCGTGCTAAATAATTTACAACAGCTTCAGGCCAATACCCTTTGAAGCGCATTTCTCGAATACTTTGGCTCCCGTTGCGTTTAGATAAAGGTGCTCCATCCGTGCCATTAATCAAAGCAAAATGCCCATATTCTGGCGCGCGCATATTAAGCGCTTGTAAAATCAATAATTGACGTGGCGTATTCGTAATATGATCTTCCCCGCGAAATGCATGTGTCACACCCATTAACGAATCATCAATCGCATTACAAAACATGAAAGACGATCCGCCATCTGCGCGGCGAATAATAAAATCACCAATATCATCTGTTGCAAATGTTTTTTCACCCTGAACTAAATCTTGAAAAACAACTTGTGTGGCCCGCGGAATGCGAAACCGCAAGGTTGCTTTTAAACCTTGTGTATATTTTTGTGCTACTTCTTCTGCTGTTAAACGCGCACAACGTCCATCATATCGAGGGGGCTGCCCTGCCACACGCTGCATTTTGCGGCTTAGCTTTAATTGCTCATCGGTGCAAAAACAAGGATATGCTAAATTTAAGTCAATCAGTTTTTGGTAATAGGCTTCATACACAGCTTGCCGCTCAGATTGCCGATACGGCGCATGCTCTCCCCCACATCCTTCGCCTTCTTGGCAATCTAAACCCAACCAATGCAAATCTTCTTGTAAAGAAGCAATGTAAGCTTCCTCAGAGCGGGCTTCATCAGTATCTTCAATCCGCAATAAAAAAATACCTTGCTGGTGGCGCGCAATCATGGCATTAAATAATGCGGTACGCATATTTCCAATATGAATAAAGCCCGTAGGACTGGGCGCAAAACGTGTTTTAACTAGCATGTTAGACCCTTGAAGACAAGCAAAAAGACATTTTAACACGTAATCTGCTAAACTCCCTACATGATTACTCAACCTATTTATGTGATTTCTGATCTCCACCTGAGTGATGCCCATCCTGAGCTGCTGCAGGCTTTTGAACACTTTATTGACACTAAAGCACGCCACGCCCGTGCGCTCTACATTTTGGGTGACCTTTTTGAAGCCTGGGTCGGTGATGATGACAACAGCCTCACCGCTCGTCGAGTATGCGCACAACTCAAGATGCTGAAAGAGCAAGGGGTATCAGTTTATTATATGCACGGAAACCGGGACTTCCTGGTTGGAAAAACTTTTATAAATCAATCCGGTGCAAAACTTTTACCTGATCCGAGCGTTATTCCCATCGATGGACATAACATCCTCATGAGCCACGGGGATTTACTTTGCACCCACGACAAAGCCTATCAGCGTTACCGCTTTTGGGTGCACCAGCCCTGGGTTCAAACACTTTTTCTCGCGCTTCCACGGTCTATTCGCGAGCGTCTCGGAAATAAATTGCGTATGCAATCGTCCAGTTCATCCAAAGACTCTACCCTCATGGATGTGAACGAAGACACTGTTCGTGAATGGTTTGAGCACTATCAGGTTGGTCTTATCATTCACGGACATACGCACCATCCTCTTGTGCATGAGTATACAAAATCACACTCTCTTAACCAACGCCTTGTTTTAGGCGCATGGGAACATGGAAAAGCTAAAATAGCATGTTTAGAGCATGGGCAGTGCACCCTAACCATGGCTTAACTTGGCTTTCCCTCCTCGTAGCCTATGTAAATTAGCGCAGCGAAGGGCATTTTATGTAAGTCCTGCTATGCTTACACTATCTTATTTACAGGAGAACACCATGAGAATTACTCAAATCTCTTTGATCACCCTGTTGCTTAGCTTGAACCTTAGCGCAAGCGCAGCTTCCTCACCCGATTTGAGCTGTGCCACGAAAGACCTCAATCAAGAGAGTATCAATATGTACGCGCAGCGCCTTCCTCTGACCAATCTTTCAAAAGTGGGAGGAAGCGACTATAACTCCAAAACAAGTTATCAGAATGCTAAAAACATGCTCCTGACAGCTGCTAGTAATTGCGGCAAAAAGAGCCAGGGGGCAAGAGGTGAATATCAAAAACAAGCTGGCTATTGTGATAATGCTGCTGCTCATTATAATAAAGTGGGTACCGTTACCAAGAAAAATGAAGATGCAGCCAAAAAATGTATCACCGCCTACAATAATGTAATTAAATTGATGCAATCAAAAGAGACAAAAACCATCACCATTACGCCCCCTGCTGTAACGCCCATCGTAGAACCACCTACGTCCCCAAGCACTACTTGTCCTGCTGGTACACCTGACCCTAATAACGCAACTACTTGCGGATGCAGCTCTACAAACCTAACTGAAGCGCAACATTCCTTGGCGGATACTACAGCTATGTCTAGATATGACAAAGCTGCGCAAAATAACCTGCCAGCCGCAAAAGCTTGCTGCCAGTTTTATAATAATGGGAATGCGTGTTAAAGAGTGATCTAAAATTGCTCTATAAATCATGCGCCTAGACGTAAGGGCGCATGATTTTCCAAAAACCTGCTAGCCTTTAGTTCCCAATGCCCTGTCCAACCACTTAAACGTAGACGCATAATTACACTTCAATTTTGCATGATGCATACCGTGGTGCTCTGCAGAACCCAAACACTTTAACCGCTCCATCCATTTTGAGGGCATTCCAGAATGAATGTGAATTTCATGCAGTGGTCGAAAAATGGCATACAAAAATAAAGCATAAGCATTCACTTCGCCACAATAGAAATAAATGGCCAACACACCCAATAATACCCCAACAGCTCCCATCATCCATTCTAATGGTTGAACATATAAGTAATCTAATGGCAGCGGCGAACGAACCCTATGATGAACAGAATGAATTTTTTTAAACATCCATGGTTGATGCAGTAAGCGGTGACACCCATAAAACCAGATATCATCAATTAGCATAATCACTAGTATTTGCAGTAGCATCGCCCAAAATGAAAAATTTGTTGAGAGTGAAAACATAAAACCGAACATACTGAAAGACAAACCTGCTACTATGCATGTTCCTATGAAATTCCCGATAATTAAAGGGCGGCGCACAGAAAAAGTGTTCATGTTGGGTAATTGATTTAAGCGACGACTGACTAATGTTTCTGAATGCAATTGGCGCTCTGTCAACGCCCAAGCGTAAGTGAAGCAGAGCGTATTGATAATGATAAGAATGATCGCAATCATTTTATTAAAAACTCCTGTAATCGTTCGTCCAAATCCTGCCATTACGCAAGTTCTTCCCACGCCGCTCCGGGGCTTTATTATCTAACATAACCCATACTCCCCCATTTGTCGCCCTACAAGCGACGACATGGGGGCTTTGTGTCTATCGACCCTCTGTCTCTTGTCTACCCAATCAATCGCTTTCCAATATCAGCCGGCGAGCGAACTGTTAACACTCCCGCACGTTCCAAAGCGGCAAACTTGGCATCTGCCGTACCTTTCCCACCAGCAATAATAGCACCTGCATGGCCCATCCGCTTTCCTTTCGGCGCAGTCACCCCTGCAATGTAACCTACTACCGGCTTCGTTACGTACTCATGAATAAATTCGGCAGCCTCTTCTTCAGCTGTACCGCCAATTTCACCTACCATAATGATAGCCTCTGTTTTGAGATCATCCTGGAGTAAGCGCAAAATATCAATAAAGCTAGAGCCCGGAATCGGATCTCCTCCAATGCCCACACATGTGCTTTGCCCTAAACCTAATTCTGTCGTTTGTTTGACACATTCGTAAGTCAATGTGCCCGAGCGGGAAACAATGCCAATCTTCCCAGGCAAATGAATGTGCCCCGGCATAATACCAATTTTACATTCCCCAGGTGTGATCACGCCAGGACAGTTAGGTCCTATTAAGCGGGCTCCGCACGCCTCTACATAAGGCTTAACTACCATCATATCTAGCGTAGGCACACCTTCTGTAATACACACAATCAATTTAATGCCCGCATCCGCTGCCTCGATAATAGAATCTTTACAGAAAGGCGCCGGCACATAAATAACGCTGGCATCTGGCTGAGTTGCCTCTACCGCTTCTGCCACCGTATTAAAAACAGGCAAGCCTAAATGCTCTTGCCCACCTTTACCTGGCGTTACCCCACCCACCATTTTGGTGCCGTACGCTAATGCTTGTTCGGTATGGAAAGTACCTTGCTTGCCTGTGAACCCTTGGCAAATTACTTTCGTGTTTTTATTGACTAAAATACTCATGCTACTTTCCTCACGGCCTCTACAATTTTGCTTGCTGCGTCACTTAAACCATGCGCAGGCGTAATATTTAACCCACTGTTTGCCAACAAATCAGCTCCTTCTTGTGCGCGATTTCCTTCTAAACGCACCACCACTGGCACTTGCACAGATACTTCTTTCACGGCGGCAATAATACCTTCCGCAATCAAGTCGCAGCGCACAATACCACCAAAAATATTCACCAAAATACCTTTGACAGAATGATCCGATAAAATAATTTTGAACGCTTCGCGTACGCGATCTTGCGTTGCACCACCGCCTACATCCAAAAAGTTGGCAGGATCACCGCCATGCAATTTAATAATATCCATGGTCGCCATGGCCAACCCTGCACCATTTACCATGCAACCGATATTACCGTCTAATGGAATATAATTTAAATCCCACTCATGCGCTTTGTTCACACGATCATCTTCTTGCGTTGCATCACGCATAGCTACTAATTTAGACTGACGAAACCCAGCGTTATCATCCATGGTCACTTTTGCATCTAAGCATAATAAATCCCCGTCTGTTTTAATCACAAGCGGGTTGATTTCTAATACGCTGAGATCACGCTCAATCATCATCTTACCTAGTCCCATATACAAGTTTACGAATTGTTTCACTTGCGTTTCGTTCAATGCTAATTTGAACGCCAAATCACGTGCTTGGTAAGGCAACACGCCGATGTAAGGGTCAACTGCCATACGATGAATTTTTTCAGGAGTATCATGCGCCACTGCTTCAATATCGACGCCGCCTTCTGTAGAGACCATAAAAACAACGCATCCCAAACTTCTATCCACTAAAGCACTTAAATATAATTCTTTAGCAATATCGCAAGGCGTTTCAATCAACACTTGATTCACAGGCTGACCATCTTTATCTGTTTGATAAGTGACCAGACGTGTGCCTAATATTTCACGCACAAATTTTTCTACTTCATTAGGATCAGAGAACAGTTTTACACCGCCCGCTTTACCACGGCCACCTGCATGCACTTGCGCTTTGACAACCCAACGATTGCCTCCCAGGATTTGCATGGCTTTCGCAGCTTCGTTCCCACTGGAAACAATTTGCCCTTTAGAAACAGGTAAGCCATATTCAGCAAATAATTGCTTGGCCTGGTATTCGTGTAGGTTCATTCATACTCCTCATTTGTTTATGTTCGCCACCCCCTCGCGGCGGCGTTCATCCCCGCAAAAGCGGGAACCGTTTGCCCTCTTAAAAGGGGCAGGGGTCTAAATATCTAACAATAATTTACCTGGATACTCTAACGCTTCCTTGATAGTTTTTAAGAAAGAAACAGATTCCTTTCCGTCAATAATGCGATGATCATAAGACATCGCTAAATACATCATGGGGCGTATCACAATTTGCCCATCTTCCACAACAGGGCGATCTTCAATTTTATGCATTCCCAAAATTGCACTTTGTGGCGGATTAATAATCGGTGTGGACAACAGTGAGCCAAACACACCACCATTTGATACCGTAAAGGTACCCCCAGACATATCTTCCACAGACAATTTATTGTCGCGTGCTTTTTTGGAATAATCCATGATCGCCATTTCAATTTGAGCCAAATTCATTTTGTCTGCATCACGAATAATCGGAACAACCAACCCACGCTCTGTAGAAACGGCAACGCCAATATCAAAATAATTGTGATAAATAATATCTGTGCCATCAATGCTTCCATTCACGGTAGGAAAATGTTTTAGTGCTTCCACAGCGGCTTTAACAAAGAAAGACATAAACCCTAATTTTACGCCGTGCTTTTCTAAAAATTCATCTTTATATTTTGCACGCAGCTCACTGATTGCTTTTAAATTGACTTCATTGAATGTTGTTAAAATCGCTGAATTATGCTGTGAAGCCACTAAACGTTCTGCAATACGTTGGCGCAAACGTGTCATGGGTACGCGCTCTTCTAAACGTTCAGCTGAAGTCACTTTCATTGATACGGTGCTACCGCTCATGTGTTGTTTTACATCTGCTGCTGTAACACGGCCGCCCTTGCCACTACCTGATACAGTACTGGTATCCACATCATGTTCAGCCGCTGCACGACGTGCAGCAGGGCCCGCTGTTGCAGTTGAAGCAGGAGCTGCTTCTTTCGCAACAGGCGCAGAAGCCGCAGAAACAGAAGGTGCGCTTGCTGCTTCAAATAAACCAATGACTTCTTCTGCTTTGACAACAGAACCTGCGGGTTTGACAATTTCTTTTAAAATACCATCGTGTGATGCTGGCACTTCCAACATTACTTTATCAGTTTCAATATCGACAATATTTTCATCCCGCTTCACAAAATCACCAGGTTTTTTATGCCATGTGGCCACCGTTGCATCCGCCACTGATTCTGGCAAAACTGGTACTTTCACTTCGATAGTCATATCGTTGTCCTTTCTTTAGAGAGAAACACCTAAGGCTTGCGCCACCAATGCTGTCTGTTGTTCAACATGTAAACCATGATACCCTGTTGCAGGCGAAGCAGACGCACCACGTCCTGCATAACTTAATGTTTGATCTTTCTTTAATGCTGATCGAATATGATGCTGAGAACAATACCAAGCACCTTGATTTTCTGGCTCTTCTTGGCACCACGCTACTTCTTTCGCATTCGGATAAGCAGCCAAGCAATCTGCTAATGCTTTCTTAGGGAAAGGATAAAGCTGCTCAATGCGAATAATCGCAACATTATTGATATTAGCATCACGTCTTTTTTGAAAAAGATCATAATAAACTTTCCCACCACACAATACCACACGCGTTACATCTGATGCTTTTAAATTTCCTGTATCTGGAATGATTTCTTCAAAATGTCCTTTCACTAAATCTTCTTTGGTAGAAACTGCTAACCGATGACGCAATAAACTTTTTGGCGTCATCACGATGAGTGGCTTACGGAAAGTGCGCAACATTTGTCGACGCAACAAATGAAAAATTTGTGCAGGCGTTGTCGGGGTACAAACTTGCATATTATGCTCCGCACATAATTGCAAGTAACGCTCTAAACGTGCAGAAGAATGCTCAGGGCCCATGCCTTCATAACCGTGCGGCAATAACATGACCAACCCCGCATAACGGTTCCATTTGCATTCACCAGAGCTGATAAATTGGTCAATCACTACTTGCGCGCCATTCGCAAAATCACCAAACTGCGCTTCCCACAGTACCAATGCATTGGGTTGAGTGCTAGCGTAACCATATTCAAAAGCTAAAACAGCTTCTTCCGATAATAAAGAATCAATCACTGTAAAATGATGTGGTTTTGAAATGGTTGATAATGGAATATATTGCTTATCTTGGGTTTGCTCGTGAAGCACTGCATGACGGTGCGCAAAGGTTCCACGTCCACAATCTTGCCCACTTAAACGTACTGTATAACCTTCTTTCAACAGTGTTGCGTAAGCCATGGTTTCTGCAAAACCCCAATCAATAGGCGACTCACCCGCAGCCATTTTTTCACGATCACTGTAAACTTTCTTTACTTGAGTTTGCAGTTCAAAGCCAGGAGGCATTGTTGTTACTGCTTTTGATAAAGCATCAAACATCTTTTCATCAAGAGCAGTGTTGACAGGTTTTTCCCAATCTACGTTTAAATAGGAGGCCCAACAATCTTTAAAAGGATTTTCAGCATTATTCACTAAGTGCGCTACAATGATTTTACCTTGATCCAATTGATCACGATAACGCTCTACGAAATCATTTGCTTCTTTTTCAGTAATAACATTTTCTGCGATTAATTTTTCAGCATATAATATGCGCGCAGTAGGATGTTGGCGAATATGTTGATACATCACAGGTTGTGTAGCGGCAGGTTCATCTGCCTCATTGTGGCCATATCGACGATAGCATACCAAATCAAGCACAATATCTTTTTTAAATTTTGTACGATAATCAAATGCAATGCGTGAAACAAACATTGCTGCATCCGGATCATCTAAGTTAATATGGAACACAGGCGCTTCGATCATTTTCGCAATGTCTGTGCAATAAGGTGTAGATCGGCTGTCTTCTGGATTAGAAGTGGTAAATCCAATTTGATTATTAATAACCAAATGAATAGTTCCACCTGTTTTATAGCCACGTGTTTGAGACATATTCAATGTCTCCATCACACAACCTTGGCCCGCAAAAGCTGCATCACCATGAATCGCAATCGGCAATACTTGACTACCAGCCCAATCCTCGCGACGCTCTTGGCGCGCACGCACCGATCCTTCTACCACAGGTACAACAATTTCTAAATGTGAAGGGTTGGATGCTAATGATAAATGCACCACAGCTTTATCTGTTTTTACATCAGAAGAAAAACCTTGATGATATTTCACATCGCCTGATCCAAACACTGCCTTATGCTTCCCTTCAAATTCTTCAAATAATGCTGTGGGCGGTTTCCCTAGTAAATTCACTAATACATTTAAACGTCCACGATGGGCCATGCCGATCACAACTTCCTGCATCTCAATAAACCCAGCACGCATAATCATTTCATCTAACATCGGAATCATGGTTTCGCTACCTTCCAATGAAAAACGTTTTTGTCCAACGTATTTGTTATGCAAATAACGCTCCAATCCTTCTGCTGCTGTCAGTTGTGCATACACACGTTTTCGAAAATCTTTGCTCAATGTCGCTGTACGATCAGCCACTTCAAATTGCGTTTGTAACCAATTTTTTTCATTATCATTCTCAATGTAGCCCCACTGAGCACCAATTGTCCCAGTGTACATGTATTCCAACTGCGCAATTATTTCCTTTAATGTTGCTTGCTTTTTAAAATGAAATGGCGTTTGAAAAGTAGAAGATAAATCTTGCGTGCTTAACCCATGAAATGCCAATGTTAATTCGCGAGGCGTTTCACGTTTGCATAAACCGAGAGGATCTAAATTTGCTTTATGATGGCCCAAGTATCGATAAGCGTTAATCAAATCATTGACAGCCACTTGTTTATCGCTAGCAGAGACAAGGGCTGCATTCCCTGATTGGGAAGCTTGTTGTGCGAGTGCTAAAAATTTTTCTTGAATAGGACCATGAGGAACATCATGCGCACCCGACTGTACTGCTTCAAAATAACGCTGCCATTCTGGGCTGACTGAATTTTTATTTTCTAAAAATGATTCATATAAAGATTCAATATAAGCGCCACCATTAGAAACGCTCGATGTTTCAACCAATTGTTGATAAGTATCATTAGGCATTTTTCAAAACCTTATTTGTCATCAGAATGATCTTTGAGCATTTCTTGACGAATATGCGCAATCGCTTGTGTCGGGTTTAAATCTTTCGGACATACATCAACACAATCCATGATGCCACGGCAGCGGTATAAACTGTAAGCATCTTCGAATTGCTCAAGCCGCTCTTCCGTTGCATCATCGCGACTATCTGCAATAAACCGATAGGATTGCAATAATGCAGCAGGACCCAAAAATTTATCAGGATTCCACCAAGATGAAGGACAAGCTGTTGTGCAACAAGCACACAAAATACATTCGTACAATCCATCTAATTTTGCACGATCCTCGGGTGATTGGAGACGCTCTTTTTCAGGCGCTGGTGTACTATTTTGCAAGTACGGTTTAACTTTTTCATAATGCGCATAGAATTGTGCCATGTCGACAATCAAATCACGGATCACGGGCAAAGAAGGCAATGGACGAATTTGAATCGGTTGTTTGAATGCAGAAACAGGGTTCACACATGTCAACACATTTTTACCATTCACATTCATGCCGTCAGAACCACAGACGCCTTCCCCGCAAGAATAACGAAATCCTAGCGTAGGATCCATTTCTTTGATACGCTTCAAAGCGGTTAAAAGCATCATATCGTGCCCGTCTTCTATTTCTAGCATATAATCCTGCATACGAGGCTTTTCATCATTTTCAGGATCATACCGATAAACAGAAAAATGTATTGTCCGCATGTTATGTGACATCATTGCTCCTTAATAGACTCGCGCTTTTGGTTCAAATGGATCCATAGATACCGGTTTGAAATTCACAGGTCTCTCTATCATTGTACCATTCGCCCAATATGCTAAATGTTTTAACCAATGTTCATCATCACGCTCTGGGAAATCACTGCGAGAATGAGCACCTCGGCTTTCTTCGCGCACCAACGCGCACACAGCTGTTGCCACCGCTACTTCCATCAAATTATCCATCTCTAATGCTTCAATACGAGAAGTGTTAAAAATTTGGCTTTTATCTGTTAATACGGATCGATGTAAACGTTCACGCAATTTCTTCAGTTTCTCAACACCTTCTTGCATATGCTCAGCGGTTCTGAACACGCCAAAATCATTTTGCATTACCTTCTTCATTTCACGACGAACATCTGTGAAGCGTTCACCATCTTTACTTTCATTCCAACGATTCAAGCGCACTGTTGCGTTGTCAATATCGCGTTGCGAGAAAGACTCTAAGGGCGCTTCTTTTTTATCAATCGCATCGCTTAAGAAAAGCCCCGCTGCGCGCCCAAACACAACTAAATCAAGTAATGAATTACCACCTAAACGGTTTGAACCATGCACAGAAACACAAGCGCACTCACCAATGGCGAATAACCCTTGTACCAATTGCTCTTTCCCATCTGCGCCCGCTGTAATCACTTGGCCATGCACATTGGTAGGCACGCCACCCATCATATAATGACAGGTTGGTACAACAGGAATAGGCCCATAAACAGGATCTACATGCGCAAATGTTTTTGCTAATTCACGAATACCCGGCAAACGACTGGCAATTAATGCTTCACCTAAATGTTCTAATTTTAATTCAATGTAATCGGCATTAGGCCCACAACCACGCCCTTCACGAATTTCAATGGCCATGGAACGTGCGACCACATCGCGCGATGCCAAATCTTTCGCTTTAGGCGCATAACGCTCCATAAAACGTTCGCCATTTTTATTCACAAGATAACCACCTTCGCCGCGGCAACCTTCTGTTACTAATACACCTGCACCCGCAATCCCTGTGGGATGGAATTGCCAAAATTCGATATCTTGCACAGGAAACCCTGCACGCAACGCCATGCCTAACCCATCGCCCGTATTAATATTGGCATTTGTGGTGGAAGAGAAAATTTGGCCTGAACCACCTGTCGCTAACACCACAGCACGTGCATGAAAGAAACACACTTCACCCGTTGCCATACACAACGCTACAACACCGATTACAGCATTTGCATCATTTTTCACTAAATCAATCGCGTACCATTCGCTGAAAAATGTTGTGCCTTCTTTTAAGTTTTGCTGATACAACGTATGCAACAATGCGTGACCCGTTCTGTCTGCCACCGCACATGTCCGCGCCGCTTGTTCACCCCCAAAATTTTTGGATTGGCCGCCAAACCGACGTTGATAAATTTTTCCACTCTCTATGCGAGAAAAAGGCATACCCATGTGCTCTAGCTCATACACACTGGGCAATGCTTCACGGCACATATATTCAATGGCATCCTGATCGCCTAAATAATCTGACCCTTTCACCGTGTCAAACATATGCCAACGCCAATCATCTTCATCATCATTGGCCAGCGCAGCATTGATTCCACCTTGCGCAGAAACAGTATGAGAACGCGTAGGGAAGACTTTGGAAATCACCGCCACTTTTTTGTCTTTGGCTGCTAGCTCTGCAGATGCGCGCAAGCCAGCTCCGCCACCGCCAACCACTAATACATCAAATTCCAATGTTTTTATCGTATTCGGCATTTATAGTCCCCACAGAATAATAACAGACCAACCAAGACACCCTACTAACATTAACCCGCCTACTGTTAAGAAAAGCAGGCGCAAACCATGTAAATAATCTGTTGCTACCGTCCAAATCCCTATCCAAGCATGCACACATAGCGCAGCAATCGCCAGCAACGTGGGCGCCTTCATCCATAGAGGTTGAAACCATTGCATCCACACTTCATAGGTGAAGGAATGCCCGCGCAAGGTTAATACAGCCAAGGCAGCTACACCAAAAAATAAATAGGCAGCTAATAGCACCGCTGTCAGCCGTTGCATGACCCAATCAAATGTACCCGAACCACCTAAAGCGCCTTTCAACATAATATTGCTACTCCTGTCAGCAGAGCAAAGACGATTGAAATGAGAATAACAAAATAAGAACCTATCCGCCCGCCTTTTTTGGTATCCCCAATGCATATGTCCATCAAAAGCGCCCGGATACCCGCTACTAAATGGTAAAACAGCGCAGAAAGGAAAACCCACACGGCAAACGCCAGAGGCAAGCAGTCACGAAATTGAGCCACACGTTGGTAGCTTTCTTCTCCTGCTAAGCTTTGCTGCAGAACCCATAGTGCCCCTGGAACAAATAAGAATAAAATAACACCCGAAATACGGTGCAGAACAGAGGCAATAGCGGTTGCAGGGAAACGAAACTGAAACAAATTAAGGTAAACGACTTGTTTTTTGCTCACGAGGACCCACCTGATTTGATTTTCGAAGCCACATTATATATCTAACGCAGTAGGTTGTGTAGGGGGCGAAGGGCAGAAGAACAGAAGACGCGCAGGAAGCCATGATTTTTGGCACTAAGGGATACATTTTTTGCGCCAATCAGGTTAATATAGCGTACTCGTAGCACAAGGAGAAAGATGAACATGCTTAAACGTACCGCAACCTTGACGATCGAAGGAAAAACCCTCGAGCTTCCTATTTTCTCAGGCACGATGGGCCCGGACGTTTTTGACATCAGCTCGATTATCAAAACCCCTATTGGCGAACATGGCGTGTTCACGTTTGATCCCGGCTTTACCGCAACCGCCGCCTGCGAATCCAAAATTACTTTTATTGATGGCGACAAAGGTTCGTTACTTTACCGTGGTTACCCTATTGAACAATTAGCTGAACAATCAGACTATATGGAATGTTGCTACTTATTATTGTACGGTGAGCTGCCTGATAAAGCTGAAAAATTTCAATTTATCCAGCACATTAAAGGGCACACCATGGTGCACGAGCAAATCCGTACATTTTTTAACGGGTTCCGCCGAGATGCTCACCCTATGGCCATTATGGTCGGTGTAGTGGGTGCATTGTCTGCGTTTTATCATGATTCGCTAGACATTAATAACCCTGAGCATCGTGAAACAGCAGCGTATCGCCTGATTGCAAAAATGCCAACACTTGCTGCAATGTGTTACAAATATTCTACTGGGCAGCCGTTTATGTACCCTCAAAACCGCTTGAGCTACACAGCAAATTTCTTGCACATGATGTACGATACACCTTGTGACAATATTCGCGATCCTAATCCCATATTAGAACGTGCGATGGATATTATTTTTATGCTCCACGCTGATCATGAACAAAACGCTTCCACTTCAACAGTGCGTTTGGCGGGTTCTTCAGGCGCAAACCCATTTGCCTGTATCGCCTCAGGTATTGCTGCATTATGGGGGCCTGCGCATGGCGGGGCAAACGAAGCAGTGATCAACATGTTGCAAGACATCGGTGATGTCAAAAATATTCCACACTTTATTAGTCGTGCGAAAGATAAAAATGATAATTTCCGTTTGATGGGCTTTGGGCATCGTGTTTATAAAAATTACGATCCTCGTGCGAAAGTGATGCGTAAAACGTGTTATGAAGTGTTGAAAGAATTAGGTGTGGAAAATGATCCACTCTTCCAAATTGCATTAGAACTTGAGCGCATTGCCTTAGAAGATGATTATTTCATTGAGAAAAAATTATACCCGAACGTAGACTTCTACTCAGGTATTATTCTACGTGCGATGGGTGTACCCACAAACATGTTCACTGTTATTTTTGCGCTAGCTAGAACAGTAGGATGGATTGCACATTGGAATGAAATGATCAGCGACCCAGACAGACGCATTTCTCGCCCACGGCAATTATACACTGGCCCTACGCAGCGTGATTTCGTGGTGTTGTCGGAGAGGAAATAGTAAAAAATTAGGGTGTTAAGGGTGCTGTGTGATCAAAAGGATAGTAATTTCCTTTTTATGGGGACCATAGCACCAAAAAACCCTATACGCCCCCGGTGTATTGTTTTGCGCGTAAGCTTCAAATACTTTTTCAGATGGTTGATATGGGTGCTTAATAGAAGAGTACTGCTGCGTTTTTAACCCAGGATGCCTAGGATTAGCAGATAATAACTGCAACGTTTTAATCAATTGCTTATATAACCCTTCTTGTAAGGATGATTTATGACGTGCTTTGTATGCTGCTAACGCATCATCTCTCAAGGGTTTTATTTTTTATCAGCATCCTCAGTGTATCGAAATTGAAACATCTAACCCTCATTATCTAACCAATCCTCATTGTTAATATCAATAGGATTTGAAGCAAACTGTTTTTTGGATGCCTGATCTAAAGCGCGTGCCAGATCAGAGGCAACTTCAGGGTTATTGTGAACCCAGGCCTCATGCTTTGGCACAACCATGGCAGGATGAATAATAATATCGCCATTATCTGTGTGTTCAACAAGAACAATTGCGCCAGCAAATTCACTGCCTAGCATTACCCGTCCTTTACTGTCAATTTTACGTGGTTGGAGCATATTTACTTCCTCCTATTGCCAGTATATCCCACTTCCCATTAAAGTTAAGGTGGGAAATTCCCACCACTTAATCTGGGGTCATCAATGGACACTCCCAAAGCGGTTCAGGGCGGCATTCGCCCCAGCTTTCTTCGTGTCTCCAAGCAGATGTCTCATCCTCAGCAATGATCAAAAAAGCGTCGGGGCGTGCTCGTAACATCAATGCTTGATGTATTTCAGTATGTGTATAAACACAAATCGCGTAACCACCATCATTGATATCGTAGGGTGCAGAAACATAAGAAACACGGTATTTCCCTGCCTGAAACAGCTCGGAGCTAACATGAGAAATGGGTAACCAATAGGCTGGTGTACCTTGTTCAAAGGTACATGCTGCAATATCTTCTTGCAAGCATTCCACCCATTCAGGGCAATATACCCGTTCGTTAGCGTAAGCGATGCAAGCCCAAAAAAGCAAAAACCACAAATTGATTATTTTCTTCATGATAAATATCCTTATTTTTATTAGTTTTTCATGACACGAAACGTAAGCGTTCAGCGTACTCGCATGATACATTATTTTTATTGGTTTTTATGTCCTACGCGCTACTAACCGCTTCGAAAATACCCATGCATCTTCCCGATCCAGTGAGCTAGGCATTTCATAATAAGCCTTTCGTACGCCGATTTTCTTAAACCCTAAACTTTCATACAGCGCAATCGCCGGACAATTGCTTGGGCGCACTTCTAAAATCATATATAAACCCTCTAACACCCGCGCACGATCTATCAAAAAATGCATTAATTCTCGTCCTAAACCACGCCCCTGGTGCTCAGGCAATATCGCAATATTTAATATATGCACTTCTTCTATTTGTGACAAAAGAAATCCAAAACCAAGCATCACTTCGTCTTCCAAAAGCACATAGCCTTCGAATTGTTGGCAGGCTGTTTCCGTCACATTACGTGGCCATGGGCAAATACTCGATTTATTTTGAATAACATCTACGATGTCGATATCGGACATTATCATTCGGCGAATAGTACGGTTAGCCATAATATGCTTTCACCTCTTTCAATGCTTGCCACAAGGCGCGCTTCGCCGTTTCATTGTATTGTAAATCTTCTAATGATATCGTTTGAATCGGTTTGTGCAACCCTACTAAATCTGCTAACGATTTTCCAAATGCAACAATACGCCTGTTTTTTAAAGAAAAAGGTATTTCAAACGGTAACACAGGCGAAAAACACAATGCAATGGAACAGTGGGGCGTGCGCGCAGCCTCTATAATTTTTTGAAGCAGTTGAAAAACAGGCATTGACCAGTCTAATTCACTTGCAATAGATTGAAATAAAAAAACTAAATTTGCGCTTTCAGGCCCTTCCCAGTGCCCCTTATGCTCTATTTTTTCTTCAACCCTAGGAACGTATATAGCCACCCCTAAGCGTTGTAAATATTGTACTCGTAAGCTGGTATCCATCAAGATTTTACCAAAGTTAAAAAACTTGCCCCCTTCCCTTTACTACCTTTGCCCCCGCCACCATCCGTGCCATCGCCTCCATCTTCAAGACGCTCTAATTCTGCTAATGTTTTTGGAAATGGCCTATCTCCTAAATCATCAGGGTCAAAAAAATAACCTTCATTCGTCTCGCTGGTATAAATCCCTAGTACTGCAGAAATAGGAACAATACAATCAAGATACCCACGTGCAAAACGCCCGTTGAAACGAACCAACCACTGTCCTAATGATAGTCCTGCAACTGCCTTGGGGTCAATGTTTAATACGATATTGCCATCCACTACATGTTCTATGGGTACTTGCACCGCAGACTGCGTTGCATCCACCAACATGTAAGGCACTTTTCCATTATCTAAAATCCACTGATGAATAGCACGCAATATATAAGGGCGCTTAGCATTCATCGTGTTCATCATGCGGGTACCTTAGTGGGGAGATAGATTGCACGCTCTTGGGGTGTTAAACTTTGCTTGAAAAAAGGCATTGCAAACAAGCGCTTTGCATATTCCACCAATGGTAGCGCAATAGTGGGGGGTAACGAAATACCCAATAGAGGCAAACGCCATAAAATAGCCGCTAACATGCAATCTGCATATGTTAGAATGTCGGAAGCCATAAATCCTTGCTTTTGAATATGTGGAATTAAAGAAACTAATCCATCTGCCAAATTCTTAGCCACTGCAGCGCGTTCCACTTCATCTCTTAGCTCAAGATGCGCAATGCGTGACAACCAGTCTCGATCAATGCGGTAACATAAACTGCGAATCAGCCCGCGCGAACCCGGGACTTGAGGTAAAAGGCTAGGTGCAGGATAACGCTCTTCCATATATTCAAAAATAGTGCGCCAATCATACAGGGCAACATCACGGTCCACCCAAGTAGGTAACGTACCATAAGGATTAACTTCAAAGATAGCTTCCGGATTGTCGCGCGACATTACTTTGAAATCCACTTGGATTCCTTTGTAAGCAATCGCCATACGGCAGCAATGGCTTTTAATGTCTCCAACATCATTGCTATCGTAGTACAATGTGTTTTGGTTATGGACTGTGCTTGACATGATTTTCTCAAACATTCAAAAATAAACTCACTCAATGTCTTTCCAATATTCCCGCTTTAAAAGATAAGCAAATAGCGTGAAAATGACTAAGAACAATACAACGATAACTCCGGCACGCTCACGTTGAACTTTTTTAGGGTCCGCTGCGAAACTTAAAAAGTTCACCAAATCATAAGCAACTTGCCGAAACTCCTGGGGCGTTAGCTCCCCTTTTTGCACCACCTCAAAACCTGTCAGTAATCGGATAGGACGCTTATCTTCATCATACCCTTCTACTTTGTAAACAGGTTGTTGAATTCCCTGCAACGTGGTTAACACATTAGGCATAGCCACTTCAGGAAATACAGTGTTATTGACCCCAAACGGACGATGTGGATCGGGGTAGAAAGATAATAAATAATTATATACCCACTCCGTGCCACGCGCCTTCGTTTCTAAGGTTAAATCAGGTATTTTGGTCCCAAACCAAGTTTTGGCTTTTTTAGGGTCCATTGCTGTCTTAATTAAATCGCCTGGGTTATCAGAAGTAAACATCAGGTTAGATTTCATGATAGCACTATTGATTTTACTATTTGCATCCGTGACGCCAATACCTTCTGCCAATTGAGCATAGCGCATATACTGCAAGCCATGGCAACCACTACAATAATTCATAAAATATTTTGCGCCACGCTGTAAGGAAGATTGATCACGTGCATCTAATGCAGGCATTTGGTATACGAAATGCACTTCGTCATCAGATGCATGCGCAGCCCATCCTGCCACACACAATGAAACAACAATAGCCAGACGTGCCCATAATCCTTTCATCATTCGGTAATCCTCTCTGGAACAGGCTTGGTTCTATCCATTTTACTGTAAATAGGCATCAACACAAAAAATGCGAAATAACCTATCGTAAATACTCGCGCAAAGAATGTTTTCACAGGTGTAGGGGGCAATCCGCCCAAGTAACCCAACCCCAAAAAGCATACAACAAACATAGCTAAAAAGCCTTTAAACCACCAACCCTTGTAACGCACAGAACGAACACCGCTGCGATCCAACCAAGGCAATGAAAACAAAATAGCAATGGCAGCGCCCATTGCGACGACACCCGATAACTTATCAGGAATGGCACGCAATATCGAATAAAATGGCGTCATGTACCACACAGGCGCAATATGCGCAGGCGTTACTAAAGGATCTGCTGGAATATAATTTGGATGCTCAATAAAATATCCGCCCATCTCTGGCATGAAAAACATGACGGAACAGAAAGCAATCATAAATACACCCACCCCTACCAGATCTTTCACCGTGTAGTAAGGTTGGAATGGAATACCATCTAAAGGTTTTCCAGAGATACCTTTGTGCTTTTTAATATCAACGCCATCAGGATTATTGGATCCCACTTCGTGCAATGCCACCAAGTGGATCAATACAATACCTAACAATACAATCGGCAACGCCACAACATGTAATGCAAAGAAGCGGTTTAATGTAGCTCCTGAGATATTGTAATCTCCACGGATCAATAACATTAATGAATCCCCTACCTTGGGAATTGCGCCAAATAATGAGGTGATAACTTGTGCACCCCAGAAGGACATTTGCCCCCATGGCAATAAATATCCGAAGAATGCTTCAGCCATCAATACTAGGAAAATCCCCATGCCTAATAGCCAAACTAATTCACGAGGACGTTGATAAGAACCGTACAACAGTCCCCGAAACATGTGGAGATATACGACTAAAAAGAAAGCAGATGCGCCCGTTGTATGCGCATACCGAATGATATCGCCATAACGCACATCACGCATGATGTATTCTACAGAAGCAAAGGCTCCTGCATCCGTAGGCACATAATTCATGGCCAACCAAATGCCTGATACAAGTTGTAACACCAATACAAATAAAGCTAAAGATCCAAAATAATACCAAAAATTAAAGTTCTTCGGCGCATAATATTCAGATAAATGCTTACGGTAAAATTCTGTGACGGGTAAACGTTCGTCAATCCATTTCATCAGTTTACTCATGCTGAGCCTCCGCCTTCACCCACCAACACCACTGTATCACTCACAAAATGATAAGGAGGAACTTCAAGATTTAGCGGCGCGGGCACCCCTTTGAATACTCGGCCCGCTAAATCAAACTGTGAACCATGGCAAGGGCAATAAAATCCGCCAGGCCAATCCACTGCTAACGAACCGGGATCAGGACGATACGTCGGCACACAACCTAAATGTGTACAAATACCTACCGCTACAAAATATTCTGGCTTGATAGAACGATACACATTTTGGCAATATTCTGGTTGCTGAGAAGCCACGAGAGAGTTAGGGTCTCTCAAGCGGCTTTTTAAAGTGGGCAAACCGTCTAGCATGGCCTGAGTACGGCGCACAATCCACACAGGCTTAGAGCGCCATTCTACGGTGACTTGCTGCCCTTCTTCTATCTTTGAAATATCTACTTCTACAGGAGCACCTGCTGCTTGCGCGCGCGCGCTAGGCTCCCAAGAACCTACCAAAGGAACAGCCATGTATGCTGCGCCAATACCGCCGATGACCGTCGTTGCAGCCGTCAAAAAACGACGGCGGCTTTGATTCACCCCTTGTTCGCTCATGTTGTTTGAGTCTCCCAATCATTGGAAAAGCGTAAGTAACTGGATTAACGCTTGGAGAACTGCTTGGAACGACGTGCTTTCGGCTTACCGACTTTCTTACGCTCAACTTTACGAGGATCGCGGGTCAACATGCCCGCAGCACGCAATACGCGTTTGAAGCCCATCACGCCTTCGCTAGATTCATCAGCCGTGGTTTCTGTCGATTTATCATACACGACCAACGCACGTGCGAGGCCATGACGAATTGCACCCGCTTGACCTGTACAACCGCCGCCTTTGACGGTGATAAGCAGATCAAAGCCAGCGAGCATATCCACAGCGGCTAAAGGAGACAATGCTGTCTGAACGTCTGTAGGACGCGTAAAATAAGCATTGACTTCTTTGTAGTTCACTGTGACACGACCTGTGCCTTTCTTTAAGAAAACGCGGGCTACCGAACTTTTACGACGTCCAGTACCATAACATGTTGCTGCTGAGTTCATAGGCTACCTTTAAGTTAAACTATCAGTATCAAGGGAAGTGGGTTGCTGTGCGGCATGAGGATGCTCAGCGCCAGCATAGACTTTCAGTTTTCTGAACATGTCTCGACCCAAAGGACCTTTTGGTAACATACCTTTCACAGCCAACTCGATCACGCGAGCGGGATTTTTGGCTAAGGCATCTTCAAAAGAAGCTTCTTTGATACCGCCTGGAAAACCAGTGTGGTGAAAATATTTTTTGTCAGATGTCTTTTTACCCGTCACTTTCACATGACTGGCATTGATAATAATGACAAAATCCCCGGTGTCCACATGGGGTGTATAGATAGCTTTATGCTTGCCTCGCAAGATACCCGCTATACGGGAAGCCATGCGACCTAAAACTTTATCTTTTGCATCAATTACATACCACGCATGTTGAACTTCATGCGGCTTAGCGCTGATCGTTTTCATCAATTTACTCCGAGAATACGCTTCTCCCAAAATGAAGCGCTATTTTACCCAACTCAACCCATGCTGGCAAGGGTTATCTGAGAAAAATTTCAGTCCCTTGTCTTCCACCCCCGAGTTGCACTCATGAAAGATTGTGCTATTTTAAGTACTGTATACGCTCACTTTTTAGGAGATCTCTTATGCCTGCTAAGAAAAAACGTGCAACTGTTGCTCGCAAAAAAACAGCCAAAAAAGCTGTTAGAAAGCCTGCTGCAAAAAAATCCGCTGCTAAAGGCGCTAAAAGCGCTAAGAAAGCAGCTCCTCGTAAAGCCAAAGCTGCCAGCATTCAAGTGCTCAAAGCTGCACCTGCAGTGAAAACAGCTTTTACGAAAACCGAACTGACCAAGACATTGTCTGATATGACAGGTTTAAGCAGCAAGGAAGTGAAGTCTGTGATGGAAGCTCTAGAAAGCGTGATTCATGAACACATGAAAGCACGTGGACCACAGCTTTTCACATTGGCTGGATTAATGAAATTAAAAGTCATCCGTAAGCCTGCTACCAAAGCTAGAAAAGGAATCAATCCTTTCACGGGTGAACCGACCGTATTCAAAGCAAAACCAGCACGTAATGTTGTGAAAGTGTTGGCTTTGAAAAAACTGAAAGAAATGGCTAAATAATATTAGCTATTCATAAAAAGGGCGGATTCATTCCGCCCTTTTTTTTAAACACACAACCCCGTATAATCAATGATATGAACACACTTACTCAGCACATCACCATCCCTGGCCCTATTGGCCCCCTCGAAGCAATGCTTGATATTGTGCCACACGCCACGCATGCGACTGTCATCTGCCACCCTCATCCGCTTTATGGGGGTACCATGCACAATAAAGTAGTCACGATGTTGGCGAAAGTATCCGCTGAGCTGGGACATACACATTTACGTTTTAATTACCGAGGTGTGGGCGCTTCTGCCGGCGAGTACGGCAACATTGAAGGCGAAGTGGAAGATGCACTCGCTGCGATCGATTGGCTGGCCCAACACCATCCTTATCAGAAATTATGGTTATTTGGTTTTTCATTTGGCACATACATTGCTGCACGCGCGTCATTAGTGCGCCCGTGCGAACAATTATTGAGCATCGCACCTGCTGTTCAACACACACATTTTGATACGCTGCCAACTGTTCATTGCCCATGGACTATTGTGCAGGGCGAAAAAGACGAAGTTGTTCCAACACCTTTAGTGGAAGCTTTTGCCCGCGCTCGCCCAGAGCATCCTGAATTTATTTTATTGCCTGAATGCGGGCATTTTTTTCATGGTCATTTAACTTTATTGAAAGAAACATTATTGAATCATTTTAAAAGATCTCTTGACGAATAATAGAATATTGCTCATGCTTAACGCATATACAATACTTGTCTACAGGAGCTGCTTATGTACCTCTATCTCTTCCTCGCTCTTGTTCTAGGTTATGGGTTAGGCTATGCAACCACGCAATTTGCAAAAAGCGCTTCACGCAAGGCGTTAGAAAAAGCGTTAGCAGATAAGGAAGAAGAGCTGTCGAGCTACCAAAATAAAGTGGCCATTCATTTTCAAAAAACGGCCGAATTAGTGGAAGCGCTTCATCAACAGCAAGATAATATGATCGCGCATTTATGTGAAGGAGCAAAAATATTGCGGCCTCACACCATGTTGGAGGAGATTGAGGATCCCACTGATTTTTTAGAAGAGGCGCCCCCAAAAGACTACTGGGCTCCATATACGCATCATACACATGAGCATCCCACTACAACATGCAACCCTAATAGTATATAATCCCCTCATTATTTTTTGAGACCTCATAGCATGGAAAAACTACTCATCACCGGGGGCAAGCGCCTATCTGGCAACGTACGCATCTCAGGTGCTAAAAACGCGGCTCTTCCTATTTTAGCTGCTACCCTTCTCACGGAAGATCCCATTACCATTGATAATATGCCGCATTTACGTGATGTGACCACGACAATTGAGCTCTTATGCCGTTTAGGGGTGGATATCATGATGGGAGACCATATGAGTGTCACCATTAATGCGTCTCAGCTCACCCAATTTGTTGCGCCTTACGAGCTTGTTAAAACGATGCGCTCATCCATCCTCGTATTAGGTCCTTTATTAAGCCGCTTTGGTCAAGCAGAAGTTTCCTTACCGGGTGGCTGCGCCATTGGCACACGCCCTGTAGACTTGCATTTAACAGCACTGGAAGCCTTAGGTGCAACCATTAAGGTGGAAAACGGGTATATCAAAGCCAGCACCCGTGGCCGCTTGAAAGGTACGACGATTACTTTCCCCAAAGTGACCGTCACAGGCACTGAAAACATTCTTATGGCGGCAGCGTTGGCCGAAGGGGTAACAGTATTGGAGAATGCTGCTTGCGAACCAGAAGTAAAAGATTTAGCAGATTGCTTGATAAAAATGGGCGCTCACATTGAAGGTGCTGGCACGTCTCGAATTGAAATTGAAGGCGTTGATCGGCTGCACGGTACCACATACCGTGTTATCCCTGACCGTATCGAAACAGCTACTTTTTTAACCGCTGCTGCAATGACCATGGGGGATGTCACCACAAAATACACGGATCCTAGCATTCTTGAGGTTGTGCTAGAAAAATTAGCAGAAACAGGCGCAGATATCACCACCACAGCAGAAACCATTCGCCTTAATATGCACGGCAAGCGCCCTAAAGCGGTGAGCTTAATAACCGCACCTTACCCTCTTTTCCCTACAGATATGCAAGCACAATTTACTGCATTAAACAGTATTGCAGAGGGGAAAAGCGAGGTAGTGGAAACTATTTTTGAAAATCGCTTTATGCATATTGCAGAATTGATTCGCATGGGTGCGAATGTGACGCAAAGCGGAAACACTGTTTATTGCGAAGGTATTCCGCATTTAACCGGCGCACCAGTGATGGCAACTGATTTACGTGCTTCAGCAAGTTTAGTATTGGCTGCTTTGGTTGCAAAGGGCGTGACAATGGTAGACAGAATCTATCATATTGATCGTGGATATGAATTTATTGAAGAAAAGCTGCATGGATTAGGGGCAGATATAAGACGAGTCGGGTAGAAATGAGGGGCGTGACCTGCCGGGGCGGATCATGTCATATTATATCGCAATCATTTCCATGGCCCATATCACATCAGATTTCAACTACCACAGGTAATCTTAACTCAAGACTTCACTGTCCCAACACACTTTTTTAGCGTCAACCTTTGCAACTCCCGCTTCGCTTAAGCTTAAAGAAGCATTCTCTACTGCAAGCAACACGGATTTCTGTTTTGCCATACCGTATAATTGCTGGTTCGCTACTATATTTAACGCATCTTGTGTAGCAATTTGCAAACTATCTTCAACAGATATCTCTACACTACCTTTTGTTTCGTGCAGCATATCGCCTGCTACTTCCATTTTCATATCTTCGCAAACTTGAATATCAATATTTTTTCCTGCTTTCCATTGCATATCGGCTCCAGCTTGGATGGCAATATTATTTTTTACACTCTTTAAAGCAATTTCACCGGCCTCACACACAATATCCTGCTCTGATCTTAACATTGTTTGGTTCGATGTATCCCAGCAAGATTCCTCTCGAGACGCCATGCTCATATTACCTTTTTTGCTGTCTATCGCAATGCTAGACGACTGCGCATTTGCTTGTAATAAAACTTGATTATGCTGTTCGGGTGTTGCACACACTATTTTTCTATCCTGCGTATCATCCATTCTTAACATGTGCCCTTTGTTGGTTTTAATGATGTTCTGTAAACTAGGGGAAGTATTATCATGATATGCACCTAAAATCATTGGCTGATCAGGATGACCCTCTCTCCGAACCAGTGCTACTTTTGTAGTGTCTGGCAAAGGGAAATGCATGCCAAAATCATCCCCTACAAATGATTCTATTTTCTGTACTGCATGCTGATTTCCATGAGATACCACATGATACTTCCCTTGATCATTTAAAACAGTTTCATTCACTTTTTTTATTGCTGAAAATGTTAAATAAGGGATGGCATGTTCGTTTTTATCATAAACCGCGTGACAATCTACATCCATAGGCATTGCAATGATTTTATGTTGATATCGCAACTTCTGTTCACCACCCCCAAGCACTTGGGAGGAAGATTCATCCCAGCAATATTCACATGAAATCACACGGTATGCTTGATGCTCGTCTTTTGGTGAATACCCAGAGAATGTAAAGCAATCACCTGGTTTTAAAAACAATTTTTCACATACACCTGAAAAAACAAATGCATCTGAACAATATATGCTCTTCCATTGCAAAATATCGTTAGAATGATAATCAGCAATGTCATCAGTTTTCAATGCATCTTGCACGTGAATCGCAACACTTTTTGAATTCGCTGAAAAATAATAGGATAACCCAAATTCAGATATCACTCTACTAAACAAATCAAAATCAGAACAATTGAATTGTTCTATATAATCATACATGTTATCTTTTGTAAGATTAATGCGCACGTCCGTTGCATGAAAAGCGTCTGTCGTTAATATTTTTTTGATTAGCTCATGCGTGGTGATATTAGTAAAGGCTCGAGAATGGTAACGCTTTTTCAAACACACTAACGAAGATTCCGCTATCAACTCATAATAATCAGCACAACCTGGCATATTTTTCACTGATTGAATCACGAAATAAAAAAAATGTTTTTTATTATCTTGAGTTACTTCCATTACAGCCAGTTTTTCTGTTAAATCTTCTGGATGAATAGATTTATCCATTCGAACCAACAACTTGCCAGTATATGACTGACTCAAGCTTTGCTTTATTTCTGCGGTAATCACCTGGCAAATATGATGATTGATAGTTAAATACAAATTGCTCTTATTGTGCATGGTGCATCTGTCGAGGCTCTTCGTGCAACTCATCCACTACCTCATCATCAGGCCGGGTCCTGCCTCGAGCCCGAAAAATTCTGACATAAAGCTGCGGCTCCCTTTCACGCCTTCTGGCTGAATCTATCCCCAAAGACACGGGCAAGACGTATAACAACATTGTCGTTTGTATCGCAATATAAAAACCGAAGAGCAGATCTTGCTCTGTGACAGGTTGATGGTGAGTCGTTGCTTTATGCTTTACTAAACTTGCAGCAACGATTAAATTGAATAAAAAAAACGCTGCAGAGCCACGCCCAGCATCCCGCACAAATTGTTGAAAAAAAGAAAGTCTTTCTTCTGGTTGCGGCATATTTCTCATAGCACACCTCTTATGAGCACTCACCCAAACGAAAGGTTCGATAATTTCATCATCTGTTGTACTTTTTTGGGTAAATGTGAAAACACCAATTTCTTGTGCGCATGCTTAGCATAACGCATCCAGTCTATTAGTAACGCTAGACTAGCGCTGTCTGCGCGCGTGACTTCAGAAAGGTCAAAGGTCAATTCCTCTTGAGCTTTATCAATCACAGCGTAACCGGCAGGCACGAGTGCTGGGATAACATTGACTGTTAAATCCCCTGCCACTATTACCCCCGTGGGCGTTGAGCGAAGCGTCGGTTTCATTCTTTACCAAAGACCTTTTCATTTTTCTTGTGCATATCTACCAACATGACATCCATACCCTTTTGTTGAATAGCTTCGTCAAATTGAGCGCGGAAACTGCTCGTCAACCCAACTCCATCAACGTTAAAATCGTACACTAACCAGTGACCATTCACTTTATGCAGACGGTAATTAACAGGGATTGGCGGCGCCCCAGTTTCTTGGATCAATGTTCTCACCTCTACGCGGTTAGGATCATTAGGGTCAGCACGCTCTCCCTTGAACACTACTGATTGGTTTTCGTAAGAACGAAACGCAGCCATGTATGTCACAATCAATAATAATTTGAACTCTTTCATGAATGTCTTTTGTTGCTCAGCGCTTGCATCACGCCAGTGACGTCCCAACACCCGCTTCGCAATTAGGTCAAAATCAGTCACAGGCATGATAATGGTATCAACAATCTCGATAATCACACTTGTATGCTGTTTGATCTCTGTTTTATCTTCATTTAAACGCGCAATCAGTTGGTTAGAAACATCTTTTAACTCTTCCGTTGCAGTAATATTCTTAGCTTCTGCAGCATGGGCAGCTACGCATAAAAAGGCCATGCACACAGTCATCAATATCGCTTTTAATAATTTCATTAGTAAAATACCCTCTATTCTTTATCTGATTGCCCTGAGCGGTATAAGAACTGGCCAATCAAACGCTCCAATACAATCGCAGGATCCGTCAACTCAATACGGCTCCCCTCTTTTAAATACGTGTCATCCGCACCGGGGGAAAGCATAACATAATTATCCCCAATCAAACCAGAGGTTGCAATTGAAGCAATAGTGTCTGTGGGCAAACGGTTAACATTTGCGTCAACCCTCATGGTGACAATCGCTTGAAATGCTTTTTCATCTAACTTGATGGATAATACACGCCCAACAGGCACTCCCGCTACTGCTACACGCGCACGAGGCTTTAACCCCCCTACTTCTGTAAAAGCGGCAGTAACATTATAGCCGGCACTTTCATTAGTGAGATCCATCAACCCACTGACCTTAAACGCCAAGGCGCATAAAGACAGTATGCCCATCAATACAAACAAGCCCACTAACATTTCAATTCGCCCGTACTTAGACATCACCCTCTCCTGCTGTTATAAATCTGAAAACATCACAGCTGTTAATACAAAATCCAGCGCCAATACTGCTAAGGAAGAATACACCACCGTACGTGTGGTGGCATACCCAATTCCTTCGGATGTTGGCACTGCCGCATACCCTTGGTGCACCGCTATCCATGTGCACACAAACCCAAAGACCACACTTTTGATGATTCCGTTCACCACATCTTCCCTAAAATGCACCGCAGATTGCATGTTAGACCAGAAACTGCCAGAATCCAAGCCTAGCCAATCCACACAAACCAGCGAACCCCCATAAATGGCAATCGCTGAAAAAATAATAGCTAATAATGGTAAAGATAACACCCCTGCCCACAAACGAGGGGAAATCACTCGCTTGATAGGGTCAACACCGAGTAGGCTCAGTGAATCCAACTGTTCAGTCGTTTTTAATAACGCGACCTCAGCCGTTAAAGCAGAACCAGCCCGCCCCGCAAATAATAAGCTGGCTACCACAGGACCTAATTCTCTCACCAATGATAACGCAACTAACGTACCAGTTGCTTGTGCAGCCCCAAATTTTACTAAATTCGTGTACGCTTGAAGCCCTAATACCATCCCCACAAATAAACCAGAAAAAACGATAATGGGTAGAGAGAGTACTCCCACAGAAAATACTTGCCGAGTCAATAACCCTGGCCCTTGCCGAAAGTTAGGGCGCGAAAAAATCACTGAAAATAATAATAAAGAAGCTTCGCCCACCTCCTTTACTACGCCCAATATTTGTGCGCCCATATTACCTACGAAACGGAACATTATTGAGCTCCTCCCCACAAATCTACTGCCAATGGGACGCCCGGATAATGGAAAGGTACTGGCCCGTCTGCCTCGCCCTGCATAAATTGACGCACTTCCGATTGATTGGAGGCCTCTAGCTCTGCAGGGGTCCCAGCCCCTATCACTTTGCCATCTGCCAATAAATAAATGTAATCCACAATACTCGCCGTTTCAACAATATCATGCGACACGATAACAGAAGTTATCCCTAATGCTTCATGTAACTGCTTGATAAGCCGAAGCAGCACACCCATGGAGATGGGGTCTTGACCAGCAAAAGGCTCGTCATACAAAATAACTTCTGGGTCTAAGGCAATAGAGCGTGCCAATGCCACACGGCGATTCATCCCTCCTGATAGCTCCCTCGGCATTAAGGCGTGCGCGCCGCGCAGCCCCACCGCCTCCAATTTCAATAAAACTAAATCGCGTATCAAACGCTCTGGAAGGTGTGTATGCTCACGTAATGCAAACGCGACATTGTCAAATACAGACATGTCTGTAAAGAGTGCTCCATTTTGAAAGAGCATCCCTACCTTTTTGCGAATCACATTCAGCCTATCACGCGAAGCGCGGGCAACAGATTCACCATCCAACAGCACTTCGCCTGAATCAGGCTTTAAAAGACCCGTCATTAAGCGTAACAATGTCGTTTTGCCAGTGCCACTTGGGCCCATGATAGCCACAATTTTGCCCTGAGGGACGATTAAATCCACCCCGTCAAAAATAACGTGCTCGCCTCGCGTAAAACGTAACTGGCTTATTTCAAACTTATTGCTCAATGAAAACCACCCAACTGTGATCTGGATGGGTGTTATTTAAGCACTCTTCCTGCAGAACGTCTAGTAGTTCCACATATTTTTGTATTTTATATTAGAAAATCTCTCCTGCGCCCCCTCACCCGCCTATTAACACTTAAATACAATTTCTACCTTGATGTAATCTTTCTTTCATGTTAGCCTCAATCAACTCACTTAGAAAATGCATCAAGCGGAGGGTGGAAAAAATGCACGAAGGCTGTTTGGAACATTTCTTTCAAGACGATTTGAACAAACTATTGACTGGGCTCGGGGGTCTTATCCTATTTTGCTCTGGCGGTATGCTCATTTTTGGTGACGATATTAACGCTGCTCTAGAGAAAGATAATGACAATTCCGACGTTTCCATTGAAGCCCAATCCCTTGGTGGTAAAGAGCATGAAAATATTTTCGAAAACCCTCTAACCTGGGGCTATATCCTCACGGGGTTAGCGGTAGCCATGCTTATTGCCAACGGCATGAGAAATTACGTGACTACGGGCTCCCCCTTCAGAGCATCTGTATCTGAACCAAGGTCAGAGCTTGACCGCTTGGACAGTATGTACCTCCTCTAACGGGCGTAAGGCGATTTTGTGCCCCTGTAGCTCTGGTGCGCGCGCGCCGTTTGTGCCATAATAACCGTTGCTTATTAATAGGTATCTGATTTTCATTTTTGCAGGCGCCCGCATGAAAGTAATTGCCCCTCCACATCACAGCGAGAGCTTAATTGCCCTCGCTCAAGCTGTGCTAGACATTGAAGCACAAGCCATTTTAGCGCTTAAAACGAGGCTAGACAGCCGTTTTGTGGAAGCCTGTAGTATCCTGCTTGAAACCAAAGGTCGCGTTGTGGTCATTGGGATGGGAAAATCTGGCCATATTGGCAAAAAAATCGCAGCAACATTAGCTTCTACAGGGACCCCTGCCTTCTTTGTACACCCTGGTGAAGCGTCGCATGGCGATATGGGCATGATCACTCCACAAGATTCCGTATTGTGCCTTTCTAATTCAGGACGTACCGATGAAGTGATGGCGCTCATCCCTTTTTTAAAACGTCTCAATGTGCCTTTAATAGCAATCACGGGTAACCCAAGCTCCCCCCTGGCCAAAGCAGCCCACATCCATCTAGATGCCAGCATTGAAAAAGAAGCCTGCCCACTAGGCCTTGCCCCCACTACCAGCACTACCGTTGCTTTGGCAATGGGTGATGCGTTAGCGATTGCACTCCTTAATCATCGGGGCTTCACGGTAGAGGACTTTGCTTTGTCTCATCCGGCTGGCACGCTAGGACGACGTTTACTGCTGAAAGTGGACGACATCATGCATACAGGAGATGCCCTTCCCAAAGCTTCGCCTTCTACCACGGTGGCTGAAGCATTGTTGGAGATCACACAAAAAGGTTTGGGGATGGTTGCCATTGTAGATGGAAATAACCAAATATTGGGCATTTTCACGGATGGTGATTTACGCCGTACCCTCACACGCAATGTGGATATTCACACCACGCCGATTCAAACGCAAATGACAACACCTGGCACAACAATATTTTGCGGTACATTAGCTGCAACAGCGTTAGGATTGATGGAAAAAAAACGTATCAATGGTTTATTTGTTGTCAATGAACAAAATGTGCTTGTAGGAGCACTCAATATGCAAGATTTGCTACACGCACAGGTGATTTAATGAGCAATATACAACAGCGCGTTCAAACGATTAAATTATTAATTACAGATGTAGACGGCGTATTAACGAATGGCATACTGAATTATGATGCAAACGGTGTGGCCATGAAATCTTTTCATGTGCAAGACGGCTTAGGATTAAAGTTGTTGATGAAAGAAGGCATTGAAATTGGCGTGATTACCGCATGCAAAGCACAAGCAACCTTGGCACGCATGCGCGATTTAGGTGTGCAACATGTTTATGTTGGTGCAAATAATAAAATAGCTGCTTATGAAACGTTATTAAAAAAATTAGGCTTAAACGATGACGACGTTGCTTACGTAGGCGATGATTTGCCAGATTTGCCGCTGATTCGGCGTGCAGGTCTAGGCATTGCTGTTGCCAACGCCACATCCCTGTTATTACAATATGCGGATTGGATTACTGAACGCAAAGGCGGCGAATGCGCGATGCGCGAAATTTGCGATCGTATACTCACCGCAAGGAATGCACGCATTGAGGAACATTACCAATGAAGCACGCGCGCACGATTGCACAATTATTGGTTTTATTTGTCGGTGCCGCACTGATTGTGTGGGAACTTGTTCCTGCGCCAGAAACAGAAATGGAAGAGAAGCGTCTTGCTTTTGTGCCTGAATGGTTTGGGGAAGATGTGCGCGTGATTGAAATGAATGAGAACGGATTACCAAAACGCGAATTTCATGCAGATAAAATGGTTCATTACCGCGAACAAAATATGACTGATTTATTCAAACCACACTTTACGTTATTCAATGAAAAAAATGAGCCTTGGCATTTAGAAGGCGATAAGGGTCGCACATTTCATGGTAAAAGAACAACGGATATTGATCGCTTAGATTTATGGAAAAATGTAACACTTTGGCAAGAAACAGCAAAGCGCCCCACGCGCATGACAACATCCACCATTGCTATTTTTCCAGAAAAAGAATTTGCGCAAACGGATCAAGCTGTTGCTATGAATCAACCTGGGCAAATACTGACAGGCGTAGGGTTAAAAGCATTTTTTGATAAGCAAGCAGTAGAATTATTGAGCCAAGTAAGGAGCGAGCATGCTCAAATGCCTAGCAGCTAGGATGCTTGCAGGGTTACTATGCGCTCCGCTGGTTACGATTGCTTCCTCACATCACCATGATGACATTCAAGAATTGATGATTTCCTCCCATCAATTTGAATATCGTGAAAAAGAAGGTATCGCTACTTATTTTGGCGATGTAGAGGCTACTCAAGGCACACGTCGACTCCATGGAGATAAATTAGAAATATACCGTGATAAAAAAGGAGATATTGAAAAAATTATTGTTTATGGAAAACCGGCAAAACATCAATCTCGCCCCGATGTTGAAAAGCCTCTGCTTCACGCACAAGCGAATACCATTATTTTTGAAACCATCAAAAATAAATTAACGTTGCGTGATAAAGCACGTGTCGAGCAAGGGGGCGATATCTATGAAGCGCCATTCATTGAATATGATGTTACACAAAAAATTGTGCATTCCCCACCATCTCAAACGGGGCGCACAACAATCACTTTGAAACCTCGCGAGTAATACATGCCTATTTTAAAAGCCATCAACTTACACAAGTCTTACAAACAAACAACCATTGTACAAGGTGTTTCAATCACCGTGAAAAGTGGAGAAATTGTTGGGTTATTAGGCCCCAACGGTGCCGGAAAAACCAGTTGCTTTTATATGATTGTCGGTCTTATTCCTTGTGACAATGGTGAAATATTTTTAGATGATATTAACCTCACACATTTACCCATGCATACACGCGCTAAAATGGGGTTAGGATATTTACCACAAGAACCTTCCGTATTTAGAAAATTATCAGTGTACGATAATATTATGGCCATTTTAGAATTGCGTTCTGAATTAAAGAAAGCAGAGCGTAAAGCAATCGCAGCGCAATTATTAGCAGAATTTCATATTGAACATATTGCAGACAATTTAGGGCAAAGTTTATCAGGTGGTGAACGTCGTCGTGTCGAAATTGCCCGCTCTCTTGCTGCAAATCCAAAGTTTATTTTATTAGATGAACCGTTTGCAGGGGTAGATCCTATTTCCATTGTAGATATCAAAGAAATTATTCGTCATTTAGTAAAACGCGACATCGGTGTGCTCATTACTGACCACAATGTACGTGAAACATTAGACATTTGTGGCTCTGCTTATATTATGGGTCGTGGGCAATTGATTGCTCAAGGCACGCCGCAAGAAGTATTAGCCAACCCGCAGGTGCGGAAAGTATATCTTGGCGAAGATTTTGTTTTGTAAAAATTACCGAGATGTTTTCTTTAACGCGGTTTTCAATGATCAACATGCGCCCAGAAGTATCGCTCCCGACCTTCTAAAAGGTTAGCCGTATAATAATGCTGAGGCCATTGATCAAATGGAACCCTCCAGCTTTCCAGTCCAATACCAAAAAATGGAATTTTTTCTCGCTCTTTGATGGGTATTAGCTGCTCTGTAACGCCGTTTGATTCTCTTTCATACAAATCCAACCACTCATCAATACTGTTTTCAGTTTGCACTACAAAACAAAATCTTTTTCCCTTGGAATCAATACACAAAAAACTGCCTTGTTTATCAATCAAGTAATATTCTTTTATTCCATATTCTTGGCAATATTTATCAAAAAAATCAACAAAAGTTGGATCGGATAATGGGATAGGCTTATCTGCTTCAAGATGATGCAGCAAAGGGAATGTTTTTTTCTGAAAATACTGGTAAGTAAATTTCTTCAAATGGCCTGACAGTTTTTCAAAAAGATATTCATCCCCTTTTTCAATAAAATAATGAATGAGGTTATCATTGAACCCATCAATCGTTTCGTTTGACTTAGCCTCTCCCGTTAACAATATTCTAGGAATAGAAATATGAGTACATTTTTCAGAAAAAGAGAAGCCATTCATTTCTGGCATTCTATAGTCCATCACAATGCTTGTTATCTCACCGTGTCTCTCCGGTAAATCAGCAAGTTTTACAATATCTGTAACATTAAAATCTACGCTGGCATATTCTAACGTTCCATAATTTTCATCTTTTGTATTTGCATGCAAAAAAGATTGATCTGCTAAAAAAGATTTATAGTTTCCTAAAAAATTTATACACGCATTGGGCGAGTGAAAGCTCTTAATATAATTAAATTGACTCAATGCGCTAGAAAGACTCGCTGTCATTAGAAAATCATCATCAAGGCATAACCACGTTGTTGGATAATAAAAAAATGGCAAATGCTTCACAATAACCTCTTTATAAAATCATTAATCAGCGTATTATATAACCTCAATAATAGATTATGCAATCATTAATTAAATTAAGTTAGGATTTTATATTAAAATGAAATCATTTTTTACAGTATATAGTTTTTTATTTTATATCAGCCTGCTCACTGCCCCTGGCTTAATTATCTTATTTCCAAATGACAAAAATACAACATTAGCATGCATAGAGTTTATTGCGGAATTAACCCTGCTAGGCCAGTTAACATTATCCTTGATAAAAAAATCTAAAAATTTCAATCAAAGCAACATACTCATTTTTTTATCCATGTTATGCTTATTTTTAGCTGACAGCATATACAATCTCCAGGTGTTGAAATTCATTAACAAAGATTATGATTTTATCGCGGATATTCTTTTTAGTGTGTTCTCCATTTTTTTAATGTTATTTTTAATTAAAAAATTGAATATAGGCAATAGAAAAATAGTGGTATGGATCATCCCTTTTCTGATGATATTAATCATAAAAATGACACTGGTTTATCAATTTTTATTGTCACCTTATTATTTAACCCAAACCTCTGCAGCATATAAAATAAATGAAACCGTTTACTTTATTATTTCTTCTATTATTTTCTCGCTTATCTTATCATTTTCAATCAGAATAACCGATCGAACAACATTTTGGTTTTTAAACTCAATTTTATTATTACTCATGTCTAATTTTGCCATTTCGTATCATGATTCTTTTTTGGATGCCAACACCTTTTCATGGGCGGAATCTGCTTGGTGTGCAACTATTATAGGTTTTATTTGGTCTGCTCATTTATGTAATAAGCAAGACCAAGAACTTTTCATCACCCGTAATCTTTCACTAGCTTCATTTTTTAGCATTCGGAGCTTATTACCTTTAGCTATTTTTAGCGTCAATATTTGTTTATTAATAGGAATTTTATTATTTAAAACACCTTTTTTGGAAACAGCCATTGATGTTTCCAGCCTTCTCTTACTTTTATTTCTATTTTGGACAATTGCTAATGAATTTTCTATCTGGTTGGCTAATGATCTCCAAAACACGTTGGGAAATATGTTTAAAGCTAATGAAATTTTATCCTCTGAGGGTGATATTCAGCTTAATCTTGAGCAAGTGAGCATTAAAAACCCTATTTTTGAAATTTCAAGAATATTGGACTCATATAATTCCCTCGTCAAACAAACAAATCATCTTATAAGAATGGCTCTGGAAACCAACAAGAACGCAGCCATCGCTTCTATAGCTTCTCAAGTCAGTCATGATATTCGTTCACCTTTAGCAGCACTGAGCATGACACTCGAGATCACACAAACTCTTCCAGAAGAAATACGTTTACTAATGCGCAGCAGCATCAGCAGAATTCGTGACATTGCCAATAACCTATCTGAACCAGCTCTTATGAACAACAAAAATTATCCTTCTATTGAAAAAAAGCAGTTGCATACGCTTTTATTGTCCAGTGTCATAGAAAATTTAATTACGGAAAAAAGAATGCAGTTTCGCTCTCAAATTGGCATTGAAATTGAAGCAAATTTAGGCCTGTTATCTTACGGAATTTTTTCAAAAATAGATTTAGTAGAGTTTAAGCGAATGCTATCTAACTTGGTTAATAATGCCGTAGAATCTCTACAGCCCACAGGAAAAATTTCAATTACATTAGAAAAAAATGAAAATGTTGCTATTATTTCGATAACCGACAACGGCATTGGCATTCCTGCGCATATATTAGAAAAATTAGGGGAACGAGGATTTTCTTATCATAAAAAAAATGGATCAGGCCTAGGTCTTTATCATGCAAAAACCACTGTACACTTATGGGGTGGCAATCTTAAAATAATTTCCACAAAAAAACAGGGCACTACTGTTACTGTAGAGCTTCCGTTAACTGATTCGCCTCGTTGGTTTGTACAAAAACTTTTTTTAACACATCTACAAACAATCGTTATACTGGATGATGATACTTCTATTCATCAAATATGGCGTGGGCGCTTACGCTCATTTATCAAAAAATCAGCGTTAGTTTCATTATCAACACCCACTCAATTAAAAAATTGGGTGATAAAAAATCAATCTCCTCAGAAAAATATTTTATTTTTAATTGATCATGAGCTGCTGGGATTTCCTGAAACAGGGCTTGATTTAATTCAAACATTAAATTTACAAAAAATTTCTATTTTGGTCACCAGCCATTTCGAAGAAATAGCTATTTTAGAGCGATGCCAAGCCCAAGGCATTCAATTAATTCCCAAAGATATGGCTCCCTTTATTCCTATTGAAGCTTAACTTCACATATAAGCTGAATTAGAATATACTACGGTTTATTAAAAATAAGGCCGCCCATGACAAACAGTAATCCGCAAGAATTAAACCAGTTTAATCAGGTTGCCAATGAATGGTGGGATCCCTATGGCCCTTGCAAACCTCTTCATCTGATGAATCCCCTTCGGCTGGCTTATATTCAACAGCATATTTCTCTGGCAGGACAAAAAGTACTAGATGTAGGGTGTGGTGGGGGTATTTTAAGCGAAGCAATGAGTAAAGTAGGCGCACAAGTAACAGCCTTAGAATTAGCCGATCAAGTATTGACGGTAGCTCGCGATCACGCTCATGCTCAAGGGCTGAGCATCCATTACCAATTAGAAAGTGTAGAGGCACATGCGGCAGCTCATCCGCAATCTTATGATGTTATCACCTGTTTGGAAATGTTAGAGCATGTACCGGAGCCTCACTCTGTTATTGAAGCCATCCAAAAATTGCTGAAGCCGGGTGGCAAGGCCTTTTTCTCTACTTTAAACCGTCACCCAATGGCTTTTTTGCAAGCCATTGTGGGAGCAGAGTACGTGTTAAAATTATTGCCGAAAGGCACCCATAGTTATCGCCATTTTATTAAGCCAAGCGAATTAGATAGCTGCCTTCGCAAGGTAGGCTTGAAAAGCTATAACATCCAAGGCATGGGATATAACCCTCTCACAGAAGCCTTTTACTTGACTACACGTATCAATGTGAATTATCTGCTTGTAGCTGGCCATTAACTCTTTAGCGATTTTTAGCACAATTTGATATACGTCGACGACGAAGGCAATCAGTAAAGGATGTCGAATTATTAAATTATCAAGATGTAGTAAAAAGTTTAGATTAATTCTTTTATTCTAATTTCGTCCCTTCCACTTGGCTCAGCATGACACGGCGAAAATGCAAGGGATTCACAATCGCCCGAATAGGCGTTAAAGAACCGCCCATCCCAATCACAGTGATATCACCATAATCTAAAATACGCCCCAAAACAGATTGATCGACATTCAAACTTGTCACACGATTAACATTCAATTCATACGTATCTCGTTTAATAAAACCTAGTTTAACAATCACGCGCTTATCTGTGACTGCTAGCTCTGTGAAAAAAAATCTGATTAAAGCCGTACCTAATCCACCCAACCCAAATAATGCAATCATGGCGGCCAATAACAATTGATTTAAATTCACATAACAAAATAAGGCCAGTATGCCCATCATGGCAGGGTATGCAAACACTATCCAATGAACGTTTGCTTTGATCACTACTTTTTCACCGGGTAATAAGGTGCTTTCAACGTAACTCATTCAAAATCCTCTTTCATAGAACCTAGCAAATCTCGAAATCCCAGCTTTAGTTCGGTAGCGATGACGGATCCACTCATATTCGGATTCCTTACAAATCTTAAACACCCTTATTTTAGTGTAAGAAAACCCAAAAACCAACCCCCTCTTCCATAAAATGCCTAAATTGTATACACTATCCCAAACTTAATGAGTACTTCCCATGTCCAGTTCCCTTACCCGCCCTCGCCTTGAATATTATGCCTGGCGGCACCTACCTCTGCACTCCTTTGAGGGCTTAAGCGTCTTATTTACTCTCTTTGAAACCCTCACTCACATCCCGCATACTGTTACCGAACCTTCTGTAGCCCGGCAAAAACTCGCATTTTTTCAAAAAGATATTGCCGCCGTCAATCACGCTCCTCAACATCCACAAGTGCAAGCTTTAAAACATTTGTTGCAAAAGTATTCACTTGATCTTTCTCCGTTTAAAGATTTATACATTGCTATTGAAACCAGTATTGATCACTTGCAATCTATTGATGATGCAGACTTAAACCGTTACTGCCAACGGAAACGTGGTAGTTTATTATTATTATGCGCTGAATGGTTAAAGCAATCTCCACTCACAGAAACAGAAAAAAATAACATTAAACAAACAGGCATTTTTATTGAGCGCGTTATTTTACTACAAGAAAGAAATAGAAAACCCGAGCAATCTTATTTGTTTCCCATCAAAGATTTTTTATTAGAAGATTACATTCAAAACACAATAAAAGAAAAACCGCTTAGTGATCCATTTTTTAATTTGACCACAACACTTTATGAAATATTATTAAAACAACTTCAAAGTTCGCTTTCCATGAACCCGTACGCATCTATCACATTAAATCCGATACATACGTTACTACTGACTATTTTTTACCGTTTAAAAGGTGTTAAATGAGTACACAAACATTAAAAGGTCGCGTTATCCTCGTTACAGGCGCCGGTGACGGCATCGGCTGTGTTGCTGCAAAAACGTTCGCACAACAAGGTGCCACTGTTATTTTATTAGGGCGTACGCCACAAAAATTAGAACACGTATTTGATGATATTGAAGCCATGAAAGCCCCTACGCCTGCTATCTTACCGCTTGATTTAAAAGGCGCACGTCTAGAAGATTATGCACAAGTATGCGTTATGATTGAAAAAGAATTGGGTAGATTAGATGGTATCTTACATAATGCAGGGTGGTTAGGATCTCTCACGCCGCTGTCGCATTATCCCTTGCAACAATGGTTTGATGTGTTGCAAATTAATTTGAATGCGCCCTTTTTATTAACACAAGCGTTGTTGCCCCTGTTGAAATCTTCACCCGATGCTTCTATTCTATTTACAGTGGATGGCGTTGCAAAAACCCCTCGTGCTTATTGGGGGGCATATGCAGTCGCTAAAGCCGGCATGGCAACCATGATGAAAATGTGGGCAGAGGAATTGGAAACCAATACGAAAATACGAGTCAATGCGATTAATCCTGGCCCTGTTGCAACACATTTACGTAAACATGCATTTCCATTTGAAGATGTGTCTCAATTGAAAACACCAGACATGTTGATGAAAGATTATGTATATTGGATAGGGCCAGAAAGCAAAGGGAGAACAGGCGAATGGGTGGAGCTTTAATTAATATCATTGTGAATGGCGCACATGGGCGCATGGGGCAAGAAACAGTCAAAGCGGTGCAACAAGCGCCTGATTTAACGCTGATTGCTGCTCTTACACATTCAGACAATCTTTTGGAAAAAATAAAATCCATGAAGCCGGATGTTGTCGTTGATTTCACGACACCTGATAGTGTGTTTAAAAATACAAAAACCATTATTGAATGCAATGTGCGCCCCGTGATTGGAACAACTGGTTTAAGCCTTGCACAAATTGAAATATTACAAAAAATGTGCAGTGAAAAAAAATTAGGTGGTATTATTGCCCCTAATTTCTCATTAGGTGCATTGCTCATGATGAAAATGGCACAAATGGCTTCATCCTATTTCCCTGATGCAGAAATTATTGAATATCACCACACAGCAAAAAAAGATGCGCCTTCAGGAACAGCACTTAAAACAGCTCAGTTGATTGGAACGTCTAGAAAACAACCTCGTATCATGGTTGAAAATATAAATGCAGCACGGGGGATATCAGAAGCAGATGTGCCAATCCATTCGGTTAGACTTCCTGGTTATGTGGCATCACAAACAGTTATTTTTGGGGGAAATCAAGAAACATTAACGATTCATCACAGCAGTACACATCGCGAAGCTTTCATGCCCGGCGTTTTAATGGCTTGCAGAAAAGTGATGACACTCCATGAAATGATCTACGGCTTAGAGCAATTACTTTAGGATCGTTTTCAATATTCCAAGGGGCATTATAAAAAATAGTTTGTTCCGGTTTCTTTTTGTAAAACCAATATTGCCATAAAAAATTTAAGCCCATCAGTGGCATCATTAAAGCTGGGATAGGATCATCCCAATTAAAAATAGCTTCTTTACTATTTCTAAAATAATAAAACCATGTTCTATATTTTTTTTTCACAGTACTACCTAATATTTGAACCATCGCAGCCTGCGTGATTTGTCGGGGTTTTTCAGGGCATATCAAATGCAACGATTGTAATTCAAAAAAATGCGAATCTATTTTATCTTGAGCTTCAATTAAATGTGCACCGTTAGTGACACGGGGATTACACTCAATCGCCCACAATGTACCGTCCTGCTTGCGAATTAAATCAAAACCTACCATGCCAGTAAATTGTGCCGCTTCTACAATCGTAGAAACAAAATCTAAAATAGCAGAATCATTAACGGCTTGAAAACAGACTGCCGCACCATTTTCACGATAAATATACAGTGGGCGATAGGCTGCATGGCAGCTTAGTTTCCCAGCGTGCGCAATACCAAATGTGCAAAAACCTTCCCCTATAATAAATTCTTGAACAAGTGAAGGAAAAATGGCTTTTTGAGATAATAATTTTGCTTCTTGAGCGTTATTGATTTTTAATACATCAATGCCCCCACCTGTATAGCTAGGCTTTAAAATATGAGGGTAAGGTATTTCATTTTTTTCAATGCATGCTAAATATTCCGACTGAAGAGAAATCATTTTTGTCTCTGGAACATTTAATCCTAATGTATCCATCCACGTAATAAATTTTTGTTTATTGTTTAACGTATCAATAATAGCAATATCATCGCAAAAAACTTCTGCATATTCTGAGAATACTTCTTTGTATTTTGCAATGAAATAAACTTCATCGTAAGTGGGAATCAAATAATCAATATGATGTGTTTTTAACAACTTGATTAACGCATCAACAAAACCTTTTTCATCATTCAAAGGACAAGGAATAACAAAGGCCTTCTTCACCGCTTTCGAAAAAGTACAAAAATGGAAACGCTGAGCTTCGGCGACATAAACTTCGTGGCCAAGAAGGTCTAGTTGCCTAGCTAACTCCAGGGTTGCAGGCCCTCGCCCGCCTGTCATCAGGATTCGTTTGCTACACAACATGCGCTTACTCCGTCAAAAAAAGATCTGGAAATAACCTAGTTCCTTGATTAACGGCATAATGATCAAAGTCTTGAACCCCCTCTTCGCGTAATATGACTTCATCTACGCAAAAATGGCCTGTGAAACTTCTCGCGTCTCGGGTTAAAATCGCGTGAGCGGCATCCGCCACAATCTCAGGCTTGCGGCTAGCCTCTAGAATTTCCTTGGGAAAATTCACTTCAATCGCTGCAGTGGCAATCGTTGTTCTGGGCCATAAAGAATTGACTGCTATCCCAAACGGCTTGAATTCTTCCGACATTCCCAGCGTGCACATGCTCATTCCATACTTTGACATGGTGTATGCCACGTGATCTTTAAACCAATGCGCCTCCATGGCTAATGGGGGCGATAAATTTAAAATATGAGCATTTGATGACTGTTGAAGTAAAGGCAAGCAAGCTTGGGAGCAAGCATAGGTACCTCGCACGTTCACATTAAACATTAAATCAAAACGCTTCATAGGCGTGTTTGGCGTGTTCGTCATGGAAATAGCGCTGGCGTTATTAATTAAAATATCCAGGCCACCAAACGTTGCTGCTACTTGCTTTATCACTTCGGCAATATTGGCGTCATCACGCACATCTAATTTACAAGCCAGCGCGCGGCCCCCTGCGGACTCTACTTCTTCTGCAACAGAATAAATTGTTCCCGGTAATTTCGGATGTGGTTCATCACTTTTTGCAGCTATCACAATATTAGCGCCATCTTTAGCCGCTCGCAAAGCGATAGCGCGGCCAATACCACGGCTTGCGCCTGTGATAAGAATCGTTTTATTTTTTAAAGAATGCATCCTAGCTCCTTTAATTCTCGAAAAACAAAAAACCTTCGTCGTCGATCATAGCAGAAACACCTGTTGATATCCAACCTGTGGTATCTTCTAAAGGAGACATATTTTGATTATCTAAATATCCTAACATTCTGAAGGGTGTTTTTACCCACAATTCGCCTTTCTGTCCGTTTGGCAGCTCTTTTCCTGTTTCACGCGCAATAATCCGTACAGATACATAAGGTAAGGGTTGGCCCAATGACCCTAATTTTGAGCCACGCTGTAAATGCCCTGGGGAACGCACATTCGGCGTATTCATTGAGATTGGCCCTAATTCTGGGATACCATATCCTTCTAATAGCAACAACCCGAAACAATCTTGTAATTTTTGTAGAAATTCTGGTTCCATGGGCTCACCATAAGAAATAGCAAAACGAATGTAGCTGAAATCTTCTGGCTTAACATTATCGTAATAAGCACGATAAGTTTTTGCAGTGTCAAACAATACTGTCGCATGCGTCTTTCTTACATACGCTCCAATATCTTTAGGATTACGCGCAGGATCACCATAATAAAACACACCCATCCCTGATAATAATGGAAACCAAAAAGATCCCAATGATCCCATGCTTGTGTAAAACGGTACAACACCCATCACACGATCCCGGCTACTTACTTCATCAAATACTTGGCTAAAGCTTAACACAGGCGCAATCACTCCTTGATGCGATAATGCAATCGGCCTTTTTTCTTCTTCATGGCTCCAAATAACCACTGCGGGATCTCGTGGATATTTGATAGGCAAATGCAATAAACGCAAAAACCAACCAGCAGGTAACAACAAGAGTAAATGAATATAAAAAGGGTAAATAACAGGAATAGTTGCTGCCCATGCCTTAAAATCTTCTAACCCTGAAGGCTCTTTTCCACTCAATAATGTAATGCGATCTGCTGTAGTAAACACGTGTTTTAATTGCGCTTGTCTCATGTATTTTTCAAGTTTTTCGGGATCTTGTGACAATGGCAAATTAACAATCATTTTCCCTGAAAACATAATAGCTAAATTTAAAATGGTTGCATCCACACTGGGAGACATCCATACACCTATGCGATCAACATCTGAATATTGTTGTTGTAATCTTTTCGCCATGTGTACGCTTTTTGATAATAACATACCATAGCTCAATGTCGTCCCTGTATTATCTCCCACACCCAACTGCCACGCACGCCAACGTGTAGCTTGTAACAAACGAATGGGTAAAATATCATAACGAGATTGCGATCGCGACTGCGCTAATGCACTTAATTCTTGCACTGCTTGTCGCACTTCCCAAGCTTGACTGTTAGATGGCATAGGGCTACCAAAAGAAACACCTATTTCTATCGGAATCCGCCGGGGTAATTTCCAAAAAAATCTACCTTTTGAAAAAGAAAAAACACTATCCCATAGTTTATCTAAATGCACTGGAATAATCGGTGCATCTAATCCTTCCATAATACGTTCAAATCCACGCTTAAAAGGTAATAAATTCCCCGTACGCGTTATCCTACCTTCTGCAAAAATACACACTACATGTCCGGACAATACTGCTTCACGCGCTGCCATCAATGCTTCATCAACATTTTGGCCACTTTGAACAGGAATAGCATGTGCAATCCGCATAATCCAGTGGAAGGCTTTTATTTCATAATAACCACGGTACACTAAATAACGAATGAAGCGTGGCACAACTACCGTTAAAATCAAAGCATCAATAAACGATACATGATTGCATACCAGCAACGCAGGCCCCGATGCCGGCACATTCTCTGGATTATAAACACGAACACGATAAATAGTATTCATGATTACAAATAACGCAAAACGAATAAAAAATGCTGGCAACAAGTACATTGAAAACGCCGTTGCAGCTAACGCAATAATACCCCAAAATAAAAATATTTCAGAAGGTGTAAACAATAAAATACGCTGCAAACCTAATGTGATAATCAATCCTAACGCCATCGCAGCATCGGAAAAGAAATTATTTGTCGCAATCAACCGCCCTTTTTGGCGTGGCTGTGGCAAATCTTGCAATAAAGCCTTCAATGGAACAATATAAAACCCTGTAAAAACACTCGATAATCCTAATAAAATATAAGTTCCTAAAATACCAGGCTCATACAACCCCACACAGGTAACGCCTACCGCCGTACCCAATAATCCCATCGGGATTAAACCATACTCGATGCGCTTCCCTGAAATGTACCCCGATAATAAACTCCCCACACTGATACCTACTGCGGTCATCACCATCAATGCGCCTGTGCCCGCGTGTGTTGTATGCAAAACTTTCTCAGCATACATTAATAAATTCGTTTGAAATACCATGGCCAAACACCAAAAAAAACAAATTCCTGCCACCACTAAACTTAAAAATCGGTGCCCTTTTAAGATAGATACACCAGCAAGCACTTCTGCAAAAGGGCTCACATGAAATCTGCGCCGTTTTGCCTTCGCCACCACTTTTGGAATAAATAAACTCGTCCCAACACCTAGCAATGAAATCAGGATCAACAGGCTTGAAATAACCCACATATGATGACGAAATAAATCTAATAATATTCCCGCCATTCCTCCGCCCAGGATCATGGCTACATACATGGACATTTCCATTAAACCATTGGCGCGCGATAATGCCTCACGCGGCATTAACTCGGGCACAACGCCATATTTGGCAGGGCTAAAAATAGTCGTTTGTGTAGCCATGGCAAATACAACACCCAACCATAAAATATGGGACTCTCCGCCTAAAATATAGGCTGCCCAACCCATGCAACCTAACTCCAATATTTTTGCCGCTATCATCACACTGCGTTTACTGAATTTATCTGCCAAAAAACCCGCGTATCCAGAAAATAAAATACCCGGCAACAAGAAAATAAGTCCTGTCAATGAAATTGTTTCCCCATGCACGGCTGTTTCTACTAATAATAAAGAAACCAATAAACGATATAAATTGTCATTCAACGCACTCAAAAATTGCGTCGTTAAGAAAGCGACAAAACCTTTTTGGGCTAATATATCTCGATAAGAATGGGGTGAAGTTTCGTTCATATTTTGCACAGTTATGGTTGCTCCTTCAGCAATATCTCCCTGAATTATATAACACGCCCTGATAACTGCACGCACTGCTCTTTCTGACAACTCACCACCCACTGCTTTTTAAATAAAGTGCCTGAAGGATGGTAAGCCAATGCATTGAAGCGAAATAACCCGTGTTTAGGCAGGCTTTCCATGATAACATGGACTTCAACACCTGACGCATGTATGTCATGCCAAGCATGAGAAAATACTCGCCAGACTGGTAAAGCACTTTCAAGCCACGTATCTATTTGCCCCCACTGGATGCTGCCCCCCGGAAACGCTTGTGGCTTCAATGCAGCCTGTGATAATGCCATATCTGCAGCCCATGCAGTGCGCAACGCAACATCATGCCATTGATTTGCCCTTACAAGCTGTACTTGTTGATGACTAATATATGCAGCGCTCAAGGAAAGCAGCATAAGTATCCCAAGCACAGAATATAAAATATTCCCTTGATAATTATGGGGCATTTTGTTTTCCCATCCATAGACCAATTTCTTCGCCAGCATATTTCACTGTTATTTTTAATAGTTCTCCTTCTTCTGCACAGCGAAACCCTTCTAATTTTTCCAGAATATTCACAGCATCCTGATACGGCGATAAAGATTTTTGCATAAGTGATAATCCTGTTTGACTTGGCTGTACATAAAATGCCACGACATGCCACATACTAGTCACTGCATAAGCTGGATATAATTGTTGTATTGAATGAAGTTGGGAGATTTCCTGCCAAAAAATATCTGCTTTTTGCCCGTCGGCTATCACCAACCAACCGGATACAGGCAATGGGCGCTTGGGCAATGCCATTTCTAAGATTAGCACATCTGTTCCAGGCGCTACCTTTCCTTGCAACATTGAAGGCAAAGGAGGCGACCATCCTTTCCCAGTTGCGCGATAAATAGATAATGCTTGTTCTGGCATGCGCGATCCTATTATTTGCCCATGCATGTGAAGAGGAAAGTGGTTCGCTACAGATTGTATTCCTAAAAAACCTGCTTGAGCAACCAATGGCTCTAATCGTAATAATAATTGCCGAATAATATCGACGTGTTCAATTTCTTTTGTCACAGCATCTCCTGCTTTTTGTTGTATGATAAACATGCTTTCACATAGCATGAAAATGCTGACCATGATTACCATGGTGATGGCACATTCTAGCAACGAAAACCCTCTGATTACTCTAATTTCCAACACCCTCCTTCGTTCCAACATATATGTATTGATTCTGTTGATTGCCAATGAATATTTGTTTTTGCAGCGGGCACGAATTTTTCTAAACTATTTTCCCATTGTGAAACAGCAGATGCAGAATAAGCATGTTGAATATGCCGCGCACCAGAAACATGAATGAGCGTCCACGCATGTGCTTGCAATTTTTTTTGATGATGCAAAGATTTAATGTGCAATATTAATAATAATGAAAAAGCAATGCCAGCGCATAATAGCGCGACGATACATTGTAATAACGTATAACCGTTTTGGTTGATATGATATTTCATTTTATTCTCTTCTTATTATTATTGAAATGATTTTATGGTATCAAAATTAAAATGTCAACAAGATTTAATATATAAAAATTTATTTTTTAATAGCATAGCTGCAACCACACAGACCCCTATAGGCAATCCCTAAAGCGCTCGGCTGAGCAGCTTTAGGGACGCACGCCTTACTTAATAAGGCGAATTTGGCTTAGAAATAGCCTTATACATCGCCGTACACTTTCTAGCGTCAAACCCTGTCACTTTTGGATATGGGCTAACGAATGGCTGGCTGAGTACACATCTTTCATCTCGACAGTCAAAGCCCTGTCCGCCGCAAGCAAAAGTTACTACAGGAGTGCGCCCACTACCGTCAGCATTCGAGGGGTAAAAATAATCCCAGCTACCAGGCTCCATGTTGCCTTGGTTAGCGCCATCGCCACACTGTATTTCACTAATTTCTAATGCTTGCCTCATATGCCATAAATCTTCATCGCTGGGCGAAGTTGTAGCTGCATGCACTGGATTTTTTTGATACCCACACCAATTTTGCTTTAACGCGTCATAATCGCCCGAACAATCATGACCGGACTCAATTTTGCCGTTTATACTTTTACCACCTTGCCCACAATTCTTAGCTTGTTGTCGATATTTTTTCTCCGCATCCTGATTACCCGCGCCCTTGCATAGATCTGCTGCAGCAGTAAGAGACTGTTTAAAATCCTTTTTTTTCGAAGCAGATATTTCTGCCCCCTGATAGCCACAGGACATGCTCTCAATCTTGCTAATAGGTTTCGCATGGCTTGTAGCAATCATTGTGAGTGTGATAATGGAAATAATTGAAACATTTTTCATACGATAATGTCCTAGAGATGGAAATTAATTTCAGTGTAGCCTATGCTCGAGAAAAAGCTATCGGATCAGGCATTACTTCTATGAAGTTAAACACAATAAAGCTAGAAAAGCGAATCATCACTCTTCTTCAAACTCCAGCACGTCACCCGGTTGGCAACCAAGGTGCATGCAAATACTCTCTAGCGTGGAAAAACGAATGGCCTTCGCTTTTCCCGTTTTTAAAATTGAGAGGTTTTGTGCTGTAATCCCCACTAAATCCGCTAACTCTTGCAGTTTCATTTTACGTTTGGCAAGCATCACATCCAAATTTACAATAATTGGCATACAATTCTCCTTTATACCGTGTAGCGATGTTCTTCTTGCAACACACTGGCTTGAAGCATCACCCATGAAATCAGAATGATTACGCTACCTGTAAAAATGGCTTCCAGATTTGCTGATCCAAAACCAAAGCTTATCATGCGCTCTCCAGGAGGATTATTGATCGTGATTGCAACGGTCATTAAACTATCGTGCAATATTTTCGACACCAAACCGTAAAAAACAAACATTATTCCAATATAGCGAAAATATTTCGCATTGATTGGGCTGAATATTTCACCTTTTTCGTAATTTTGGAATAACTTAACTAATGCAACCAAACTGATCATGATAGGAAAAAGCTCTAGGAGATACGCTGCAATCCCAATCGTTTTAGCTAATGGGGACCAAATCACTGTCGTTAATACGATCCCTACATACACATCACTGAGAAATTGCGTTGCAATTATACTTGCTTGCATGCTAGCTGAGCTAACATAAACCCATTTTAATATTAACTGCATCGGCAATAATACTAATAAAAATTTGAGGACAATCACAAAATAATGACTGACTTGTTGGATACGTTCCATATTCTTACCCCATCGGTGAATGACTGACGGGGAGAGCATAGCGAACAAAATATTGATTGTCAACTATTTTTTATCGTTTTTCAATAAAAACATCACCCTAAAGGGTCATCCTCGCAGCAGCGTTCTCGGATGCACTCGCCCATCAACTACTTCGCCCATGCCAATGAGTTGATTGTTGGGATCTAATAATCTTACAAATCCGCTCTCCGGTGCATCTGGCAACACCACGGATTGGCCTTGCATTAAATAATGCAGCGCTACAGTGGATAACATCACCGGTGCGAAATGCATTAATGCACTTGAAATAGGCTGTAACGTTTTTAATAAACCCGATGAGCCTTGGTTAGATTGAATATCTTTTAATTCATCTAAAGTATAAAGCGCATCTTTTTTAAAGGGCCCCACTTGCGTACGATACAACGCATGCACATGCCCTACTGTACCTAATTTTTTGGCAATATCCTCTGCCAAAGTACGCACATACGTTCCTTTTGAACAACGTACACGCGCATGAAATTTATTTTCTTCTACGCTTAACACTGCTATCTCATGCACCGTAATATGACGCGCCGCACGCTCTATTTCAACACCCGCGCGTGCATATTCATATAAAGGCCGCCCTTTATGTTTAATTGCTGAATACATCGAAGGAATTTGTTGAGTGGTACCTAAAAAACTATTCAATATTTCAGATAAACTGGATACCCAATCCTTTGGAATAGGCGCTACTTCAACTACCTCTCCTTCGCGATCTCCTGTGCTTGTTTGCTCTCCCAATGCAGCTGTGAATTCGTATGTTTTATCAGCATCTAATAAATATTGTGAAAAACGGGTGGCTGCACCAAAACAAATAGGGAGCATACCTGTTGCTAAGGGATCTAAACTTCCTGTATGTCCTGCTTTTTTTGCTTGAAACAAACGCTTTACATCTTGTAACGCATGATTTGATGTACGCTCGATGGATTTATCAAGCAATAAAAAACCTGTGATGGATTGACGTGAAATCATAGTCTGCCCCTATCTCTTTATGGATCTTTTTTAATTAAAGATTCAATCATACTGATTTGATCAGCTGTATCGTCATAATAAAAATGCAATTCAGGTGTGGCTCGCATTTTCAAACGATGTGCCAATTCAGAACGTAAAAAATGTTTCGCGCCGGATAATATTTTTTCAATATCCGGGACAGGCGTGATCATGGTGTAAAACACTTTGGCTGTGCGCAAATCTGAAGCTACTTTCACTTGCGTGATGTTCACTTGTTTTAAACGCTCATCTTCGGATGTTCTTAATAATATTTCTGATAATAAACGCGCAATTTGTTTATTGACACGATCGGTTCTTTTAAAATTGGCGGACATATACTACTACTCCAGGCCTTTTACAGCGTCCTTACCACTTGTACTCTTTCAAATACCTCAATTTGGTCCCCAGGTTTGATATCGTTGTAATTTTTTACACCAATACCACATTCCATTCCTTGACGCACTTCCGCCACATCTTCTTTAAATCGACGCAACGATTCCAATTGTCCCTCAAAAACAACCACGTTATTACGCAGTACACGAATCGGCAAGTTGCGTTTAATCACACCGTCTACTACCATGCAACCGGCGATAGCACCAAGTTTGGATGAACGGAATACATCGCGTACTTCTGCTAAACCTAACATTTCTTCTTTAAATTGCGGTAATAACATACCGGTTAATGCCGCTTTTACTTGATCAATGATATTGTAAATAATACTGTAATAGTGGAGATCAACGCCTTCGTTAGCAGCAATCCGTTTAGCACTGGCATCCGCGCGCACATTAAACCCAATCAATAATGCATTAGAGGCTAAAGCCAATGTGACGTCAGATTCATTAATACCACCTACACCGCTACCAATAATTTTCACGCGCACTTCGGCGTTCGATAGCTTTGTTAAAGAATCGGTGATAGCTTCCGCAGAACCTTGTACGTCCGCCTTCAACACAACGTTCAATGTACGAACATCATCTTTGCCCATTTGTGTGAGCAATCCTTCCATTTTTTGTTTATGTTGTTTTGCAAATTTTAATTCACGATGTTTTGCTTGGCGATACAATGCCACTTCACGTGCTTTACGCTCGTCATCAACTGCTAACATGTCATCGCCTGCATTAGGAACACCCGATAACCCTAAAATTTCAACAGGCGAAGAGGGCCCGGCAGATTCTAACACTTGCCCGATTTCATTATGCATTGCACGCACACGCCCATGCTGCAAGCCAACCAAAATAACATCTCCCGGATGTAACGTGCCTTGCTGCACTAACACAGACGCAACAACACCACGCCCTTTGTCTAATCTGGATTCCAGCACAACACCTTTTGCTGGCCCATCTACAGGCGCTTTCAATTCTAATATTTCAGCTTGCACTAAGATAGAATCTAGCAGCGCATCAATTCCAAGTCCTGTTTTTGCAGAAACAGGCACGAACATAGTCTCTCCGCCCCACTCTTCTGCAACCAGATCATACGCAGTTAATGCAGTTTTAATGGCTTCAGGATCAGCACCGGGCTTATCCATTTTGTTCACAGCCACAATCAAAGGAACGTTTGCTGCTTTTGCATGCTGAATAGCTTCAATTGTTTGGGGCATTACACCATCATCAACCGCCACCACCAACACTACAACGTCTGTACACAATGCACCGCGTGCGCGCATAGAAGTAAACGCTGCGTGGCCTGGTGTATCAAGAAAAGTGATTTCACCTTTCTCCGTGTGCACTTGGTAAGCACCAATATGCTGCGTAATACCGCCTGCTTCGCCAGCAGTCACGCGCGTACGACGAATATAATCTAATAATGAAGTTTTACCATGGTCAACATGGCCCATAATAGTTACAACCGGCGCACGAGGCGTTGCTTCACCTTGTGAACGAGCTAATAAACTGTCGGTCAAGGCACTTTCTAATGCATTTTCTTGAATCAAGATGGGCTTATGCCTCATTTCTTCAACTACAATCGCTGCAATTTCTTGATCTAATACTTGGTTGATCGTTGCGATCACCCCCAATTTCATCATGCATTTGATCACTTCAGAGGCTTTGACGGCCATGCGTTGCGCTAATTCACCTACCGCAATCGTTTGAGGGATATTCACTTCTCGCACGATAGGTGCTGTTGGCACAACAAATCCATGCTGTTGTTCTGATTGAAGACGCGGTTTTTTGCGACGGCGACGACGAGGTCCTGAGCCAAACTCATCTCCCTCTTCATCCAAACTAAAATCAATACGCCCACCGCGTGAAACAGCGCTCGTATCTCCACGGCGCGAAGCTTTTCCACTTCCTTTTTTATTGCGATCGTCTCTTTCCGTGCTCGTAGGCGAACGAGATTCAGGTTGTTTTGGTTTCTTTTTAGCAGGAACAGGTGCAGCTGCTGGCGTCACAGTTTTATGAGGATCAAATACAACTTCTGGAACGCTCAGTGGTTCTACTACCACCGCCGCGACAGAGGAGGAAACTGTTTCAACAGGTACTTCAGGCACAACAGGCACTTCAAGCGGTGCTTCTATTTCTTCTTCCACATCAGGAACTTCGCTTGTTTTTAAGGCTGCCGCTTGAACGTATGTTTTTTTCCGGCGATAATCCACTTTAACAGAACGGTTCCCCGCCTGTCCTTCTGTTTTCAAACTCACAACTTCTCGCCGCTTCAGCGTAATACGCCCGGGAGCTGCAGCTTGTGGGCTCTTACTGCCAAGATAATCTAATAACTTTTGACGATGTTCCGATGTCAAAGGCACTGCAGTATCAATCGCAGTGTCTTTCCCCAACGCCTCCTGGAGCAACTTTTTTAGCTCATTTACCGGTCTACCGAGCTTTTTAGCCAGTTGGTCTATGGTCTCAGCCATCGTCTCTCCTTAAAACACGCGCTTGCCGTTACTCAAACCATGGCTTGCGCGCAGCCATGATCAAACGCCCTGCGGTAGCTTCATCAAGGTTAGGATCAATTTCCAACAAATCCCCTACTGATAACTCCGCTAAATCTTCTTGAGAATGTACGCCATGCTTCGTCAATATTTCAGTGAGCGCAGGCGTCATTCCTTCAACACTGCTTAGATCATCTGCTGCAGGGGCTTTAGCCTCATTCGCAATGGCTTCTGTAAGCAATACATCTTTTGCGCGGTTACGCAAAAGCTCTACTAAATCTTCGTCAAACCCTTCAATGTCTAACATTTCTTGACGAGGCACATACGCAATTTCTTCAATGGATGAAAAACCCTCTTCCACTAAAGCTTGTGCAAGTGTTTCGTCCACATCCAATTTTTGAATAAAGCTCTGGATGAGTGAAGTGACTTCTGATTGCGTTTTATCTTGTGCTTGAGACTCAGTCATCACATTGATGCGCCAACCCGTCAACTCTGACGCTAAACGAACATTTTGCCCGTTACGCCCAATAGCTTGTGCATACTGCTCTTCTTTTACTGCAACATCCATTGCGTGCAATTCTTCATCCACCACAATCGATACCACTTCCGCAGGCGCCATGGCATTGATCACAAACTGTACAGGGTCAGCATCAAACACAACAATATCAATACGCTCACCGCCCAATTCGCCCGAAACAGCTTGTACACGTGAGCCTCTCATGCCCACACATGCACCGACGGGGTCAATACGACCATCATTAGTTTTAACAGCAATTTTAGAACGAGAACCAGGGTCACGTGCTACGCTTTTAATTTCAATTAATTCTTCACCAATTTCAGGCACTTCTATTTTGAAAAGTTCGCGCACCACTTCAGGACGTGCACGACTCAAAATCAGTTGCGGCCCACGTGGTTCAGGGTTTACACCTACCAAATAAGCACGTAAACGATCATTCATGCGGAATGTTTCGCGAGAAATCATTTCTTCACGGTGAATAATGCCTTCAACATTGCTGCCCAAATCAACAATAATGAAATCACGATTTGCTTTTTTCACTACACCCGTGACAAGTTGACCTAGACGATTATGAAATGCAGCAGCTACTTTCGCACGTTCCGCTTCGCGCATTTTTTGAATAATTACTTGTTTCGCAGTTTGTGCTGCGATACGTCCAAATTCTACAGACTCAATAGACATTTCAACGAAGTCACCTAATTTTGCATCTGATTTTTTCTCTTTTGCTTCTGTCAGTGCAATTTCGCGATCAGCGCTGAAACCTTCATCACCCTCAATTTCATTTACTTCTTCTAAATCACCTGCAGCACGTTCATCCGATACAACAGCCCAACGACGAACAGTATTAATTTTCCCCGTGCGACGATCTATAGATACCACAATGTCTGCATCTGCATCACAACGCTTACGCGTAGCCATGGCTAATGCGGCCTCGATGGCCTCAAAAATAATCTCTTTGTCTACGTCAAGTTCATTAGACACTGCATCTGCTACGAGTAAAATGTCTTTTTCCATCGCAAAGCCTCATTTTTACATTACTATCGATCGAACAATACGGGTGCTAATTTTGCCTTCGATACTTGCTTGTATTCAAATGCAAAATCTTGCCCATCTACTTCCAGTGTAATCACATCAGCCACGACTGATTTGATCACCCCCGTCCCACGGCGGCGACCATCCACTGGCATTCGCAGCTCAATTTTAACACGCTGGCCAATGTATCGCTCAAAGTCTTCTTTCACAAACAAGGGACGATCCAAGCCCGGCGAAGAAACTTCAAGATGGCAAGTGCTCATATCCACACCTGCCACAGCAAGTTCAGACTGAATTTGTCGTGATACTTTCGCCAAATCATCTAGTGTAATGCCCCCTTCTTTATCCAGGAACACACACAAGCTCTGGGTTTTCCCATGCTGACCCCACTGCACACCGACCCACTCAAGAGCCATGCCTTGTACAATCGGCTTCAATAAGCCTTCAACTTCAGAGCGTTGCATACAACCTCACCAGGCCGAATAAAAAAGGGCCATGCGGCCCAATTTAATACTCGTTTTTAATTTGGTAGCGGGGGCAGGATTTGAACCTACGACCTTCGGGTTATGAGCCCGACGAGCTGCCAGACTGCTCCACCCCGCAATCGTGGAGCCAGTATACATAACAAGACATTAAAGCTCAAGTGTTTTCTGAAATAAATGAAATTTATTGTAGGGGCGCCTATTATGCACCCCTGCAGCACGATTACTTCTGAAGAAATGCCGATTGCCTCAACCACTTCTTCTCAGGATAATAAACGAAAACCAAACTACCCTCTTTAATAGTGTTGATCAATTTTCGATTGATCTTAGGGTCTACCACCGGGCACCCATGGCTTAACCCCAGCCGCCCGAAACTGCGAATATATTCTGGGGTAACATAATGGTCCCCATGAATCACAATCGCTCGCTCTTTAGCCAAATGGTTCACATTCTCTTCTAACCCGTTCAAACGTAAAGAATAACCGTTTTGACCATAATAAGGTTCTTCAGTAATAAACAACCCCAAACTTGATTGCCAACTCTCAGGAACATTGGAAAACTTCCGCGCATAGGTTTCCCCGCTGCCTCGCCCATGGGAAACAAGCTCTTCATAAAGCAGCTTTTTGCGTTTTAAATCAAACACCCACAACCTGGGCTGATATGAGGGTTTGCTATAATCGATAACGGTGAAAATGGGGCTGCTAGAAACGCCTACCGCCTGGGCATTATGAAAAGCAGTGAGTGCTTTATCCATCACTTTATGATCAAGGTATTTTGTCTGACCTGTTAATTGTTGTACGAGCACTTTGTGGGGGTCTACGGCTAACGCCGGCCCGGAGGCGGGCACCACAAATAGGCCCATAAAAAAAACTAATAGCAGGCCGCGCATGAGGGATTTAAACATCTCTAACCTCCCTGTCAGGGATTTGCTAACTTATTGATATATAAATTAAAATGTTTTGCCATTCTGGTATTATACACGACGAAATGTGCAAGTGCAATTGGTCAGTACTGCTTCATTAATATATTAAGCTTTTTGAAAAAGTCACATTTTCCAATAGGTTAGATAATTTTAAAATATGGCGAGAGAATTGGCAATTATTAAATAGGAATTATGCAAAACTCGCCTCGCGGTCAGCGTAGTGAGCGCATAAAGATAATCGTGTTCTACTATGGTACGGGGGAATAGGCAGGCCGAAACTCTCTTAGACCCTCAACTGCTTGTATCGCACCTTTAGCCACATCCATAGTCTGCAGCAATGCCATACCGGCTCCAAATCCAAATAAAACACCGTATGTGCTCTTTTCCTTCTCGCTTTGTAGCCCCTCATAATCAGCAGGGCCAAGGTCTGCTCCAAGCACCGCAGCCAAGGAGTAGCTTAAAACAGAAATGAGCGCCGCCCAAGAAACAACCATAAAAAACTTCTCGCACGTTTCGGCAGAAGGCATGGTCACTCCACAAACCTTTGTTGTCGTTGCTATCGGCCCCGTGGCCGTTCCATGCGCGTACGCTGATATTGTTAGAGCGGCGACAAACGTGGCCAATAATGTCAATACTAGAGGATCATTCAACAGATAAGGATCAAGCTCCCCATCTTCAGCTGCGTTAACGGCCTCATAAGCGCCCCAAACAACTAAAAGACCTACCGTTGAAAGACTGATTAAACTTAGAAAAGCTTTCATGTTATGGACCCTCAATACAGAAAGTCATATTACCATCATTGTTGTCTCGCTACAAGGAAGCCCATCAACCGATTACTGATAGGACTTACGCATAGGGGATGAGCTTACCCCCCCTTGACAGCCTGATGAAGCGCCTGCCAAAATTCATGCCTTAAAGGGGTTGCGATGAAAAAATCAAGCATCTTTGCAGTTGTCACGGGTAATATTATCGAGTGGTATGATTTTTCGCTATATATTTTTCTTGCACCAGTGATTGCACATCATTTTTTTCCTGATCAAAATCACCTGAACGCAATGCTCTCCACTTTTTTAATTTTTGCACTCGGGTTTTTTATTCGCCCTCTAGGTTCAATCATTTTTGGGCATTTAGGTGATAGGCTGGGGCGTAGTCAAACGCTCAAAATTTCAATTCTATTCATCTCATTACCCACCATCGCCATTAGTTTCTTGCCAACTTATGATATGTGGGGCATTTACGCAGGTCTAACCTTAGCGTTGTTACGTTTATTACAAGGCATATGCATCGGTGGTGAATTTGCCGGCAGCATGATTTATCTCACCGAAATGGCGCCGCCCGATAAACGCGCGTTCATTAGCTCAATGGCGAATAACGGTTCTAATTTTGGCATTTTATGCGCAACATTAATATCTGCATTCATTTCTAGCATCATGTCGGAGAGCAGCTTTTTTGCTTATGGTTGGCGCATTCCGTTTATTATTGGCGGTGTGTTTGGGTTGATAGGCTTATGGCTTCGCCGTGATATTCAAGAAACACCCGTGTTTTACGCACTCGCAAAGCACGGTAGATTAGTGAGCGTGCCACTCTTACAAGTGTTAAAACATCACAAAATAGATATTTCACGTATTTTTTTATTACTTGTGATGTCTGCTGTGGGTAGCTATGTATTGCTTGAATTCATGAGCACTTATCTCAATCAATATTTTGGTTATTCCTTACGTTCTGCATTGCAAGTGCAATCCATTTATAATGCACTCACTTTTCTTCTTGTAATGATTGCAGCTAAATATTCTGATCGTTATGGGCGTCGCCCAATGTTATTGATTTCAGCCATTGGGTATATTGTATTGAGTATTCCTTGTTTTTATTTGTTAAAAATGACAGGTTTATCAATATTTTTATTACCGCTTGTCATTCTATATTGCATTGAGCAAGCCACAACGCCTGTCACCATGGTCGAACTTCATGCGCCTGCTGCACGTTACACGGGCATTTCTATTGGATACAATCTCACTATGGCGTTAGTTGCTGGCACAGCGCCGATGTTTAACACATGGTTGATCGCTGTGTTTGACGATCCATTAGTCATTGCGTATTATCTGGCTGGCGCTGCGCTGATTTCACTCATCGTCATAATATTTGGATTGCCTAAAGAATTTGGAACGAACTGCACTTAGGTAATTCTAAGTCCATTCCCATCACTTCACATACCGCTTCTTGCACCATGATCATTTTCGTATCGCTCAATTTCATCAGTGGACCTTGAGATAAACGCTGGTTATCAATTGCACGGATTTGATCAATCAACAAATCAGAATCTGTTTTTAATTCTGATTTTGCTTTCACCCGAATTCTCAAAGGGTACGCATCATCAACCAATTGCGTGGTCAGCGGAATAATCAATGTGCTGGGATGCCCAACATCTAGCAATATTTGATTTTGAATAATCAGCACCGGGCGGGTTTTGCCTGGTTCAATGCCTTTATTTGGGTTAAGATTAGCGAGCCAAATTTCGCCTCTACTCAGCTTCTGGATCTTGCTCAATTTCAGTGAACTCCTGGTTTATTTTTATACTTTCATCTCTCACGAGATAACTTGCTCTTTTTAATTGTTGTGAGCGCGCAACCCGTTCAGTATGGGCGTTCATACGTTCAATAGCCTCCCGAATATATTCTGTTTGAGATAAATGCAAAGATTGCGCTTTGGCCTGCATTTCCCCCAATAGTTTTTCGCTTAATCTCACTGATACCATGGCCACAGCGCCCCCTTTGTCATACATTTTGTATTATAGTTTGAAATACAGGCGTTGGCAAATGCAACGAGCAAACGATGCCAAACGGGAATTAACATTATTTTTCAAAAGGTTAAATAACTCGTCTCATGTCGGCGTAAAGCTTCCCGCCACACAAGAACTACATCACTGTAATACACAACCCCATCAACAAGGGTTAATTGAAGCTGCCTTAATAGTTAACTGCGGCACCGGCTCATCGGCTAACTGAATGTTGATAAAATTACCTACAGACGCTTCGAAATGAAAAGCAGTCCTATCAGGCGAGCTTGCAAATTTTGCAAGCATCGCATCTTGTTGGCTTGATAAACCAAATAACGGAATTGTTCTATTATCACCAAGAGCTGCAATAAAATTTGGAATTGATAAATAAAGCTGCCGTTGCAACTCAAGAAAAACTATTAAAACTTCTTCTTCTGTTTTTCCCTGCATAATTTTTTCCTTAAGATTTTTTAAAACAGCAGGGAGGAAAGTGATAGCCTCAATACTGCACTCAGAAAATATTTTTGTCTCAAGCGCTGCAACAGATTTTATAAGCGTTGATTGGTTATAAATAAATTTTTGGTACTCAAAATTGTTATCCAGAGTAATAAAAGCAAGCATTTTCTCAAGCCTGCAAATGAATTCTTGCTCCATGGGATTAAAAGATTGCTTTAGATTTTCTCTTCCATCAAAAACACTATTAGCAAGATAATAATTAATTAAAACCCCGCCATCTAAGGCAGCAAGCAATGCATAAAACTTATCTTCAAAAGGACGATCAAAAGTTTCACTCGTTGACTCTCCTAATGCATAATTTTTCTCAATATTAAATCCACATGCATTCAAATACCAGAATGCATCCATTAATACTCGTGATCTCTGTAGAGTTCTTTGTGGCACTGAAGCAGCAGGCACTTCTCCTAATTGCAAATGCCTTAGATGTAAATAGAAAAATTTTGTTTTAATGGCTAATTTTGCACCATCTGACAATACATTATAAATAGAAAATATTTCCGGTGCTTTTTCTAACATTCTAAAAAATGATGGAACCGCATCTTTAAGCGCTGCGTATCCTCTTTTTTGAAAAGCGTCTATGCTGGCAGGTGAATTTTTACATCCATCCAACAAAACCAATACAATTAATGCTTGCTTTTCATCGGGCGATAATTTTTCAACAACAGCTATTTTTTTCTCTAATAAAAAAGTTACTAGACAGTGCAATCTATGAATCGTTCTCTTCATTTCATATTCATTAAATGCCCACTCAAGCTGTTTCTTAACATCTGCAAAAGTAAGATTTCCTCTTACGTTCGCATCTATATTTTCAAATTTTCTAGCCAAGGAAGGATATAATGAAAGAACATCAGATAGTAGCATAATAATGTACTCCTATGAAAACCTGAAAGAATGTTACATCACCGCCATGCATAACCCCATTAGCAATCCCGGCGTAATACCCAACAACCAAGTTGCCAAGGCATTCAAACTCAATAATACACCCGCTGCTTTAGGAACGGCAAAACTTGGTTCAGAAGCTTCATCAAAATACATCACTTTCACAATTCTCAAATAATAAAATACACCAACGACAGACATTAATAAACCTAAAATCGCTATCACTAAAGCACCTTGATTTACTAACGCCATTAATACGGATAATTTTGCATAAAACCCAATCGTAGGCGGAACACCTGCTAATGAGAAAAATACTAATAACATCAAAAAAGCTACCCAAGGGTTGCGTTTACTTAACCCTTTTAAATCATCGATGTTTTGAATATCAGCACCTACATGCGATAACACAACCAATACCCCAAACGCTGCAGCAGTCATCAACACATAGGCAAAAATGTAATACAACGCTTCTGGAAATGCATTGGCATACACTGCAAGGAAAATAAACCCAACATGTGAAATGGCGGAATAGCCCAGTAATCGCTTAATGTCTTTTTGCACTAATGCTACTATATTTCCTACTATCAACGACAATATCGCCATAACCAACATAAACCCTTGCCACTCAAATGCAAACTGCCCAAATAAATCAGACAATAATCGCACTAACATGCCAAAGGCTGCAATTTCAGGCGCGGAAGCAATGAATAAGACAACAGGTTGCGCAGAACCTTGATATACATCTGGCAACCACGCATGAAAGGGTACTGCACCAAATTTAAATGCAATACCTACAACCATAAACACCAAACCTATCGACAACAATGTATGCGGCGATGTGGATACTTGATTGGTCACAGTCGTTAAATCTAGTGTTCCCGTGCTTCCATACACTAACGACATACCAAACAATAACATGCCTGAAGCCAATGCACCCATGACAAAATATTTCATCGCGGCTTCTACACCCACGTCACGCGAAGGCACAATCGCTACCATTGCGTATAAAGGCAATGATAATAATTCTAAACCTAAATATAACGAAAGCATGGTGCCTGATGAAATCAATACGCACATGCCCATTACAGAAAATAAACCTAATAAATAATATTCAGAAGCACGACGACTATCATGATTAAAATAACTTTTTGAATATGCAAATACTAATACGACTGTTAAAAACACAGCCATTTTTGAAAGCGCTGAAAAAGAGGACAGTATCACGTGCCCGCTCATGATAGGTCCACTTAATTGCCATGTTTGAATAGCAGCCCAGAAAGCAGCTAATAACCCTGCTTGAGCTAATACATACGTCACACGAGCTTCATAAGCTTTTCCACAAAATAAATGTGCAAACATCACTACGCACGATGTGATCAATAAAATAATTTCAGGAGCAATGCCGAACCACTCATGCATGTTCATTCTAAAAGCCTCCTGTGGGCACGAGCCCTAACGACAATGTATGTGCCAATTGTTTGATCGAAGCATGCATCATGTGCAATAAAGGCTCCGGCCATATGCCCAAAAGAATCACGCCTATGGCTAACACACTTAAATAAAACATTTCACGCGAGCAAATATCTTTCAATGCGGCCACGTTTTGATTTGCTACTTCTCCATAAAATACGCGGCGTATCATCCATAATGTATACGCAGGAGATAATAACAATGTGAGCCCTGCCAGCAATGCTACGATAAAGCTTAATTTGAAGCTGGCTAATATCACAAAAAATTCACCCACAAAACCAGAGGTACCAGGAAGCCCCACATTAGCCATGGCAAACACTACCGCAAATGCAGTGAATACTGGCATCACATTCGCGACACCGCCGTAATCTTTGATTTCACGGCTGTGTAAACGATCATATAAGACCCCTACACATAAAAAAAGTGCGCTTGAAATTAAACCGTGCGAAACCATTTGCACCATCGCACCTTCTAACCCCATACGCGCTTGCATCATATCGCCCGAAACAATTAAAGGCGCTGCCATGAAAATACCTAACGTTGCAAACCCCATGTGTGCAATAGAAGAGTAAGCAATTAGTTTTTTCATATCACGCTGCACGATTGCTATAAATCCAATATAAACAACAGCGATCAGCGACAAAATAATCATGGGTTGCGCTAATGTTAAACTTGCCTCAGGTGTGATCGGCAAAGCAAACCGAAGAAACCCGTATCCGCCTAATTTCAACATGATGGCTGCCAAAATCACGGAACCGCCCGTAGGTGCTTCCACATGAGCATCTGGCAACCAAGTGTGTATTGGGAACATAGGCACTTTCACTGCAAATGCAACTAAAAATGCTAAAAACACCCAAAACTGAGCTTGATCAGATAGATTCAATGCATAAAAATCCATGATAGTAAAACTGCCGCCAGCTTGATTGTATAAAAAGATCAATGCGACCAGCATAAAAATAGAACCTAAAAAGGTATACAAAAAGAATTTAATCGTTGCATACACGCGCCGTGGGCCACCCCAAATCCCAATGATTAAAAACATCGGAATTAACAAAGCCTCCCAGAAAATATAAAATAACATTGCATCTGTGGCTAAAAAAGCACCTGTCATTAGACCTTGTAATATCAAAAACGCGCTGTAATATTGCGCCACGCGTGTTTCTATTACGCGCCATCCTGCTAGTACAACAATGACTGTACACAATGCAGATAAAATCACTAAAGGTAATGCGATACCATCTACCCCCAACGCGTATACAATTTTAAAAGATTTTACCCAAGGTACAATTTCTTGTAATTGTAATGCTGCACTGCTTGAATCAAATAAGCAGCCAATCACACCGGTGATCCCTAGCGTCACAAGGCTAATCGCTAATGCAAGAGATTTGATCAGCTGAGGCGATTTATCACGCGACAACGCTAATAATAGTAGCCCCCCAATAATGGGGAACCAGATAGACAAACTTAACCATGGCCACAAAAACATATATTACACCCTTAATGTGCATAGAAAAAACTATAAGACATCCATGTGATCAACACAACCACGCCCACCAATAAAATAAATGCGTATTGGTTCAATAAACCCGACTGCAAATACCGTAATCGGCTTCCCATACGCATGATCATGTGTGCAGATCCATTCACACAAGTATCATCAATGCATTTTACGTCACCATATTGCCAAAATACATTTCCTAATTTAAGTGATCCCTTTGCAAAAAACCAATCGTTAAATGCATCAAACCCATATTTATTATTCAAAATAGAATAAATGAGTGAAAAGCGATGCGAAAACCACCTCGGCACATTTGAAAATTTCTCATACAATAAATATGCTGTTACCGCGCCTGAAATGGCTATCCAGAAAGACATCGCCATCGGTGCATGTAATGCAAAAGCAATTGCTCCATTAAAATGATGCGCTAGCTCTTCTAATACATTGTGAGTAACAAAAATGCTGTTTGATAATAATCCTGTATTTGAAAATAATATATTTTGAGCGAGTAACCCGCCAATCAATACGGATGGGATAGCCAATAATATTAATGGTATGGTGACAACGTTAGGCGATTCATGCACATGGGAAGCTGTGTGATGATCCATACGTGGCTTTGTATGAAATACCAAAAATAATAAACGGAAAGAATACATAGCTGTTACAAACACACCTAATAAAACAGCCCATTTCGCATAAGTTGCTCCTGGCATATTCGCCATGGAAACTGCTTCAATGATCACATCTTTTGAATAAAAGCCCGAAAATGGTGGTAAACCTGCTAGCGCTAAAGAACCGAGTAACATTGTGACATAAGTAATCGGCATCTTACGCCATAATCCACCCATTTTGCGAATGTCTTGCTCATGATGCATCCCCATAATCACAGAGCCTGCGCCTAAAAACAATAACGCCTTAAAAAAAGCATGCGTCATTAAGTGAAAAATCCCCGCTGCATAAGCGGATACACCCAACGCTACCACCATATAGCCTAATTGCGATAAAGTGGAATAAGCAATGATTCGCTTAATATCATTCTGCACAATGCCCAAAAATCCCATGAACAATGCTGTTGTCGCACCAATCACTAAAATAAAACTGCGCGCCACTTCACTTAATTCAAATAAAGGTGATAAACGCGATACCATGAAAATACCAGCGGTCACCATGGTTGCTGCGTGAATCAATGCAGAAATAGGTGTGGGACCTTCCATAGAATCAGGCAACCATACGTGCAATGGCACTTGCGCTGATTTACCCATTGCACCAATGAATAATAAAATACAGATTGCTGTAATGAAACTTACACTGAAAGAGCCTATTTGCAGTACTTTCCCATCTAGCAATGCCACATTGGCAAATACATCTGCATAATTTAAACTGCCAAATATTGAAAATATACCTGCGATACCTAACAGAAATCCTAAATCACCCACACGATTCACCAAAAAGGCTTTCATGTTAGCGTACACTGCTGTCGGGCGTTTAAACCAAAACCCAATCAATAAATAGGAAACTAAGCCAACCGCTTCCCATCCAAAAAATAATTGTAAAAAATTATCAGACATCACCAACATCAACATTGAAAATGTAAATAATGCAATGTAGCAAAAGAAACGTTGATAACCAGGATCATCGTGCATATAACCTATTGTATAAATGTGAACCATTAAGGAAACGAATGTCACCACGTTCATCATTAACAAACTCAATCCGTCAATTTGAAATCCAATATGCAATGGAATATTGGACATCTGCCCCCATTCGTATAATATGAATAAACTAGGCTCTGGCGCTTTCAAATAAGTTAACAAAGCCGCCATGCTGCAAACAAACGATAAACCTACGCCTAAAATGGTAACCCAATGTGCTGTGGCGTGCCCAATTTTACGTACGAAAAGCCCTGTGACAAGCGCACCCATTAATGGAAATAGTACGACGCCAAGACAAAATAGTTTCAACATCTCTTCTACCCCTTTAACTTATTCAAGGCTTCCACATCAATAGTGCTTCTTTCTCTAAAAAGCACTACTAGAATAGCCAACCCGATAGCTGCTTCTGCAGCTGCAACAGTCAGAATAAAAAAGACAAACACTTCACCCGTTGGTTGGTTCATGAAGCGTGAAAAAGCTACAAAATTAGTATTCACAGCAAGCAACATCAATTCAATACACATCAATAAGTTAATAATATTTTTACGATTGATAGCAATCCCAAACGCAGCGATACCAAACACAAGGCTGGAAACTATTAAATAGTCATAAATACTCAGCATCATTTCACCTCATTTATGGCTGAATCAGGCGTTATGTTTTTCAAGACGGTTAATCGATCAGCTTTTCTTACTGCAACTTGTGCGCCGATATCTTGAATGCGACGATGCCGTGGACCACGAGCAGCCAAACCAATCGCAGCAATGATGGCAACCGTTAATAAAACACCTGCGATTTCGAAAGGATATAAATATTCAGTGTATAAAGCTACACCCAGCGCTTTGATATTACTGTAACCCACTGGCATGATGGGTAATACTTTCAACGTGCTCATGATCATATCTTTACCCAATAACCAAATAATTTGGCCTATTAAACACACGGCCAATAAAATGCCTAAGGGTAAATAACGTGCAAAACCTTCTGTGATAGGCGTCATATTCATGTTGAGCATCATCACCACAAACAAGAACAACACCATTACCGCGCCTACATAAACCAAAATGAGTGTGAGGGCTAAGAATTCAGATTGTAATAACATCCACAACCCTGCCATGGCTGTGAAAGTTAATACTAACGATAACACTGCACGAACAGGGTTACGAGAAAATACAACCATTCCTGCGCCAAATAGAGTGACCGCTGAGAAAGCGTAAAAAATGAGTTTGAGAAAATCTATTTTAATATCCATCTATTACCCTCGCCGAAAACCCCCGACTTGCACAGAGTTTATCCCCGCAAAAGCGGGGACTCTTGCCTGCCCCTTTACCAAATGCTAACGATACGGCGCATCCTCTGCCCTATCCGCCGCCAATTGCGCTTCATACTTATCTCCAATCACCAATAATTGCGGCTTGGTGATGATTGATTCACTGCGATTTTCAAATGCATATTCCATAATATTGGTTTCAACAATTGAATCCACAGGGCAAGATTCTTCACAAAATCCACAATAAATGCATTTGAATAAATCAATGTCATAACGCGTGGTGCGGCGTGTTCCATCTGCACGCGGCGCTGATTCAATAGTAATTGCCAAGGCAGGACAAACTGCTTCACATAATTTACATGCAATGCAACGCTCTTCGCCATTTGGATAACGACGCAATGCATGCAACCCACGAAAACGTACAGAGCGTGGTGTTTTTTGCTCAGGGTACATCAACGTAACTTTACGGCTGAATAAATGCCGACCCGTCACTCCCAAACCCTGCAACAGTTCCCACAGTAAAAATGTTTTGAAAAAATGCTTTAGTTTACCCATACTTTCCTCACGCAAACCATGGCGGCAACTTCATGGCAATCATCATGGCTAATACAACAATCCAAACTAACGTTACCGGAATGAAGATTTTCCAACCCAAACGCATGAGTTGATCGTAACGAAACCGTGGAAAAGTTGCTCGGAACCAAAGATACAAGAATAAAAAGAAACCTGTTTTCGCTAATAGCCACACAATACCGGGAACCCATGCTGTGGCTTGTGATAATAGAGGAACGCCTTCAAAAGGTGAATGCCAACCACCCAAGTAAAAAATAGAAGCAAGCACAGCCATCAAAATCATATTGGCGTATTCTGCTAAGAAAAATATAGCAAACGCCATCCCTGCATATTCAACATGAAAGCCCGCCACAATTTCAGACTCACCTTCTGCCAAATCGAACGGCGCACGGTTCGTTTCAGCCACAGCAGAAATCCAATGCACCACAAACAATGGAAATAATGGAATAAAAAACCAATGTGCCATTCCACCACTTTGCGCTGCTACAATATCAGATAAATTTAAAGACCCCGCAGCCATTAACACACCCACCAGTGCAAAACCCATGGGGATTTCATAAGAAATAATTTGTGCAGCCGATCGCAGCGCGCCTAATAAAGCGTATTTCGAATTAGAAGCCCACCCTGCAATCACAATGCCGTAAACACCTAACGAGGTAGTGGCTAACACGTACAATACGCCCGCATTGACATTCGCTAAAACAACGTGGTCTTGAAATGGCACAACCGCCCATGCGGCAAGCGAAGCTGCCATCGTAATCATAGGTGCCAGCAAGAATAAAAATAAATTTGCTTTAACAGGTAACACTATTTCTTTTAAAAATAATTTAATGCCGTCTGCAATAGGTTGCAACAATCCTAACGGGCCTACACGATTAGGGCCTACCCTGTCTTGCATGTATCCAATGATTTTCCGTTCTGCATACATTAAATAGGCAACGCCTAATATCACTGGCAACACAATCAGCGCAGATTTTACGACGATCCAAAAAAGTGTGTTCAATAATGTCATTATCATGAATCATTCCCCACGCTAATCGCTGCAAACCCTGAGCCTAATTTGGCTTGCTCTGGTAATCCATACGCTACAAATACGCTGTGTTCAGGTAAGCGCGGATTTAAAACGAGCGGCAAATATGCCTCTCCTTCTTCTTGCACCACACGCACCACTTCCCCTTCTTTTAATCCTAATGATGCAAATAACGCAGATGAGACATGGACACCTTGTACTGCGAGTGCATCATTCGTAGCTTGCAAAGACTCTGAACGACGTGTCAGCATATCCACGTTGTAAATAGGTGTTTCTGCAACACGCACATAACCTTGGAGCGGAACAACTGCATGCGCAGGCTTTACCCAAGCCGCTGCTTTTTTAGTTTCAGTAGTTGCATATTTTTTCAAGTCATCTTGAACTGTTTCTAACGTCTCAAAATGCATATTTTCTAAGCGGCATAATTCTGCAAGTGCAGTGCATATTTTCCATGCAGGACGCGCCTGACCTTTTGGCAGCACCGCTGCTTGAAAATATTGCCAATCACCTTGCACGTTCACAAACGTACCACTCATTTCAGAAAAAGGTGTAGCTGGTAGCAACACGTGTGCCCAATCGCGCATATTAGCACTTGCATGCGTTGTCATGCACACAACCGCTTGCGCGGCACGCAATGCCTTTTTAACCATTGCACCATAAGCACAATCCAATGGTGGCTCTACATTTAAAAACACATATCCTTTACGATGATGCTGGAACATTTCTTTTGAATGCATGCCTACATTCGCTGCCGCGCCACCGGGAATGCGATGCGGCACACACCCTGCCAGCCATGCGCCTGCACTATTTGCGCCTTCTGTCAGCAGGCCTAATGTTGCTTGATATTCTGTTGATAATGTATGCGCTACATGGCGAATATGTGCTGCATGAGGATGATGTAACGCTTGCGCACCCAATAAAATGGCGATTTTTTTGCCTGATGTTAGTATTGCTTTTGTTTCACTCACCGCTTGAGTTAAAGCAGCTAATAAATCGCCACGATCTGCAATAAAACGTGCAGCAACAGGCAAATTCATATCATTGTTTATTACATCCGCTACAATAATCTTTGCACCATTTTTAGATGCTTTATGCACACGATGCCACAATAAAGGCTGTTCTTTTCGCAGATGAGAACCCACCAACATTATCACATCTGCTGTTTCTAGTTCAGCAATCGGCATACCCAGTTCTGGATATAATGGAAAAGCAGCCTGATCAGAAAAATCTTGTGCTTTAAGACGGTGATCAATATTGTCAACACCCAATCCGCGCAACCACGCTTGGAAAGCGTGCATATTTTCGATCGTTTCACTCGAAGAAACTAAAGCACCTATATTAGATGCACCACCTTCTTCATGCAGAACTGTTTGCAACAATGTCACTGTATGTTCCAGCGCTGTTGCCCAATCTACCACCTTCCATTTTCCATCCACTTTAATTTCAGGAACAGTAAGACGATCTGCTGCTGCAGCACCTAAATGCCCATAACGATCACGATCGGAAATCCACACCTCATTCACCGCTTCACATTCTTTTGGCACTGCACGCATCACCTCATTGCGACGCTCATGCAAATACATGTGAGATCCAACACAATCATGTGGACCAATCACAGCACGTTGCCTTAATTCCCAAGGCCGTGCTTTAAATTGAAAAGGTTTATCCGTTAACGCGCCCACAGGGCAAATATCAATCACATTGCCTGATAATTCTGAATCCACATTTTTCTTCACATACGTTGTAATTTTAGTGAATTCGCCCCGGTCCACAGCACCTAATTCACGGATCCCTGAAATTTCATCACCAAAACGAATACAACGTGTGCAATGAATGCAACGCGTCATGTAAGTCGCCACTAACGGGCCCAAATCAGGATCTTCTACACTGCGCTTTCCTTCTGTGTATTCGGAAATTCCCTCTCCATATCCCATGGAAACATCTTGCAATTCACATTCACCACCCTGATCACATACAGGGCAATCAAGCGGATGATTGATCAGCAAAAATTCCATCACAATACGCTGCGCTTCTAAAGCCATTGGAGAGCGCGTCAATACTTTCATACCTTCGGTGATAGGCGTTGCACAGGCAGGCATGGGCTTAGGAGCCTTTTCTACTTGCACTAAGCACATCCGGCAATTTGCTGCGATAGATAATTTTTTATGATAGCAAAAACGAGGAATACGAATATTATTTTCGTCTGCCACTTCAATAATCATCTGACCCTGCTCAGCTTGAACAGACTTGCCATTAATTTCAAAGGTTACTTTACTCAACGCTCACCTCAAGCTTTTGGATTCACCAGAGCATCAAACTCTGATCTAAAATGCTTAATAAAACTCAACACAGGCATGGCTGCTGCATCTGCCAATGCACAAATTGTTCGGCCCATCATTTTATTGGAAACGTCCTCTAATTTATCTAAATCTTCACGCGTCCCTTCCCCGTGTAATACACGATGCAACATACGTGATAACCAACCTGTTCCTTCTCGGCATGGCGTACATTGCCCGCATGATTCTTCAAAATAAAATTCAGAAATGCGCGCCAACACTTTTACCATGTCTGTGGTTTCATCCATTACAATCACAGAACCTGCACCTAACATACTGCCGGCTTTTGAAAGTGATTCATAATCCATATTCACATCCATCATGATGTGCGCGGGCAATACAGGCACGGAAGACCCACCCGGGATCACTGCTTTTAATGCGCGACCATTCAACATCCCGCCTGCCATCTCAAGTAGTGTCTTAAAGGGTGTGCCCATCGGAACTTCATAATTACCAGGACGGTTAACGTGACCCGAAATAGAAAAAATTTTCGTCCCACCACTTTTTTCAGTGCCCATGTTGGCAAACCATTCTGCACCTTTTTCCAAAATCATGGGTACGGATGCATAACTTTCTGTGTTATTAATAATCGTAGGGCAACCATATAAACCAAAATTAGCAGGGAAAGGTGGCTTGAAACGTGGAAAACCTTTTTTACCTTCTAATGATTCTAATAGCGCAGTTTCTTCACCACAAATATAAGCCCCAGCGCCAATCATAGTGTGTAATTCAAAATCAACACCGCTTCCTAAAATATTTTTACCCAGTAATCCTGCGGCGCGCGCTTCTCCTAATGCTTTTTCAGATACTTCAATGGGCTCAATATATTCACCACGAATATAATTGTAACCCACCGTTGCATTCAAAATGTAACCTGCAATCGCCATTCCCTCAATCAATTGATGAGGATTGTATCGCAAAATATCACGATCTTTAAATGTGCCTGGTTCACCTTCATCAGAATTACATACTACGTATTTTTGTCCTGCACGATGACGTGGCATGAAACTCCACTTCAAACCGGTTGGAAAACCCGCACCACCGCGCCCGCGCAATCCAGATTTTTTAATTTCTTCAATCAAAGCATCTGCCGCAGGTTTTTCTTTTAAAATACGGCGCCATACACTATAACCACCTAATGCTTCATAAGTAGACAAAGCAGCAGGATCTTTTTTATCTAATGTGCGAAAGCAAACCTGGTTAATTAGCATGATGACCCCTCCCGCACTTTCGCCAAAATAGCATCGATTTTTTCGGGTGTTAGATTTTCGTGATAAGTATCATCCAACATCATGGCTGGTGCGCCACCACAAGCACCCAAACACTCCACATGATGCAATGAAAATTGTTGATCAGATGTCGTTTCTTTGAAATCAATTTTCAATGTTTTTTTCAAATGCGAAACCACTTCTTCAGAGCCACGCAACATGCATGAAATATTCGTACAAACACAAATTTTATGTTTTCCACGCGGTTTCAAATCAAACATGGAGTAAAAAGTAGCTACTTCATATACAGCAATATGCGGCATATTCAAATAATCACCTACTGCGTTCATCATCGGTACTGATAAGTAACCTTCTTGTCGCTGTACTAATGTCAATGCAGGAATAACAGCCGAACGTTTTTGTTCGGAGGGGAATTTTGCAACCCACACATCAATAGCAGCTTTGAGCGCGTCGCTTAATACATATACATCGTTCATCAGCGATCTATCTCCCCAAATACAATATCTTGTGTTCCAATGATGGTGACTACGTCAGACAACATATGCCCTTTCACCATTTCATCCAATGCTGCCAAATGTGCAAACCCTGCAGCGCGTACTTTTAAACGATACGGTTTATTTGCGCCATCTGACACCAAATACACACCAAATTCACCTTTAGGATGTTCTACTGCGGCATAAGCTTCGCCAGCAGGAATGCAAAAACCTTCTGTAAATAATTTAAAATGATGAATCATTGCTTCCATATCATTTTTCATTGTTTCACGTTTGGGCGGAACCACTTTCATATCGTCTACTACAACAGGCCCAGGATTGTGACGAAGCCAATCTACGCATTGACGAATAATATAATTTGATTGGCGCATCTCTTCCATGCGCACTAAATAACGATCATAAGAATCACCATTTTTTCCGACAGGAATATCAAAATCTATCTTCTCGTAAGCTGCATAAGGTTGTTTCTTACGTAAATCCCACGCAATGCCTGAACCTCTTAACATCGGGCCAGTGAAACCTAATGCAATCGCACGCTCAGGTGAAACAACACCAATCCCCACAGTGCGTTGTTTCCAAATACGATTATCTGTTAGCAATGTTTCGTATTCATCCACACATTTAGGAAAACGTTCAGTGAAATTTTGAATAAAATCCAATAAAGAACCTTCACGATTCTCATTTCGCCATTTTAAATCTTTTGCTTTGAATTGTGCTGCATTGTATTTCGGCATACGTGCAGGTAGATCACGATACACACCGCCAGGACGATAATAAGTTGCATGCAGCCGCGCACCCGACACAGCTTCATAACAGTCCATCAAATCTTCACGCTCACGGAAAGCGTACAAAAACATTGTCATTGCACCCACGTCTAATGCATGCGCGCCAATCCACAATAAATGATTTAAAATGCGCGTGATTTCATCAAACATCGTACGAATATATTGTGCACGGATGGGCGCCGTAATCCCTAACAATTTTTCCATCGCCAAGACATAACCATGCTCATTACACAGCATGGATACGTAATCCAAACGGTCCATGTAACCAATGCTTTGATTATAAGGTTTACTTTCTGCCAGCTTTTCTGTAGCGCGGTGCAATAATCCTACATGAGGATCAGCACTAACAACTGTTTCACCATCTAATTCTAAAATCAAACGCAATACCCCGTGCGCCGCCGGATGCTGCGGGCCAAAATTGAGCGTGTAATTTTTAATTTCTGACATTACTCACCCTCTTCCAACAAATAACGATTATCATCGCGGATCACTTTCGGCACTAATACACGCGGCTCAATGCTCACAGGTTGGTATATCACGCGTTTTTCTTGTGCATCATAACGCACTTCAACATAACCTGATTGCGGAAAATCTTTCCGGAAAGGATGCCCTACAAAACCGTAATCCGTTAAAATACGGCGCAAATCAGGATGATTGTTAAAATAAATACCATATAAATCGAATGCTTCGCGCTCAAACCAATTGGCTGCGGGCCAAAGATCACACACACTTTCGATGATTAAATCGCTGTCATCCACAAATGCTTTCACTCGAATACGATGATTATGTGTTAACGACAATAAGTGATATACCACTGCAAAACGAGGCCCGTTATCTCTCGGCATCACTGCCACACCACGACTAAAGCCCGTATTCGGTGCTGCATCTGTTTTCCATTCATCTTGGCCGTAAATTAAATAATCAACACCGCAAACATCTATCAATTGCTCAAACGCTAATTCGGCTGTATCTCTCAGAGTGGCGCACACATCATGGCAACGCGCCGCTGCCACTTCAACGGTTAACTCCCCCACAGCAACGGTGCTGCGTAAGACGCTTAATCCTAATATTTGCGCGACGCGTTCTGCTAAAGCATCTATTTTCATGCTTTTGCTCCTTCTTCATAGCGCGCGATAGTAGCCGTGCGTTTGATTTTATTTTGCAATTGAATAATCCCCCAGATCAACGCTTCTGCAGTAGGAGGACAACCAGGCACATAAATATCCACAGGAACAATGCGATCACAACCACGAACAACAGAGTAAGAATAATGGTAGTAACCGCCGCCGTTCGCGCAAGACCCCATGGAAATTACCCAGCGGGGCTCTGCCATTTGATCGTAAACTTTACGCAACGCAGGCGCCATCTTATTGCATAACGTGCCGGCAACAATCATCACGTCAGATTGACGAGGGCTGGGGCGAAAAACCACGCCAAAGCGGTCTAAGTCATAACGCGCTGCGCCCGCATGCATCATTTCTACCGCACAACACGCTAAACCAAATGTCATTGGCCACATGGAACCCGTACGCGCCCAATTGATCAAATAATCAGCTGACGTCGTCACAAAGCCTTTCTTTAAAATGCCTTCTATTCCCATTCCAAGGCTCCTTTTTTCCATTCATATACAAACCCAATGGTGAGCAAGCCCAAAAAGATACCCATGGCAATCAAAGGCGCCCAACCCAAAGATTGGAATACAACCGCCCAAGGAAATAAAAATGCAATTTCGAGATCAAAGATAATGAAAAGAATGGCCACAAGGTAATATCGAACATCAAATTGCATGCGTGCATCTTCAAATGGCTCAAACCCACACTCGTAAGGAGAATCTTTTTGTTTATCAGGCCGAGAAGGGGCAAGGATTAAGCCCAATAACACGGGCGCCACACCCACCACCATGGAGATGGTAATAAAAACGATCACAGGAAGATAGTTTTCTAGCATGTATCACCCAGGTACAGTCGCAAGTTACACGGATTATACCAAATTTTGGGTGGAAGGCGTAATAAAAAATGTCATTATATAGCGTGGCTTAATATTATGGTTTGGTATTTGGGCTTGAAGGCTCTGTTACTGGCGCTGTGACAGGTTGAGGGCGCACTTGCTCAGGGATATCACTTGTTAATGCAAACTTGATGCCCTCTTTATCATCGCGCACCAGGGTTGCCTCAGCAGCACCAACTGAAAAATTAAGCTGCCAACGCTCTGCTAAGTGAATAGGTGCTAGCAATCTAGCTTCTTCAGGATCATTCTCCATCGATTGGTATGTTTCAAACCAAAAATCTTCTACAATACTTACTTTCCCATCAGTAATATGAATATCCAATTTGTACTCATCAGGCTTTGTCATCATAATTGGAATAGATCTTTCAGCCCCAACTTCCATATATTTTGTTTGTAAATCATGGGCAGTCTCAAATTTTTCCAACGCTAGCTCGTCAAACCCTTGTATACCTGAATCCATTAACGCTTGGCACGTCACCACAGACCCCATCTCCACAGATTGTTGCAACATGCCTTGTTGAGATAAAAAAGGTAACATTTTTTTAATAGCATTTTTTTCGTTGGGAAAGCGACAGAATAAGGCTCCTTCTATCGCATTGAAAGCGAGTTTAGCATCTTGCTGCACGTCCTGAGCATTAGATTCCCGCCTATCATAAAGCACTTTGTCCCCAGACATAACAACATAATACTCTCCAGCACCATGACTAATACGCTCTACCTTGGCAATATCGGTTAACTTTACTGTTTCACCATTAATCACAAAATTATATCTATTTTGATGACGAAACACATCTTTCATGATGACAGCTGCATCAAGCTTCTTTTTTACTAAATTATTTGGGAAAAATGTTTTCGGCAACCTATTCAATGCAGCTACATTAACGATAATGCCATTCTTAAAAATACCAGGAAAAGCACTTTTTGAAATCATATCTTCCATCACAACCGCCAACGGAGAAGATTGGTTTTTCAATTCTGAATGCACTGCTTTTAAATATTTCACAAACACAATCCACGAAGATACCGCTGCAGTGTCGTCAGCTGTTAGCATGCCTTTATTTGTTGGTAATAAATGGATAGCATCTAAAATTCTCCTCACCTTGTGTTTCTCATTCAGATAATTTTGTTGTATACGGCGGGAATCAGCACCCGTTTTTGCCCATTTAAATAATTTAGGCGATGCAGATGCCGGTGATTTTTCCACTGCATGCTGACTTAAACTTAAAGCTGCAGACAAATCACTGATGAATGCTACCCTTTCCTGCATTAACCTACCCATTATAATACCTCAAAAATCATATAGATTATGTTAGTATTATAGCTATTTTTGAGGTAAAGCACCAGACCTGGCTATGACCTATGATGAATGCGAGCAGAATTCATAAATGGCTTCAGCTGCTATCTACGTAACCATATGATATTAAATATTATTTATTTATGTATAAAGTTACTGCCACTGTTTAGCCCACACTTCAAATGACTCCAGCGTCAATATGAAGGGTGCAATATTGCTTCTTTATCTTCTATCAGAGGCCATATATCCCTCTTTTACGCCACTTATGCGCTGTATTAAAGCAATGCCAATACATTCTAATCCAAAATCGTCTTCCGTTCCCCGATTGTCACCCTCTCATGGCCCGACAAATCCCGCACTGTTTTAATACCCACAAACCCCGCCTGCTGCAACATAACTCGCACCGCCTCTGCTTGGGTATTCCCATGCTCTAAACAAATCATTCCATTTTTATTCAAATGAAGCATTGCTCCGTCAATTATCCGTCGCAACATCAATAATCCAGACTCCTCTGCTATCAACGCTAATTGCGGTTCGAAACGAATATCTCCTGATAAATAAGGATCCGTTGCCGCAATATAAGGAGGATTAGAAATGATTATATCAAATGAATCATGAATATTTGAAAACACATCGGACTGAACCACGCTCACATTTTTCAATTGATGACGATCAATATTACGCTGCGCAACATTTAATGCATCCATCGAAATATCTACAGCTACTACACCACAATCTGGTTTAAAATATGCTATTGAACAAGCAATCACTCCTGATCCTGTTCCAATATCTAAGACATTAGCATTCACTGGCAACAAAGATAATGCTGTTTCAATCAAACATTCTGTGTCCGGACGAGGAATTAATACATCAGGTGTTACTTCAAATAATAATCCCATGCATTCTTTTTCACCCACCAAATAAGCAACGGGAACGCCTTCTTTACGTCGAGATAATAATAACGCCCATTGTTGTTGTTCTGATGATGTTAATACACGTTCATCATGGCTATATAAAAAACTTCGCCCCACTTTTAATACATGCGCCAACAATATTTGCGCATCTAATAAATCAAGATCGTTTGCTTGAAGCAAAGCAGACTTAACAGTAAGTTCACCGCTCATCTTGCAATGCTGCCAATAAATCTGCTTGGTATTCTTGTACCAATGCGCTGAGCACAGGCTCTAAATGTCCTTCCATCACATCTTCTAATTGATACAATGTTAAATTGATACGATGATCTGTCAAACGCCCTTGAGGGAAATTATACGTGCGAATACGTTCTGATCGATCACCCGTTCCCACCAAATTGCGCCGCGTATCTGCTTGCTCTTTTTCTTGTTTTTCACGCTCAGCACGCAATAATCTTGCTTGCAACAATGCCATTGCTTTCGCACGGTTTTTATGTTGCGAGCGCTCATCTTGGCATTCCACCACAACACCCGTGGGAATATGTGTAATACGAATCGCAGAATCTGTTTTATTAACGTGCTGACCGCCTGCGCCTGATGCACGATAAGTATCAATTTTTAAGTCCGCAGGATTAATATCAACAGCACCAATTTCCTCTACTTCAGGTAAAATGGCTACGGTACAAGTGGAAGTGTGGATACGCCCCTGCGCTTCTGTTTCTGGTACGCGTTGCACACGATGCGCGCCCGATTCAAATTTTAATTTTGCATAAACATTATCGCCCATGATTTTTGCAATCATTTCTTTAAACCCACCTTTCTCTGAGGCGTTTTGTGAAACTATTTCTACCTGCCAACCTTGCGTAGCTGCATACCGGCTATACATGCGAAACAAATCGCCTGCAAATATAGAAGCCTCATCACCCCCAGCACCTGCGCGAATTTCAACAAATATATTTCGACTATCGTCAGGATCTTGTGGCAACATCAATGTTTGTAATGTTTTTTCAAGCTCAGCAATTTTATCATTCAACGCTAACAATTCTTCTTGAGCCAATGCTTTTAATTCTGGATCACTTTCTTTAATCATAGATTGTGCCGTCATATGATCTGCATTGGCTTGCACCCATTCACGATACGCTTGGGAGACAGGTTCAATTTGCGCATATTCTTTCGAATATTCACGAAACTTATCAGGCTTGCCAATAACCCCTGCATCAGATAACAATCCTTGAAGTTCTTCAAAACGCTCAAGCACACGCTCAAGCTTACGCGCAATAGATGCATTCATGCAGAATTTTTTTCCTTATCAGTTGATAATAAATTCCCTGACGCTGTATTTTTCAAATGCAACGTCGGCAAATGTAATAATTGATTGGTTAAAGTATTTGCCAATTGCTCTAATACTTGTGACACAGGTTGACCCAACGACAAAGCACGCAATGCTTTTGACAATGCCGCATCTCGCAATTGCTCATGATGCTGACGATAGGCTCGCACATGCACAATATGTGGTTGTAGCGAATACCATTCTTGATACACATCAACTTGTTTTTTAATAATGACTTCGGCCTCTTGTGCAGCAGCCTGCCGTGCTTCTAATCCTATTTTGACGACGTCTTTTAATGCATCCATATCATACAAATAAATATCATCTAAATATTTTATTTCAGGCTCAATATCGCGCGGCACGGCTAAATCAATCATCACCATCGGTTTATGTCGACGCGATTTCATCACGCGCTCCACACATCCTTTTCCAATAATAGGAATATCACTTGCTGTGGCACTCACCACCATATCAACATCATATAAACATTCGCGCAATTGCCCTAATGCAATGGCTTGCGCGCCATATTCTTGCGCCAACGTTTGTGCTTTTGATAAAGTGCGATTAGCAAAAATCATGCGCGTCACACCTTCTGCTTGCAAATGTTTTGCCGTCAAAACAACCATTTCACCGGTCCCAATGAGTAAAACAGCTTTTTGAGCTAAATCAGCAAAAATATGTTTCGATAATTTAATCGCAGCAGATGCAACAGAAACAGATTGTGTTCCAATACCCGTTTTTGTGCGAATCATTTTCGCCGTTTTAAAAACCACTTGAAATAAACGTGATAATAATTTGCCAGTCGTACGTGCCTCTTGTGCCGCTGCGTAAGCATATTTCATCTGCCCTAAAATTTGAGGCTCACCTAGCACCATGGAATCAATCCCTGCCGCTACTTCCATTAAATGATAAATGGCATCACTGCCTTCATACTGATCAATCAAGGGAGCCCAAGTGGCCATGGGCAAGCCCATCCACGCTAAAAAATATTCGAATATTTTTGAATCTTTGTTAGTTTCACAAATAATTTCTAAGCGATTACAGGTAGAAAGCACCACCACCTCGGCGGCATAGGCTTTCAGAACATTTAAAGCCTCTACCAAGCGTGCAGAAGGCAAAGCCACTTGCTCCCGCAAACGCACAGGGACACGACTATGGTGAATGCCATATACAAAAAGCGCCATAAAATATCACTTTTAAAATCAATGTGTTAGAAAATTTGGTTGCAGCCTGCTGCTGCCCACGCTTATTTTACCCGATTTTTGCTCAAGATAACATCAAAACGACAGATAGATCAAATGAGACTGACCACCAAGAGGCACACCATGCGACACCTTCTTAAAATAAGCGCTATCCTCAGCCTTGCTGTTTCGCTCACTTATTTGACAGCCTGCTCAAAAAATGAACAGCACCCTGACAATGACAATACTAACATTGGGGCGCTTGATATTGAAGCAGAACAAAGCCCTACTTACCATTTTTTAGCCGGCGAAGTGGCACTTGATCGCAATAATTACCAAGAAGCATTAGTGCATTATTTATGGTTAACCAAACACATGGATGATCCTGTTTTCGCAGCACGTGCAACCAGTATTGCCTTAGAAGTACAAAACTACCAAGCTGCGGCAGAAACAGGCAAAGTTTGGGCAGAAAAAATGCCTCACGATTTACAAACACAAGCTATTGCTGCCAGCTTAATGTTGAAAGCAGGCTGCACATCTTGCGCACAACCTTATTTAAAAGCATTGCTTGTTCAATCCGATATGGAGACCATGCAATATTTAGCACAAGTTTATGGGGCACTTGATGATCAAGATTCACAACAACGCTATGTAACATTACTTGATCAATTAGGTCATAATAACAAAGATGCACGCGCTTTATTCATGGAAGCAGATTTACAATATAAATTAGGCGATAATATTGCTGCCAATAAAACCATCGATTCCATTCTCGCGGTTAAACCCAACTGGATGAGAGCACAAGCATTACGTATTCAAATGCTTTATGAAAGTGGAAAAAAACAAGAAGCTTATTCATATTTAAACGGAATGCTTGAAAAAGACCCTCACAACCCTGCTTTAAAATGGCTTTATGCAAAAATGTCGGTAGAAATGGGTCAAATGGACAAGGGACTTGCGATATTAAAAACTATCACAAAAGATCCCTCTTATGGTAATGAAGCAACACTAGAACTCACAAAACAATATATTCAATTAGGAAAATTTGCAGAAGCAAGAATTTATGCCGATGCTTATCAAACCAAAAATCCTGGCTCTGACGAAGGGTATTTCTTGCTAGGTTTTATTGCGCAAGAAACCAATCAATTACCTGAAGCCATTGCAGCCTACGAAAAAGTAAAAGGCGGTTTATATTATTTAAATGCACGCGTCCAAATGGTATTATGCGAAACAAAGCAAGGAAAAATATCTGCAGCACTCGCAGAAACAGACCGTCTAGCAGAGCAATTTCCCGAAGAATCTGAGCGCATTGCTTTAGTGCGTGCACAGGTTTTATTAGATAGTAATCAATATACGGAAGCATATGAAACACTCACCGATATTATTAACAGCGATGCTCATACCAATGTTGAACTTTATTATGTTCGTGGATTAGTCGCCATTGAAATCAACAATATCTCAGCTGCTGCCAAAGATTTTAAATATGTGTTATCTAAAAACCCGCAACACATACAAACACTCAATGCATTCACACAATTACTGATTGATGAAGACAAGTTAGATGAAGCACAAGTGTACAATGACCAAGCCGCACGCGTTGCACCGAATAATCCGGATACATTAGACAACACAGGTTGGCTGAAATTTAAGCGCGGGCAACTCGATGATGCTGTTCCTTATTTATTGAAAGCGTATAAAACAGCGAGCAGCCCCGCACACGCAGCACATTTAGGCGAGGTTTTATGGCAAAAAGGAAACGAAGCTGAAGCGGTAGCCGTATGGAACCATGGATTAGAGCAAGATCCTAATAACGCAGTGTTATTAAATTACATGAAAACCCACTTGGTTCATCCCGCTGCAGCTAAGTAAATTATGATGAGGAGGATGATGATGAGGAGGAGCACGATCGTCTGCGCTGTTGAGCATCATCATCTCCATTTACATTGTTATTAGAAGAAAGTAACGGCATAGAAGTAGAACTGCTGGGGAAATACCAATCATACAAAGTTTTACCAAACGCTACTAAAATAGCTATACCTATAGTTATTACAGCAATAACACCTAACTCGGGAGACAAATCTGCACCACTCTCTGATGATAGAGCTGAGGGTTGTTCTTCCCCACTAGAAGCTGCATCTAGTTCTCTCGGCTCGTTGTCTGCTTTATTCCCTAAACTCAATAAGGCTGCTATTGCGTTATCTACCCCGGCGACAACCGCTTTCCCCGAATCAGCTCCTAAACTAAGTAAGGGATTAAATAGGGGTGCCAGGGTATTACCCATGGGCGCCAAGATAGCATCTAAAAAACCTAACATATCTCTCCTCCTTTTCTACCATAAAAAATTAATGACCCAATACTGGATTGCTGCTGGGCTCGTTATTGCTGTTATTACCCTCATCAGATAAACGTAACGTTGTTCTACTCGGCGCAAATGCTTGGTCGAATATACTCCATAATATTACAAAGAGCAGTCCCACCGCCAAAATAATCCCTACGATATCACCCCCTCCAAAGCCGTCAGAATCCTTCGACCCTAAAGCTGAAGGCTGCTCCCCATCGCTATACGCGCCAACGTTATTGGGATCTACGCTTTCATCTGAAGCGCCCTCGGACCCGAAATAGAACACAACAGCGAGTATGCTAGACACACTGAGCAAAAATGCTACAGGAACTACGTAGGGGTGTTCCTTTTTGAGAAACCCTATATCTAATTCAGTAGCCGCCATAATTTCCTCGCATTTATAAAATAATAAGAACCTTAAGAGCCATCCTACCATACCTAGTTCCACAACTCAAATAATTTATACACCCTTCTTGAAAGCTATTATGCTATCATTCTGTGACCTTTTAAACGGACTAAGGACCCCCTATGCGCTTAAAATACATTACAACGCTCACCCTTACCCTTGCAGCCCTTTTGCTTGCCGGCTGCACCAGTACCCCTAAAGGGGCCGATATGTACCTTCCCGCCGTAGACCGAGAAAGGGCCTTTGACCGCAACCAAGACCGCCTCTCTAATCTGGAATCCTGGCAATTTGATGGGCGTTTCTCTATTCGTCATGATAAGGAAGCAGATAGCGCCAATCTCTCTTGGCTACAAGAGGGAGAACAATACTTGCTGAAAATATCCGGCCCGCTTGACCAAGGCACTATTTTCATCCGTGGCGATAATAAAAGCGTTTCCTACAAAGATGCGAAAGGTACCACAGACACCGCTAAAACGCCTGAAGCGCTGCTGGCCAAACACACTCAGTATAAACAACTCCCCATTTCCAGTTTGCGTTACTGGGTGTTGGGCCGGCCGGATCCTCGCTACGCCTACGACCTCAATATTGCTCCCAGCGGAGATTTACGCCGCTTGATGCAACATGGGTGGGAAATCAGCTATAGTGCATTTGCGGCAGAAGATCCTTATCGTCTCCCAAGCAAAATCACATTGAAACACCCTGAGCTACAAATTGTGATCAGTATTCATCAGTGGAACCCAGCATTATCGGATTGAAAATGGCAAGCAGCCTCACATTACAAAGCCCTGCAAAGCTGAATCTTTTTTTACATATTATTGGTCGCCGGCCGGATGGCTACCATTTACTGCAAACCGTATTTCAGCTGATTAATTATTGCGATACGTTGCAGTTCCAACTTCGTGATGACAACCAAATCGTATTGACAGGGGATACACCGGACATTCCACCCGAAAACAATTTAATCATGAAAGCAGCGTTACAACTGAGAGAAGAGCGTCACGATTTACCTGGCGTCGATATCCGCTTTGAAAAACGCATTCCCATGGGGGCTGGGCTGGGCGGCGGCAGTTCTAACGCTGCTACCACCCTATTAGCACTTAATAAGCTATGGGCATTGAACAAAGCACAGGCAGAATTGATATCCATTGGGTTGAAACTCGGCGCAGACGTGCCTCTATTTGTGATGGGACATTCTGCATTTGCTGAAGGCATTGGTGAAATACTCACACCCATCGAACTACCCACCCAATGGTATGCCGTTATCAAACCACCCGTTCATGCAGACACGCGCGCGTTATATCAAGATCCCCGATTGACAAGAAACACAAAACCGCTGACAATAGCGGAGTATTGTGCAGGCGTTGCTACGCACAACGATTTTTTAGCAGTGTTGCTGGCCCAATATCCAATATTGCATGAAACGTATGACATGTTGAAACAATTTGGAGAGCCAAAATTAACAGGTAGTGGATCTGCCTTTTTTCTCGCGTGCGAAACGCGAGAAAAAGCTGAAAAATGCATTGGACAAATGAATTCACAAGTGGTAGCATTTGTCGCGCAGGGGGTCGAACGATCACCTGGTTTATAAATTTGGGGTGTCGCCAAGCGGTAAGGCACGGGGTTTTGATCCCCGCATACCTAGGTTCGAATCCTAGCACCCCAGCCAAATTTCCATTTAGCGTAATCGAGGGTGGCCAGTGTCTCATCCAAACAATCTTACTATTTTCACTGGCAATGCCAATCCTGTCTTGGCACGCGGCATTGCGCAGCATCTGAAAGTTCCTCTAGGGAAAGCAACGGTAGGCCGTTTTAGCGACGGCGAAACTCAGGTTGAAATTTTAGAAAACGTCAGAGGGCTTGACGTATTTATCATTCAGCCTACCAATGCACCTGCAAACGAGCACTTGATGGAATTAGTCATCATGGCGGATGCTTTGCGACGCGCTTCTGCGCACAGTATTACAGCCGTTATCCCGTATTTTGGCTATGCAAGACAAGACCGTCGTGTACGTTCCAGCCGAGTTCCTATTACTGCGAAAGTAGTGGCAGATATGCTTGCTGCTGTAGGTATTTGTCGTGTGGTAACGGTTGATTTGCATGCTGAGCAAGTGCAAGGCTTTTTTGATATGCCGGTAGATAACGTATACGCTTCACCGGTTTTATTAGCTGATTTACACAATCACAGCAAAAAAGAAGAACTGGTGGTAGTCTCTCCTGACGTAGGAGGCGTAGTGCGCGCCCGAGCAATTGCGAAACGGCTTAACGACGCAGACTTGGCTATTATCGACAAACGGCGGCCGAGGCCTAATGAAAGCGAGGTCATGAATATAATTGGTGACGTGACTGGAAAATCCTGTATAATCGTCGACGACATTGTAGATACCGCTGGTACCCTTTGTACTGCTGCCACTGTATTAAAAGAGCGAGGAGCGAAAGGGGTTGCTGCCTATTGCACCCACGCGGTGTTATCGGGCAAGGCAATGGCTACCCTCAGTGCTTCTGCGCTGGATGAGTTGGTCGTCACGGACACTATCTTGTTGAAAAATGAGGCTTTAAGCTGCCCTAAGATACGTCAAATCAGCCTTGTTGGGCTTTTGTCTGAAGCTATTCGACGGATTCATGGGGCCGAGTCTTTAAGCAGTATGTTTCCAGAGTAAGGGGTTTTCCCCTGAAATAACCGCCCTGTAGGGACGCATAATATGCGCTCGCCGGGGCAGCGCCGTAGGCGCGGGGATTTTCCTTGGTCGCGAGGGAAATCTTAAACAAACCAGGAGTAACACATGAATCACATATACGAAATCGAAGCGCAAGCACGCTTAGACGCTGGGAGGGGTGCGAGCCGCCGCCTACGTCACGCAAACAAGGTACCTGCCATTGTATACGGCGCAGGTAAAGCAGCTGCGTCATTAACGCTAGAACACAAAGAAGTGATCAAGCATTTATCACATGAAGCTTTCTATTCACATATTTTGACGTTGAAAATAGACGGCAAAAAAGAAGACGTCGTATTAAAAGATGTACAACGTCACCCTGTAAAAGCACGTATTCTTCATATGGATTTTTTACGTGTTAAAGCAGACGAACCTATTACATTGCATGTTCCTTTGCACTTCATCGGCGAAGCAGATTCTCCTGCTGCGAAAAAAGACGGTAAATTCACACACATGATGACAAACGTAGAAGTAAAATGCTTGCCACGTAATTTGCCTGAATATATTGAGGTTGATGTTTCTAAATTAGATGTTGATGAGTCAATCCATTTATCTCAATTAACATTACCGAAAGGCGTCACCCTTCCTGAGTTAGATTTAGGTGAAACGCACGATCGCGCTGTGGTTGCAGCGGAAATCATTCAAGAAGCAGCTGAAGATCTTCAAGCTGATGAAGCAGAAGAAGCATTGAAGCAAGCTGAGCACGATGCATTCTTGAAAGAACATCCTGAAGCTGATGAAGCAGAAGGCGAAGCAGCTAAACCTGCTGAAGGCGATGCTCCTAAGGAATAGTTAAAAAGAAGCCGCCCCATTCAAAGGGGCAGCATATTGCGGGCTTTGCCCGCAATATGCGGGGGTTTTTAAGGTTGTCGCCTCCGTCACATGAGTGAGCACGTAACCATGATTCAACTCATCATCGGCCTATCCAACCCCGGCCCTACATATGCAGAAACTAGACACAATGCAGGGGCGTGGTTTGTTTCATCTCTTCTCGGCACAACGCCGCTCAAAACAGAAGCCAAATTATTTTGCAACATGGCGAATACAACACTGTATGGCCAACCCTGCCGAGTGATGATCCCTTCTACTTACATGAACGAAAACGGAAAAGCAGTACTGGCTGTAGCACAATTTTATAAAATTCCGCCCGAAAATATCTTAGTTGCGCATGATGAACTCGATTTACCCCCTGGCACTGTGCGCTTAAAAACAGGCGGCGGGCACGGTGGGCACAACGGATTGCGGCATATTATACAAGTGTTGGGCACCCCACACTTTCATCGTCTCCGTATTGGCATTGGCCACCCTGGTAATGCAAAAGAAGTGGTTGACTACGTACTTAAAAAACCACAAAATGACGACCGCAAAGCCATTGATGATGCAATTATCCAAGCATTGCAAGTGATGCCGGAGATCATGCAAGACAACTTCCCAGCAGCAATGAAAAAGTTGCATACAGCGCCTTAAAAGCCGTCATATTGCGAACACTCTTTTTAGGCATGGTGCTCTCCTGCTTTTTCGGTTTTGTTGACGTTGTTATTCATTTGTAAGTTTTAATATTTCTGTCTTTATAGAAAATTATTAATTTGAGAGCTGCTCAGCCAACCATGTCAAAGAGTATTGGACTGCTTCGTCAGAAACTTCATGGCCCATGCCTTTCACACGATGATAAGTGATAGGCGCTCCTGCTTTGGTTGCTTTTTCAACAAAAACATCAGTGGAAGGCGTGATGCTATCTTCATCACCCACGACAACCAATAAGGGTGTCTCCATTTTTTGATAATAATACGGGGGTTGTTCATAAGCGTCTGCATGATAGAGATACGTCATCCCTCCCAACCACTTATCAGTCGAAGGATTTTTCTTAATATCCTGCACAAGCAGTTCGTATTCTTTTTTATTTTTTGGAATATCATTATCAACAGATTGATCATGAGCACGTTGGTATTCATAGAATTGCCAGAATTGCTCATCCCAAAGCCAATCAACTGCACCAATCCAATTGATTGTTGCTAGCGTACGTTGTGGATGCAATAACATTAACTGCGTTGCTAATGCACCTCCTTCTGAGCCGCCTAAAAATACAAACGTTCCATCCCACCCTTGGGGCGGATGTTGCTCTAAATACGCAATAACACGCTGATGATCTGCCAAACGTTGACTGCGCGTATAATGCTGCCAAAAAGCAGGCTCATCAATACACTCACCCTTAATACCCCATTGATCTACCGTTAATAAAGCGAAACCCATCTCTACAAAAGGATTTCCTACCGCCGTGTGGGAATGCACAACACTCGTCAAATGTCCCTGTGAAGAAGAGCCTTCTAGCAAAATAAGAATGGGGAAAGAAGGCGTAGAAGGTTCTGACAAATAATAAGTAATCGCGGGCGAACCCGCTGCCTCACGCGGTACCGTAAATGTATCATATCCTAACACCGCGCTTGTGTAAGAAAGCGATAAACTAACTAAAACACTTAGAGAAAATCGCATGAAACACTCCACAAAATTACGCTTTCAATGTAAACGACGTTCGTTGGGCTTTTAAAAATCCGTTGAAATGACTAGTTTTATTGTCTGTTAATTCCGTATAACTACCTGACTCTAAAATAGTTGCCCCCCCTCTTGACGCTCCTTCTTGCTGCGCAGGATTTCTTCCTAAAAAGTATACCTTATCTACAGCTGTGATAGTTTCTAAGTTATGCGTAATCACCACGACAGCCGCATTATTATTTCTGGCCACTTGACTTAAGTCTCTGATTAAAGTACTGGCTACAATGGGGTCTAGCCCAGCTGTTAACTCATCAAAAACATAAAGTTTGGCTTTACGCAGCAACGCTCTTGCAATTCCAATGCGCTGCCGCTCCCCGCCTGATAATCGACCTGCATATAATACTTTTGCTTCAGCAGGTGCCTCTTGTGGAAGCCGAAGGTTGGCTAGTCCAACTTCGTCAATAACACTATCCATTAGCTCTCGCGTATAGGAGGTAAGATTCGGATAGCTGATATTATAATAAATGTCTCGCATAAAAATGTCTGTATTCTGCAAGACCATCATGCCATGCTTTCCCATAGTATCACGATCGATAGGTTGCGCTTCGCCATTAATATGAAACTTAACCGAACCGCTTGTTACCGGATAAAGCCCCATGATTAACTTCGCAATGGTCGATTTACCACAACCGCTTGCTCCTACAATTGCAATACATTCTCCCGATGAAACCGTTAAGTTGACGTCATTAAGGACTAATTTCCGTTGGGGAGCATTCGGCTCAAATGAAAAACCCAACTTGCTCAAGGTGAGCGTAACCATATCATCCCGGGAGTCGATTGTACTCGAGCTTTTTAGGCTGCTCGAGATAGAAGAAGCTACGTCCCCAAATTGCACGTGATTTTCTACTACTGCGGGGAGCGAAGGCCTGGTAGCAACATTACCGGACCTCACAAACTTTAAAACCGTATTAACGATAGATTCAGCTTCGGTGATACCTTCAAACGCTCCAGAGCTTTTTGATAAAGGTCCAGACAATAACACTAGCATATTAATGATACTTAATAGTTGATTAGGGGTTACCGGCTGGTCCTCTTTAGTTGTTTCATCAACATAAAAATAACCACCTATCGTAAGAGAGCCATAAAAAATAAATTGCCTTAAAGCATCGGAAATCGCTTTTGTCTTTAAGAAATTACTTTTAGCTTTATTCATCTCTAGTATAACAACGTCTAGCTTGCTTTTTTCTTCCTGCTCGCCTTTAAAAGCTTTAATGCTCACAATATTATCAAAATCTTGTTGAAGCTGCTTGGCTACCTCTATATAGGCTTTATTCATTCTCACAGAAGCCTCAGAGATATGCCTGTTTATAAAAAAAGCTACAATAGGAAGCACTGGCACATAAATAAAAGTATACGCAAGCCTACTACTAAATGTGCTTGATATCACTGCTAGCAAACAACTTAGCTCGAGCAGTGATGCATGCAATAAAAACATCTCTTTGGTAATCTTTGATATATGCGGTTGAAGAACTTGCTGCACCTCGGGGAATGAATAACCAGATCCATTTTTTTTAACACTATGCGAAATTAAACTGGCATTGTTAACTTTATCCATATAATCAGACAGCACTTGAGCCGTCGTCAACTGCAATCCACGGTCCATCATACTATCTGCCATGGCATTACAAAATTGCCCTATATATAGACAAAGAATGTAAAAGCCTGCCAGCTGGTATAACGCCGTTTGATTTGTTAATATCGCTACATCAACAACACAATTAGGGTTCTCTTCGCTAGAGTCAGAACTATCCCAACATTCGACACTTACCTCTACATACTTTTTCCCCATTAAACCAGAAACGACAATAGCGCCACTGTTTGCTCCCATTGAAACCAAACGTAAAACAGATGCAAGCCCGTAATATCCTCCTCCATTTCTCATCGAGTGGGTGAGAAGATACCAAGTATCATTATAAACTTGCTTTATTTTCCCTAATAAATTCCCAGCGCCTTGCCATGCATTGTTAAAAAAATTAGCCACTACTTACCTCTTTATTTTGATATCGTTGTATTTATCCTTTCTAATAAAGGAGCAAAACCACAACAATTTTCACTGAACCCCTCAGTATGCTGCAAATTAAGACGATAATCATGAGGGCAGCCGCCTTTGCAAGCGAAATACCATTTGCAATTGTTGGTATTACTGAGTAATTGTCGATGCTCACTTCTTGCCTTTTTCAACTTATCAGAAGCTTTCAATAGATCTGACAATGTATCAAAGTTTTTAATATTACCGAACTGATGCTCCTTATCTTCAATATATTTATCGCAAGCACTCACATCACCATTAGGTTCAACTGTTAAATAATATCCCATGCATTGTCCTGCAAAAATACAGATCGCTGTCTTGGCACGCTCAGTTAGCTTATTTAACAGAGAATCAAATTCTCTGATCGCTACCTTATCCTGGTAGCCATCATACCAAATCTCAAACAGATCTGCCATGAAATGAATGTATTCGCTCCAAGAGTAATAACTACCTTTAACCGGTGCGCCAGGTTCAGTATTTTCCGGAATAGCATTTAACAATGCAACAGAAGAAACATCTAAATTCACAAAATAATCCAATAAATTTTTAGCCCCATAATTAGCTACTTCTCTATCTAATACCATTAGTACACCAACAGGCAATTCTGCATCTCGCAATTTCTGAATAGAATTACGAATAAGATGGGAGGTAGGTCTTCCTTTTTTATCAACTCTCCGCTTATCGTTAATTTCCGGAGGTCCATCTAAACTAACGCCCACACTAAAATGATAATCTTTGAAAAATTTTACCCAATCATCATTGAGTAACGTCCCATTGGTTTGAATTGCATTAGTAATACGTTGACCTGGTTTTTTAAATTGTTGTTGGATCCAAAGTGTTTTTTCAAAAAATTCTTTGGTAAGTAATGTAGTTTCGCCTCCATGCCAGACAAAATCAATGCGAGCACTTGAGTCTGCGCTGATAATAGTTTTGTACATTGTCTGTAAAACAACATCGAATTTCATTACTTGATTAGGGCCACTTCTCCAAGAATGGCAATAAACACACCTTAAATTGCACAAGCGAGTCGCTTTTAGCACGATTGTAATGGAAGATTTTAGCAGTTTTTCTGGCGGAATTAATCCAGCTGCATGCTTTAAAAATAATACACGCTCGTTTAGATCCTTCAAATATTTTTCAGGGGGTATTTCAGAAAGCGCAGTAATTTTAAGTGAATCATTAAATGCGTCAAGGTATCGACCGAGAAGCTCAAACTCCTCAGTCGATAACGTTTCAGCAAATTGTTCAATCATACTGCTTACAGTATTTGCTGAATTTTTCATCATATTACTTCATATTAGGTTGAGCAGAGGGCGTATTTTGAGCAGCATCAAAATTATAAGTCCATTGGAAATACCATTGAGGATCCCCTCCATTAGCTTGTTTAGCTGCTTCAATTTCTGCGCCACCGTCTTTTACCGCTTTCGATAAGAGCTCAAAGCTCAAACTATCTGTTGTCTTACTGCTGTTACCAAAAGATACTACACTTCCTCTGTTCTCAGCGATTAATCCCGAAAAATCAGCTTTTTGAGCGAGCGCTCTGAATGCTTCAAATTGACTAGGAGTCAACCCAGCACCTAAATGTTGTTCCAATTTTGCTTGCAGTGATGCAACAGGACCTTGTACAAGAGCTGTCATAACATAATCTCCTTTATTTGTTACAATCTATATAAACACATTTGATACCCGTTACAAAACAGAACTAAGCAGCTTGATCCGTATCGGTATTTAAATGAGTATAAAAGATTAAAGATTTAATAGTCAATATGTTTCTTTTGGTTTAATTAAAAAATAAATAATTTAATGTTATTACACGGTTAGGAAAATAACCTTAATCACATAAGTAACTACACTTGCATCTGCCATAGGTGATAAAATTTTCCATGAGGATTGGTCAAGAGCTCGCTCAATGAACCTTGTTCAACAATTTTTCCATTTTCAAAGAATAATATTCTATCCATGTCTTTTAAAGTAGATAAACGATGCGCAATCACCACAGTCGTTTTATTTTTCATTACCTCATGCAAACTTTTTTGAATTAATCGCTCTGTTGCTGTATCTAATGCAGATGTCGCTTCATCCAATAATAAAATCGGCGCATTCTTTAAAAACGCTCGCGCAATCGCAACCCGTTGTCGTTGCCCACCTGATAATTTTGCGCCACGCTCACCTACCAATGTGTCGTAACCTTGTGGCAAGGCTAAAATAAATTCTTCGCAACAAGCTTTTTTCGCTGCATCAACCACTTCTTCATCAGACGCATTCGGTTTTGCAAAACGAATATTTTCGAGTACGCTACGATGAAATAATTCCGTTTCTTGGGGAATAGTACCAATATTTTTACGCAAAGACTCTTTAGTTACTTTCGAAATATCTTGACCATCAATCAAAATAACACCCGATTTAATATTCATCAATCGTAAAATCAAACGCATAAATGTTGATTTACCACCACCTGAATACCCAACCAACCCTACTTTTTCACCCGGGTAAATAGTAATGGATAAATCATTAAACATCACAGGACTATCGGGGTATGCATACGAAACATGATCAAATACAATTTTGCCTTCTGTAATCACTAAAGGTTTTGCCTCTGGCGCATCCACTATCTCGTGAGGCTCCATGATAAAACTTAATGCTTGCTGGCACGCGCCCGTTGCTTTTGCTAACTCTAACATCTGCTTACCAATATCCCATACAGCAAAGGTCATCCAGCTCACAAGCGTTAACACCATTGCAAAATCGCCTGGCGATACCCACCCTTTTCCAACACCTTCAATTAATAAATATAACATCAAGGATACGAGTATAAAAACAGAAATTCCTTGCCCAAATTGGCTCTTCAAATTGAACCATAATAATTTTCGATCTGCGTCTACCAACCCTTTTAATGACTCACCAATTCTGCCACCTTCGTGCGTTAAATTGTAGAACAATTTTGTGCTCATCACATTTGACACAGAATCCGATACTGACCCAGACATGTAAACATAAGATTCCGACACTTTTTTCGCGTAGACTTCTGCACATTTCGCAGCCCAAAAAGAACAGGCTACAAATAATAATGTCCATGCAAATAACACAATACCTAAAATAGGATGCACGACACCCCATAGCATGGCACTTGCAATGATCAGAGCAAATGCTCGCGGATAAAACCATTCATTCACAATTTGAATCATTTGTTCTGAATAATTTACCATGTCGAATATTTTTTTGGTTAATGAACCTGTAAATCGCGATTGAAAATAACCATGTGAATGTCGCAATAAATATTCAAACATATCCTGTGTCATGGTAGATTTAATGACCGGATAAATGCGTAATTGCAACCAATCAAAAAATCGAAAAGTGACATTCAATACAAGTGACATGGAGGCATAAAAAATAGCAGGCCATAACACCGCTTGAATCAATAAAGCATGATCATGATGAGAAGTGGCTACACTATCTACAATTTGTTTAATTAAATAAGGTGATAAAGAAAGTTCAGTTGCCCATACCAAGGCAACAAAAACAAAACCAGTAAGCGCCCATTTTTTATCACGCAAATAATACCAGATAAAAGGCCATACTGTTTTTGGAAGGGCTTGGAACGACATCAAAACACCCCCTATGCTCGACAAAAACCGTTGCGCCGCAAGGCGCAGTACTACGGGCACGAAAACTCCTGCGCCTTACGGTACACGGGCGCATATTATGCGCCCCTACAAAGAGCCGGTTTACTGTCTCTTCATCGAATCAAAAAATTCATCATTTGTCTTTGTATTGCGTAACCGCTCAATCAAAAATTCAATGGCCGCTTGAGGCTCCATCGAATTCAACAATTTACGCAAAATACCAACCTTTTGCATTTCCTCTGGTTTCATGATCAAATCAGAACGGCGTGTGCTGCTTGATCCAATATTCGCGGCAGGGAAAACACCTTTTTCAGAAATACGGCGCTCCAAATGCAACTCCATATTACCTGTGCCTTTAAATTCTTCGTAAATCACTTCGTCCATTTTGGAACCTGTGTCTACCAAGCAAGTGGCAATAATCGTTAAACTACCACCCTCTTCCACATTTCGTGCGGCACCAAAGAAACGTTTAGGGCGCTGCAATGCATTCGCATCTACACCACCCGTTAACACTTTACCTGAAGAAGGCGCTACGGCGTTATACGCACGTGCTAAACGCGTGATGGAATCTAACAAAATTACAACATCATGTTTATGTTCCACCAAACGTTTTGCTTTCTCGATCACCATTTCAGCAATTTGAACGTGACGAGCAGGAGGCTCATCAAAAGTAGATGCTACCACTTCGCCACGCACAGAACGTTCCATTTCAGTTACTTCTTCAGGACGTTCATCAATTAATAAAACGATCAAATAACATTCGGGATGATTTTGCGCAATGGATTGTGCAATATTTTGCAACATCATTGTTTTCCCTGCTTTCGGCGGCGATACGATCAACGCACGTTGCCCTTTTCCGCACGGCGAAATTAAATCAATAATACGTGAAGTAATGTCTTCTGTAGATCCATTTCCACGCTGCATGCGCAAACGTTCATTAGGAAATAGAGGCGTGAGATTTTCAAACAATACTTTATTGCGGCAGTTTTCTGCTGGCTCAAAATTCACTTGATCCACTTTCAACAATGCAAAATAACGCTCGCCTTCTTTGGGCATACGAATGGGCCCCACAACGTTGTCGCCGGTTTGTAAACCTAAGCGCCTAATTTGCGCGGGAGATACGTAAATATCATCCGATCCTGCTAAATAAGAAGCTTTCGGAGAGCGTAAAAACCCGTATCCGTCTTGTAATACTTCTAATACACCATCCCCAATGACTTCTTCGCCGTTTTGGGCAAAGTCTTTGAGAATACTAAAAATTAAGTCTTGCTTGCGGACACGGCCGATGTTATCAGCATGGCCTTTGTTTGCAAGTGTCATAAGTTCTTGAACAGATTTACTTTGGAGATCTTCGAGATGAGTTGTCATGGTTTGAGGTTCTTCATAGGCAAAGGGAGGCACAACAGGTTAACCGCATTTGAGCATTAACGAGTTGAACTCCAGGTTTACGGTCAAGTTAAGCTTTTTGTTGGTGTACCCAACGGGGGGTACTTTTGTAACCATACCATGTTTTTTTGGAAATATCCAGCGTTTTTCTGAGCCTAACTGGTTTTTAATTTCTGAGCAGCACGTCGCGCTGTAGGCTGTGCAGGATTTTCTGAAAACCTTACAACGCTGGAACCCATGTTGGGAAGCGATGAGGCTTGAACGATTAAATCTAATAACGTCGCCAAGCTGGCCACCCAACAAGATGAATTTTGGGGAATTTTTTCTGCTTCTGTTTGATCAAACATCTTATAACTGCCTTTGCACTACATATACTTTTAAGGATAACATAATTCAATGTTAGTTTTCAATATAAAAAGCTATATACTCTTGATTTTCGTATAAATAGAAAGTAAAATGTCTTAGATTTTAAAAACAACGCTATATGATAGGAGCTCAAATATGGAACTTCGACCTATTCGGTCTCTCTCTACTCCAGGGCCAGGCCTCTCTACCGAGGAACACGAAGCGCTTTGGCGATCTCTTGGAAATTCTCCTTTATCACATCAATTTATTAGTCTTGCTAATCTAAGCACTCCTAATGAATCAATCACAGGGCTTCTTAACACACTAACCAGCAGCCCTGCTCACAACAGCACCGTTGGCGAGCCCGCTCTATTTGCTTATAGACAATCATCAAGTAGCAATGACGAAGCTGATAACCAACTATTACAAGCAGGCATCGATGCATCTTTTACGTCCACTTTCACTCAAACAAATAGCAACACTATTACGTTACCCCAAAGCCTTAATGAAACTGCATTTAATGCTGCAGGGCTAGACGATGCGTTTAGGCTTGATGGATATTGTTGTGCCATTTCGCACGAGTTAATGACAGATCCCGTCTATTTCATTGATGTGCTAAATCAACGACGTTTTGAGCGCGCACAAATTATGGAGTGGCTGAAACAGCATGATACACATCCTCTATCACGAGAAAGGGTTACAGCGAGCCAACTGGTCTCAGATGAGGCGCTCAAAGCGGAGATACCTGAATATATCAGTAATCTTGCAAAATCGTTCGAAGAAGAGAAAGAATCCACGCGTGCACTACATCACCCGCGGATCTAATTTCCCAGAAGCATACAATTCCGCCATCTTTTCCAAAGACAAGGGCTGAATGCGCGAGGCTTGCCCTGCTGCACCAAACGCTTCGTAACGCGCTTTGCAAATTTCATACATTGCTTTCAATGCTTCACCTAAGTATTTGCGCGGATCAAATTCTTTGGGATGTTGATGCATGTAACGACGAATGGCGCCTGTTGAAGCCATGCGCAAATCTGTGTCAATATTAATTTTACGCACACCGTATTTAATGCCTTCCTGAATTTCTTTCACAGGCACGCCATATGTTTCACCCATGTCACCACCATGTTCATTGATGATTTTCAACCAATCTTGTGGCACCGAAGAAGAACCATGCATGACTAAATGTGTGTCTGGAATGCGTGCGTGAATTGCTTTAATACGATCGATCGCTAAAATATCGCCTGTGGGTGGGCGCGTGAATTTATACGCACCATGGCTGGTTCCAATTGCAATCGCTAATGCATCTACTTTAGTATCACGCACAAAACGTGCAGCTTCCTCGGGATCAGTCAACATTTGATCATGCGATAAATGCCCTTCTGCACCCACTCCGTCTTCTTCACCTGCACGGTTTGTTTCCAGTGAACCCAAACAACCTAATTCACCTTCTACAGATACACCACATGCATGCGCCATTTCAACCGTCGTACGCGTCACACGCACATTGTAATCGTAATCTGAAGGCGTTTTACCATCTTCTTTTAATGACCCATCCATCATCACGGAACTAAAACCTAATTGAATGGAACGTTGACACACCGCTGGCGACACACCGTGATCTTGGTGCATACACACAGGAATATGAGGCCACTCTTCAATCGCAGCTAAAACTAAATGACGCAAGAAAGGTGCGCCCGCATATTTACGCGCGCCTGCAGAAGCCTGCACGATTACAGGGCTATTCGTTTCGTGCGCTGCCATCATCATGGCGCGCATTTGTTCTAAATTGTTCACATTAAATGCGGGAATACCGTAGCCATGCTCAGCAGCATGATCGAGTAATTGACGTAGACTAATAAGCATCACTTTCTCCTTTATGAATTCTGTGGCAAAGCATCGTATCGCTCTTCCAACACTTTTAACGCTGGCAATGTCTTACCTTCTAGAAATTCTAGAAAAGCACCGCCACCTGTCGATACATAAGAAATTTTATGTTGTATACCAAACATGTCAATGGCAGCGATCGTGTCCCCTCCGCCTGCTAACGTATACGCACCACTGTTAGCAATTGCAGTGGATAATTCACGTGTTCCTTCAGCAAATTGTGGCATTTCAAACACGCCTACGGGACCATTCCAAATAACGGTTTTTGCTTTTTCAATGAATGAGATATATTTTTCTACTGTATTAGGCCCAATGTCTAAAATTAATTCATGACTGCCTACTTCCGACACAGAACGTATACTTGCAATTGCACTTGCAGAAAAACGATCGCCTACACATACATCTACAGGCAAAGGCAATGCAACGCCTTTCTTTTCACATAACGCCATCACCTTTTTGGCTTCTTCTACAAAATCAGGTTCATATAAAGATTGTCCTACACTATATCCTTGCGCTACTAAAAAAGTATTGGCAATACCGCCACCCACAATTAATACATCTACCAATTCACATAAATGTCTTAGCACAGAAATTTTGGTAGACACCTTTGAGCCACCCACAATTGCAACCACAGGATTTTTTGCTTGCAATATGGCACGAGATAATGCAGTGATTTCTGCTTCCAATAAGGGGCCTGCGCAAGCAACAGGTGCATAACGCGCAATACCGCAAGTTGATGCATGTGCACGATGCGCGCTTGCAAAAGCATCCATCACAAACACATCACACAATGCAGCTAAATGCAAAGCTAACACATCATCATTGGCTTTCTCACCCTTATTAAATCGTACGTTTTCTAATAAGAAAATACGACTGGGTTCATAATCAATGCCATGCTCCCAATCAGACAATAATGTCACAGGATGTTCCAATAATATACTTAACCGTTTCGCAATCGGCGCCAATGAAAAAGCAGGATCACTCATGCCTTCTTTTGGATTATCTAAATGCGACATCAGTACTACACATGCGCCCGCTTCTAACGCTTGCTGAATAGTGGGAAGTGTTGCACGAATGCGAGCATCGCTGCTAATCTCTCCATTTTCCATGGGCACATTAAAATCTGCGCGGATTAATACCCGTTTGCCAAATAAATCGACGTCTTTCATTAGGATCATAGTCACAATGTTATCCTCTTACTTGGCATCCATCATGGCTTTTGTGGTATCGAGCATTCTGTTTGAAAAACCCCATTCATTGTCGTACCATGATAATACTTTGACTAAATTACCAATCACTTTTGTTTGCGTCACATCAAATATCGAAGAGGCAGGATTGTGATTAAAATCAACAGATACTAAAGGTAAATGGTTCACTGCTAAAATGCCTTTTAATGATCCCGTTTCAGCGGCCTTCGCTAAAATATCATTCACTTCATCTACGGTTGTATTCCGAGAAGCCGTAAATGTTAAATCAACGACGGAAACATTGATCACTGGCACACGCATCGCAAAACCATCCATTTTGCCACTCAATTCTGGCAATACTAATCCAATGGCTGCAGCAGCACCCGTTTTGGTTGGAATCATGCTTTGTGTAGCAGAACGTGCGCGGCGCACATCTGAATGGTACACATCTGTGAGTACTTGATCATTCGTATATGCATGAATCGTTGTCATTAAACCTTGTTCAATGCCCAATTTTTCTTGCAAAGGCTTTACTAAAGGCGCTAAACAATTAGTAGTGCAGGAAGCATTTGAAACAACTGTATCAGTTGCTTTCAATGTGTAATGATTGACACCGTATACAATCGTTGCATCAACTTTGTCAGAGGCAGGTGCTGAGATCAACACTTTCTTTGCACCGGCTTGTAAATGTGCAGATGCTTTTTCTTTGGTGGTGAAAATGCCTGTGCATTCATGTACCACATCTACTTTTTGTTGTGCCCAAGGCAATTTGGAGGGGTCACGCTCTGATGTGACAGGAATTTTATCTCCATTCACCACCAAACAATTGCCCTCTACTTTTATTTCACCAGGAAAAGGGCCGTGTGCAGTATCGAAACGTGTTAAATGCGCTAAAATTTCTGCATTTCCTAAATCATTAATACCGACAATTTCAAATGCATCGCGCCGCTTTCCTTCATATAAAGCACGCAAAATGTTACGCCCAATACGCCCATAGCCATTAATGGCGATGCGAATAGTCATGTTTACCTCTCCTTATCGTACAAGCAATCTTGCATAAAAACCCCGCGGCCTTTGGCCACTGCCTTGCCCGGATCAAGTCCAGACCAGGCTTTAAAAGGGCAGTCATATGTTTGATTGACACAAATCTAATAAATGTGCTGCAGTTAAGCCCATCGTTTCATATACTTTCAGACCAGGCGCAGAGTACCCGAAATCTTCCAACCCTAATACCGCTTCTACCGGCACCCAGCGCAACCAACTGTCTTTCACACCGGCTTCTACAGCAATACGGCGCACGCCTTTTGGCAATACAGTATCTTGATACGCTTTTTCTTGTTGCCGAAATAATTCCATACACGGCATTGAGACCACACGCACGCCGATTTGTTTTTCTTCTAATGCTTGTTTCGCGGTCATCGCAAGTTCAATTTCTGATCCAGTGGCTAAGATCACTAATTTGAGCGGTGCGACATGTTCACTTAAAATATATCCACCTTTTTGAATATCATTCAATTGCGTGCTCGTACGCGATTGTGCTGGAAGGTTTTGTCGGCTCAATGCCAATACCGATGGGCCATGATATTGCAACGCTTTTTCCCACGCGACAGCTGTTTCAGCCGTGTCACAAGGGCGCCAAACATGTACGCGTGGAATAATGCGCAAACTGGCTAAATGTTCAATCGGTTGATGTGTGGGGCCATCTTCGCCGACACCAATAGAATCATGTGTGAGCACATAAATCACACGTTGCCGCATGAGTGCAGATAAACGAATGGCATTTCTAGCATAATCAGAAAATACCAAAAAAGTACCGCCAAAGGGAATGATTCCACCATGCAAAGCTAATCCGTTCATGATTCCTGCCATGCCGAACTCACGCACACCATATTCAATATAATTTCCACCAGGATTGTCCGGCGTGATCATACTTGTATCAGTACAAGTAGTTAAATTAGAAACAGAAAGATCAGCTGATCCTCCTAGACATTCTGGGACATGTTTTGTAATGTATTCAATGCATAATTGTGATGATTTTCGCGTCGCAATTGATTTGTTATTATGTTGGCAATCTTGGATAAATTGCGCAAAACTCTCTTTGAAATGATCAGGCAATTTACCTGATAATACACGTTTATATTCTTTGGCTTCTTCAGGATATTTCGTTTCATACGCTTTCATCAACGCATCCCATTCCTGATGCGATTTTTTTCCTTTTTCAATACCATCCCAATCTTTCTTAACCTGCTCGGGCAAATCAAATGGAACATGTTCTTGCCATTTTAATTGTTCACGCGTGCGTACAATTTCTTCTTTTCCTAACGGCGAACCGTGTGTTTTGGATGTGCCTGCAACAGAAGGCGCTCCAAACCCAATAATAGTACGTGCGCAAATTAATGTCGGTTTCGAAGTTTGCGCTTTAGCTTCTACGAATGCTTTATGGATTGCTTGTGCGTCATGACCATCAATGGAAATCACATGCCAACCATATGATGCAAACCGTTTCGGAATATCTTCACTAAACCAAGGCGCAACAGGACCGTCAATGGAAATACCATTATTATCCCACACAGCAATCAATTTATTTAATTGTTGCGTGCCTGCAAGCGATGCCGCTTCATGAGACAACCCTTCCATCATGCAACCATCACCCATAAAAACATAGGTGTGATGGTCCACAATATCGAAACCAGGGCGGTTAAACCGCGCTGCCAACACCCTTTCAGCGAGAGCCATTCCCACTGCATTACAAATGCCTGCGCCTAGAGGGCCGGTGCTGGTTTCTACGCCAGGCGTATCGCCATATTCTGGATGGCCCGGCGTTTTACTGTGTAATTGGCGAAAGGCTTTCAAATCGTCCACAGAAACGTCATAGCCCGTTAAATGCAACACACTGTACAACAGCATGGAACCATGCCCATTAGAGAGGACAAAGCGGTCCCGATCTGGCCAGGTAGGGTTTCGAGGATCATGTTTCAAAAAATCTAACCAAAGCACTTCAGCAAGATCAGCCATGCCCATTGGCATACCAGGATGCCCAGAATCCGCTTGCTGCACAGCATCCATACTCAACACACGGATAGCATTTGCACGTTCAAAATGTGTAGACATGAGGTCCCTTTCTTTATACAGCGACGGCGCTCCGTAAGCGTTGAGCAAATTGGCTTAATGCCGCAATGCCAGTTGCTTCCGCTTCATGAATCCAAGCTTGCACAGATTCAAGCAGCTCTTTTTGTGTAGCTGTTGTTTTGTCCCACAAACTGTGTAGGCGACGTTTGAAATCGTACACAATGCGGACCTCGTGATCAGCTTCCAGCGCACGCTCTAGAAATTTTTTACCTTCCGCATCAATCAAACATTCCTCACGGATGAGCAATGCTTTTGTGCGGGAGCAAGTACGCACCTGCGCAACGACAGGGGCAATTACATCTCGTGCATAATGCGCCATCACCGCAAAACGATTTGAAAATAATGCTGTGACAGTATCTAAATCAATCGCATTCTTTTCTGCATGATAAATCAACGCTGGCGGAATGCGTTTAGGACGTGCCAACCCTACTTTAGAGAATAGAGTAATGTACATCCAGCCTAAATCAAACTCCCAAGGCTTCACCGAAAATTTTGCAGACGTTCCAAACGTATGATGGTTATTATGTAACTCTTCGCCACACAATATAATACCTATCGGTGAAATATTACGCGCTGCATCTGGGCATTCAAAGTTACGGTATCCCCAAAAATGCCCAATACCGTTTACCACACCCGCTGCAGCAACAGGGGACCACAACATTTGCACACACCAAATAGCAATGCCTGGCACGCCTAACAAAAGCAAATTGACCAAAAACATAAGCTTAATACCCAACGCGCTGTGCTTTGTGTATAAATTACGCTCCAACCAATCATCCGGTGTGCCTTGCCCGTAACGCTCCATGGTTTCCGGGTTACGCGCTTCTTTGCGATACAATTCTGCGCCAAAAAATAGTACGGTGCTCAGCCCGAGTACTTGAGGACTGTGAGGATCATCTTCTGTTTCACATTTTGCATGATGCTTGCGGTGAATTGCTGTCCACTGCTTCGTCACAATACCTGTTGTCATCCATAATACAAAACGACATAGGTGCATGATACTGGGATGTAAATCAAGCGCCCGATGCGCCATGGCGCGATGCAAAAACAAAGTGATCGCAAGATTCGTTACATGAAGCGAAAGTGCTACAACAATAAAATAGCCCCACCAAGGGAGATCAAGAATTCCATAGAACATAAGTATACTCTCTGGTAACCAAGTTATCATCATTATATATGGGTTGAGCTGAAATTAGCAAGTATATTTAAAATCAATAAGTTACAACGAATTCAGATGCTTTTCTGACCCAATAGCGCCCGTTAACCACGATCCTAAGCATAATCCATAGCATCCGAGTATCAGCAAGGCCATTCCCACCGCCCCCCAAGCGCTTACAAGCCCCATACAAAAGGTTCCTACAAAACCTACCAAGGCCAAATAAAACGCTACCCATCCAGCCGCAGTTCCTGCTTTGTCACCATGCGCTTTAAATATCAATGAAAAAGATAAGGGGTAAATAGCCCCATTCGAAAAAGCAGTGATCGCATAAGGAACCAATATCTGCCAGACACTTTTAACAGGCCAATACATGACGCTCGCGCATAAAACAATACTGCCCACGATGGCTACCACTATAACGTAACACAACGCCTTTTGCTTACCGAATGTTCTTCCCATCCATGCACTCAATGCACCTCCAAGCATAAAGGTTAATGTTTGAGGAATAATGAATGGCCCTATTAAAGATTCCGGCAAGTTTAAACGATGTAATGCAAAGGGAAATTCTGCGAGAAAAATATAAAATGCTGCGCTTGATAAACAAATCAACCCTACGTTTCCAATAAAAATAGGACACGACATTAACTTTGTAGCATTTACAAAATAAGTTTTGAGTGCTAAAGCCTGCCGGCGCTCTACCGGCAACGTTTCTTGTAACCAACTGATTGTCATCATGAATAAAAACAAACCTAACACTGCAGTGAATAAAAAAGTAGATTGAAATCCGAACGTGCTGAGTAAAAAAGCGCCTAACATCGGCATGAAAATAGGAGATAATGCCGTGAAAGGAAAGATCCAGGCGAAAAAAATATCTCGTCGATGCAGTGCTAATGCATCCACTAAAATACTTTGCCACAATGCTGCGGGTGCACACACGCCTACTGCTTGCAAGAAACGCATTATCCATAACCATTCAACCGTAGAGACGATAGCACAAGCGCATGAAGCCAGAATAAATAAAGAAAGGCTTACTATTAAAATAATGCGCCGCCCTATGCTATCCGACAATGCACCCCAGAACACTTGCCCAATAGCCATGCCTAATAAATAGGCACTCACGCTTTGTTGAATATCGCCTGAAGTTGTATTGAAAAAAGATTGAAGCGTCACGAAAATAGGAAGCGTCATATCCAACGCCAAAAATGGTAGCGTGGCGAGGAGAGCAGTGTATGCGAAAAGGATTTTTGTATTGATGGTTAAAACCCCCGCGCGACGGGCGCATGCTTGCCCTAGGATGATATGCCCGACAAGAAGCGGTTGTCATTACTGTTTCACTGGATCAAAATCAATTTTTTGCGTATTTGAAGTAAATGTTTCCTTGTTCACCAGAAAATTCACTACGTCTACTAATTGTTCTAGACCACCCGACATTTGTACATCGGTGTAATATTTACCAGCAACGACAAAAGAAGGAATAGCACGAATATCATAAGCTTTTGCCATCAACTCACTTTGCTTCATGCGACGGCGCACATCAAAACTATTATATACAGCATCAAAATCTTTCGGCTGTACGCTTAATTGCGTTTGAAAAAATGTGCGCAGCTTCTCTTGCGTACTTAAATCCTCACCTTCCGAGTGAACTGCAAAAAAGATTTTATGGTGCCCTTCTTTTAAAACATTCTCATACTTTTTATGCTTCATTTCGCTCAAAGCCTGTGCAATGTAAAAAGCACGCGCATACTGGTCCCACCCTGGGTGCGTCCACGCCACCGGAATATCCACGAAATCCACTAAATTTTGTGATTTCTTCTCTTCGTACCATTTGCTGACCAATGGCTCTTCACGGCTGCAAACAGGGCAACCATAATTAAAAAATTGCCATACACCTACTTGGTTTTTAGGCACTTCTGCTAATAACGCTTTTACAGTAGGATCTTGCATGGCTTGTGGCGCTACAAGGCGGTACTGCTTCCCTTCTACAAAAGCTAGCTCTTGAATTTCCATCGCTGCCTCAGCGGCAAATAATGATGGCACGAAAAGCCATAACGCCAATATTTTTTTCATCCATTGCATCATGCTCTCCCTCATCTCAATCATTAATGTAATCCTGAAATATAGCTTGCCACCGCTTTCATGTCATCCGTCGACATCTCAGCAGTCACTCCATGCATCATACCATTGTAACCGCCATCACGCTGCCCTTCACGAAAAGCTTGAAGCTGTGTTAACACATATTCAGCGTTTTGCCCAGCCAACGCAGGAAACCCCGCCAATGCGTTGCCCTCTCCTTGAGGTCCATGGCAACCTGAACATGCTGGTACGTTTGAATCTGTCAGACCGCCACGGTAAATGCGCTGCCCACGTTGTACCAATGCGGGATCTGCTTGAGCATGAACGCGAGGCTCCGCACTGTAATAAGCAGCCAAATCAGCCATATCTTGCTCACTCAAAGGTGCTGCCATTCCCATCATGATGGGGTTATTACGTGGCCCCGTTGCGCCTTGTTTAAACGCCACCAGTGAATTATACAAATAAACGGCATCTTGGCCGCCTAAATTGGGGTACGCCGGCAACAATGCCTTTCCATCTGCACCATGGCAAGTTGCGCACGTGGTTGATATTTGTTTCCCGTGTTCTGCATTTCCCACGGGCATAACCGCTGCCACAGCCGCTGATGCCATGATTGCAAGACACATACTGATGATGAATGAACGAAAGTAAGTCAACTTAGCCCCCACATATCTTATTGCTACCAGCCGCCTACTACTGTAGACTTTGCCATTCTATCTTATTTTGAGGACATTGGGTATGAGTATTGCTCCGTACCAACAAGCTACTTTTTTAAGAAGTGCAGCTTCACTCAACGACCTCACGCCGGACATTGGCGCGGAAGTAGCCTTTATTGGGCGGTCTAACGCTGGCAAATCCAGTGCTATTAATTGGCTATGTGGACAAAAACAGTTGGCCCGCGTTTCTAATACGCCGGGGCGCACTCAGTTGATTAATATTTTTGCATTAGATATTACGCGTCACTTAATCGATTTACCCGGATATGGTTTTGCAAAAGCATCTCGGGAAGCCCAAACTAAATGGAAACATTTAATTGACGCTTATTTACACCATCGTCAATGTTTAAAAGGGCTAGTGCTATTGATGGATATTCGCCATCCATTACAATCCAGCGATCAATATTTATTACAATGGTGCGAAGAAATTCGCATGCCTGTTCGCATTTTGCTGTCTAAAGCAGATAAGCTCAGCTATAGTGCCGCTCAAAAAACACTCAAAGAAATTGAAAAAAAAGTAAACCCAGAAATTTGTGCAGTGCAATTATTTTCTACGCTAAAAAAACAGGGGCTGGATGAATTAATTCTGCAATTGGATTACTGGTTAGGCATTGAGCGAATTTCCTAATCGCTTACCCATTGATCGCATGCCTTCAAAAATTGGTTCGCTGATATAAGAAGGGAAACCTCTAGGTAATTGAGAAGAAACTGTTTGAACGACCATTTCTACCTGTTTCAACATGGTTTCCAAAATCATTTTAGCTCTTTCCGCAGGATAGTCGGCAAATTCTGCGGTTTGTATAAAATGACGGGCTTGAATTCCCTGCCATTCATAATGGTGATTTTTCCCCTTTAATGACATTGCCATTTTTATTTTTTGTGCTTGCAACTCTTTCTTGGCGATCAATGGGTACGCAGACATAATATCATATAGCGGAGTTAATCGGCATTGCCCGCTTGGCTCGATAAAAATACTGAAATTTTTTGCATGCCCATCAATGGCTGCTAACAACCAAAATAAAATTTGAGCACGATAAAAAATATCTCTATCATCGGCAGACTGTGTTGATCTCAATAGCACTTTCATAATATCTTTAATTCCTGGGCCACCGTCTGACTGGTACTTCAAATTTGAAGCCACGCCGAGCGCTTGGCACATGTCTTCTTGTGGCAAGCGCATCAACCATTGGGCATCGTGCGAAAATTTTCTATCAAATCTTTCAACAGCTAATATTTTTTCGTCTCCAAATTTCAATATCTCGCACGATGCAACAGTAAACCCAAATTTTGAAGCGATTTCCGAGCACAGCCATTCATTCTCACAGCTATCACTTAAATCCATATTTTGATGAGCAATATATCCAATAGGCAATTTAAAAATATGGCTTGTAGGTGTTTCTCCCAACGGTTTACACCATTTTTTTTTATGGTATAAAAATGCAAATTTTTCTTGTGCGCCTGCAATAGAAATTCGAAATTCATCTCGATTATTTTGCATACCCAATGGAGAGTTTTTATAATCTTTTAAAATTGAAGCCATCTCATTTTCGCTTAATGGCTCTGCTAGAATTTCTTTTTTAAAAAATGGAATTTCACCTTCCACTAGTTGAACTGCTCCTACACAATCCTTACCAATACTAGCAAGCAAATCAAATGGATGACTGGTGGGGATTTTCAAAACAGCTTGTATACGTGAACGAATTTGCAAATTATCAGGAAGCAAATTATCGAAAAAATTATAAACCACCTCTCCAGAAAAAAGATTAAATGATAATGGGAGAGATAACGAAATGGGGCGCGCTCCAGGAGTTTCCATCCACTCTTTCGCATAAACGAATGTCATTGCCCCTGTGCGGGATTTTTCCAAATTTCCCACTAATACGCCATTCATTAATACATTTAATATTCGGCCTTCTTTTTTCATTACCACTCTTCCTTCCACTGCTCGCCCTTCATTGGGTGCCCTCTCACATTGATGACAATTTCTAAATTTAAGGCAGCAAGCATACGAAATAAGGTGTCCAATTTAGTGCCGCTTGGTTTATTTTCAAACTCTGAAATAGTAGCTTGCTTTAAGCCCACTAAATCGGCTGCTTCTGTTTGGCTTAACCCCAATTCCCGACGTTTCTCCTTAACAGCTACTGCTAGATCTTCTGCGCACCGAATAAACATATAAGCCCCCCTTTAAAATAATTTTATCCTCTATAGCAGATAAAATCAAGTTTATCCCCTACAGGGGTTAATATGTCTTTTATCCCTCATAGCGGATATTAAAGGAAGCTTTTTCACTCTGGGCCAATTTATGACACAACCAAGGCAATGCTGTTCCTAAAGCAGGTGCAAGGGTCCAAGGAGGGTTGATTAAAAATACGCCTGACCCGTTCATCCCACGTGCTTCTTCTGTGGCTGGACCCAATGGAAACAATTCAGCGATTAAATATTTTGGAATTACTTTTGTCAAACGCTTTAACATCGCGGTGACTTTATCTTGAAAAACGATCGGGTACCATAATAAATAAACACCCGTAGGAAACTTTGCATAGGCTTCTAATAATGCTTGAGGAATAGTGAGATACTCTTCTTTGATTTCATATGAAGGATCAATCACAATTAGCCCACGGCGTTCTTTCGGAGGTAACACGGCTTTCAAACTGACCAATCCATCACCATGCACGCAATGCGCGCGCTTGTCTCGATAAAAAAACTGTCTTAAAAATTCAATGTCTTTTGGGTGCAGCTCGTTAAGCCATAATCGATCAACATCGCGCAATAATGCTGAAGCAATCGCAGGAGAGCCGGGATAAACATCGAGCTGGCGATTGAATTGAAATGAATTCACACAATTTAGATATTGTTGCACTATTTCAGGCGGATTATCAGCATTCCATAAGCGCGCAATGCCTTCTTTATATTCCAATTTTTTCTGCGCATATTCACTTGATAAAGTATACATCCCAGCGCCTGCATGTGTATCTAAATAAAATAATGGCTTTTCTTTTTGTGTCAACGCTTGCAAGCAAGCCGCTAAGATGATGTGCTTTAAAACATCTGCATGATTTCCTGCATGGTAAGCGTGACGGTAGCTAAGCATCAGTATTCCTTAAACCTTTAGAAAGTTCAGCTTCTAATTCCTCAATAGTTGGGAGCGCTGTTTGCAAATTTTTAGGCAAATCTTTTGTCAATTTATATTCTGAAAGACCAATTGGCTTATTAATATCACGCAGGGTATACTCAGCAAGCACATTATCTTTTTCCCGTTCGTGTGCTTCTGCCCCAATACTCAAAAAATCAAAAATATAAGGATCTTTCAATACATGATTTGCAAGATTTGATTGAGATGATGGCAAAGTTGATTTAAAATTGGTTATAGACTGCCCTTGGCGCTCATGAAGCGCTAATTCAATTTGCGTCACCATCATATTTCGAGACCAACCATATTCAATGGCTTTTTTATGTAAAAAAACCTTACCCCCCTCTCTTTTATCTTATCTAATAAGGTTACGTGATGATACCATGGCAATTGTGCAAGCACTTCTTGCACAATTATATCTTCTTGATATTCCTTGGAAAATTTCCTCATATACTTAAGGTTTCTAACACCAAACCCTTTCATCTCAGGGAAAGCTGAACTTAAATCTTTTGACAACTGCTCAATCACATTGCTTCCCCAGCCTTGCTTAGCTTGAGCTTCCAAGATTTGAATGCCAATGTTATGATATAAAAAAATAAGCTCTTTGTTGGCACTAAAAGCTGCATTATGCCGGCAAGTTATAATGCGATTTTTTAAATTTCCTATCAATGTGTCATATTCTTTGTTAGTGATATTTTGGTTCATCATTTTTCCTAATTTTTATCAATGCGCCTCATCCCAATTAGATCCAACTCCCATGTGCGCCTCTATCGGAACTGTCAACGTGATGGCTGTTTCCATGTAATGAATAATCGTTTTAGCAATGCGTTCAATATCGCCACCCACTTCAAATACTAATTCATCGTGCACTTGCATAATCATGCGAACATCTTCTTTAGATGACATTATCCAATCATCGATAGAAATCATCGCACGTTTAATAATATCCGCAGCCGTTCCTTGCATAGGCGCGTTAATCGCCGCCCGCTCAGCAGCCATGCGAACCGTGTAATGGCTTGCATTAATATCAGGCAATTCTAATCTTCGCCCCCAAATTGTTTCCACATAACCATGCGTTGATGCAAATGCACGCATACGGTCCATGTATGCTTTCACGCCAGGGTAACGTTTAAAATAAATATCCACATATAATTGCGCTTCTTCACGCGTAGTACCTAATTGCTTAGCAAGCCCGAAAGCACTCATGCCATAAATCAACCCGAAATTAATCGCTTTCGCACGGCGGCGTGCTTCTTTTGTGACATTCTCTACAGATGTGTCAAACACTTCTGCGGCTGTAGCCGTATGAACATCTACTTTATTATGGAATGCTTTAATTAAAGTAGGATCTTCTGATAAATGCGCCATAATGCGCAATTCAATTTGTGAGTAATCGATGGCTAATATTTTTTTACCTTCCGGCGCAGTAAACGCTTTTCTAATATCACGCCCTGCTTGTGTGCGAATAGGAATATTTTGCAAGTTGGGGTCAGAAGAAGATAATCTTCCCGTCGCCGTCACTGCTTGATGATAAGAGGTATGCACACGCCCCGTTTCTTCATTAATCTGCTCTGGCAATTTATCCGTGTAGGTTGATTTTAATTTACTGATACTGCGATACTCCAAAATTAAAGCCGGTAATGGATATGTTGCAGCTAATGATTGTAAAACACTTTCGCTGGTAGAAGCTTGGCCTGTAGGCGTTTTCTCAACAATAGGATAACCCATTTTATCGAATAAAATCCATTGCAATTGTTTTGGAGAATCAATGTTAAAAGACTCACCACTGAGCTTGAAAATATCTGCTTCAACGATTGATAACCGATGCGCTAATGCTTCACTTTGCAATCTTAACATTGCCTCATCCACACCGACGCCAATGTGTTCCATTCTAGCTAAAACAGTTAATAATGGCATTTCCAGTTGTTTAAATAGTTCTGCAGGCTTATCTTTTTCTTGCAACAATGGCCACAACACTTCGTGCGCACGCAAAATATAATCCACTGCTTCACAGGCAACATGCGTTGCTTTTTCTACGTCTAATTCACCAAACGTTTTTTTTCCATTATTTTCTAATGTATGCCCACAATATTCTTGTATCAACTCAACCAATTCATGGCGCCTTCCAACGCTACTATACATGTACGATTCCAACATCGTATCAAATCGCAACCCTTGTAATTGCACATGATAATTCCACAACACCATTTGCGCATATTTTAAATGGTGCCCTATTTTTTGAATTTCAGGATTTTCTAATATCGGCTTTAATAATGCTAATGTTTTTTCTGAAAAGGGAAGATAACATGCTTCCCCTGCTTTTTTGGCTAACGCAATTCCCAGCATACGCGCAGAGCGAGGCGCAATACTATCGGCTTTGATCTCCAAACACATTTGTTGAGATTGCTGAATATCCATCAACCATTTTTTGATTTCAACTTCATCAGTAATGCATTGATAATGCGATCGCTGTTCAACTACCGCTTCACCGCCTAATTCATTCATCCATGACTTAAATTGAAACTGCTCAAACCATTTTTTCAAAACAGGTTTATCTATTTCACTGCGCTTGAGATCTTCAATGGCAATAGGAATATCCATGTCGCAAAGTAATGTGACTAATTTTTTTGACAATGGCAACGTAGCAATGCTGTCACGCAAATACTCTCCGACTTTCCCACTGATTTTATCTGCATGCATCAGTAAATTATCTAACGTGTCATATTCACCCAACCATTTTGCCGCTGTTTTAGGTCCCACTTTAGGCACACCGGGAATATTATCTGAAGAATCACCAATTAATGATAAATAATCGATGATTTGATTAGGCCGCACACCAAATTTTTCTAATACACCCTGAGGATCTAATACCTGCCCTGTCATGGTATTCACCAATGTAATTTCTTTGCTAACCAATTGTGCTAAATCTTTATCGCCGGTGGAAATCAACACCGGTATGCCAGCATCGCGCGCTTTGCAAGCCAACGCAGCAATGATGTCGTCTGCTTCTATACCCTGCATCACAATGAGTGGCACACCCATCGCACGAATAATGGCACGTAAAGGTTCAATTTGCGGAATTAATGTCTCAGGCATCGGGGGACGGTGCGATTTATATTCAGGGAAAATTTGGTGCCGAAATGTTTTTTCTTTACTATCAAACACAACGGCCATGTACAGGGGTGCTTCTTCTTTTAATAATTTACGCAGCATGTTAACTACGCCGTAAATAGCACCCGTAGGCTCGCCTTGCTTGTTAGTCAGGGCAGGTAAAGCGTGATAGGCGCGATACAGATACGAGCTACCATCAATCAGCACAAATGGCTTGGACATAAGAGGCTCCTGTGAAAGAAGCATTTTACATCACTTTTTACCATCCGGGGATGATTACTAAGGGGTAGGGCTACTTGTGGCTGTAGTTTGCTCTTCTGTGCTTCCGGGGCTTTGAGGCTCATCAGTAGCTGCAGTAACCTGAGCCTCAGTACCCTGACGATATTTATCGTATGCTACCGTCCTCCTTCCATCCATATCAAACCATGGTGTCTGGCACCAGTCAGCAAAAGATTTTAGCGCAGGCACAATGGAGGGCATGGTCCACAATGTCAAAAGACCAGAAAGCACAATAGGGAAAATATAATCATTTTTTTCATTATCAGCTCCTGAGGCTGCTTCCTCGAAGCCTAACACTGCCCACGTTAATAACACCACACAAGATAAAAAACAAAGGACACCCGGAATGCTTTCCCACAAAGCCTCAACTTTAGGTGTCTTCTTCTGCAGGGCTTCGCGCTCTTCTTGTTCCTCGAGTCTATCAGCATCACAAGCCCGCACTAAATGCGATAAACCCTGTAAAACCAATGCAGCCGAAAGTAAACAAGCATTATAGTCGCTGACATATGTAACAGTACCAAGCTCTTCTTCATAAGCTACACAAAGGGCTGCCGCAGCAAAACAACTCAAGGCAATGCCAATATGCAATACAGTTATGGGCGTTGGCGTGTGGATATACATACTACAACCGCCTATACGTAAAAACGACATGATACCCCCTGCAAATTATTAATCAATAGTCACGAATTAATAGATCTCTAATTTATCATATACTTAGCTAGATTTCAAGATATTTTAAATTGCCACCTTTTGTGTCCTATGCTATTCTCCCTCCATGAAGACTCAAACTTATTCAAGCACTTATCCAATTTATATCGAAAAGCTTCAACATAAAGGGATAACGCCTGATACCGGTCAGGAATCGGCCTTGCGTGCCTTAAGTAGCCGCGCTACCGCCCTGGAACACCCCTTGCAACGTCTTTTGCGCCAGTTTCATCTGCTTCCCTCTCCTAAGGGATTATATTTTTGGGGTGGCGTTGGGCGTGGCAAAACCCTGCTCATGGACCTTTTTTTTGAAAATCTCAATATACGCCATAAAAAACGTCTGCATTTTCATGACTTCATGCACACGATTCATAAAGAACTCAGAAAGTACGCGGGGAAAGCTGACCCATTAAAAAAAATTGCGCAACAATGGCGCTGCGAGTGTGCAGTATTGTGTTTAGATGAATGCACTGTTGATGATGTTGCAGACGCTTTAATTTTAGGGGAATTGCTCAAACATTTTTTAAAAGCGGGTATTGTTTTCATTACTACTTCCAATACTCGGCCTGATCAACTTTATAAAAACGGTGTGCAACGTCATTTATTTTTAAAAGCCATTGATGCCATTAACAAACATTGCGACATCATCGAAGTAGATAATGGTGAAGATTATCGTCACCGTACCTTACCTTATGAGGCAATGTATTTACCAGAATCGCAATCAAAAGATATCAAAACATTATTTAACCATTTAGCAACAGGGCGAGTAGTATGGGACCACACTATCATGGTTGATGAGCGCCCAATTCGTGTGAAAGCGATGGCGCATCGCATGATTTGGTTTGATTTTGAAGCAATTTGCGTTACTGCACGTTCAACACCTGATTATCTTGCGCTTGTTAAACAATTTGATACTTTTTTTATTACACATGTCCCTATCTTATTTGAACAAGATATTAATCCAACAAGACGATTTGTCCATTTAATTGATGTGATTTACGATCACGGTTGTCATTTAGTATTAAGCGCCGAAACGGACCCTAGCTCTTTATATCAAGGCGAAACCTTAAAAAGTGAATTTTTAAGAACAGCCAGTCGGTTAAAAGAATTAGAAACTAGAACTCGGCTTGGCTGACACAGTCGCACTGCTTGAAGAATAGGCATGAGAAGCATTGAAGCGATAAAGCAAACTTTTCCCTTTTGAAAGTCCCTCGTCATTTAAACAATCCTTTTGAGCCTTATATGCAAGAGGTGGCATTGTTCGAGAAAAGCAAACAGTCATCGCATCTTTTATCATCTCATAGGTATATTGAGCGTCATTTCCAATGATGGTTGATCTTAATTCAAAATCAGCGTACATGCGTTTCTTGTTTTTCTCAAAATCATCACAAACCTTTCTAGCCTCATTTTCAGATTCTGCCTTTAAGAGTGGTTGAGTGAGATTACTATTGATTTTCATATCTATATAATTTAAAAACAATATCCTAAACTGATCTTTGATATGAGCATCTATCCTGGTTGTATCACATCGTAGCAACTTCAAACCTGATATTAAACTTTCTTTTGATTGCCTATAATGCTCATATTCAACCTTGAGCATCTCTTTCAATATTTCAGAACGAATTTGACTGAATTTAGCGTTGTCTGATTCTATTTCTAACAATTTTGACAAAATACCTAAACCTACGTTAAATTTAAAAAGCTCATTTTTTAAAAATAAACGAGTGATTTCTGGAACTACTTCTTTTATTTGTTCTCCGACTTTACTATCAACCTGGCCATGATCAATTTTATCAATATCTGCCATTGAATAAAGATACGTTTCTCTCATCAATTCTTCTCTACTATCCATAAATGCTTTGCAAATATCTTCATATTTTTCCTCACAAGAATCTTCTATAGCCTTTAAAAGATATGCCTTCACAAAACTAACAACTTCATTTTTCAGCATCTTTTCACATAATACGCCAATACCATCTGTCACATTTCTTCTTGTTGGATCATCAAACCTTGTCTGGATATCTGATTGCGATAAACTCAAAAGCGCTCCCCATCCTGAACAAGCTTGAATCGCGTCGATCCGACCATCACGGTGAGAATCTTTTGGAAAATCGCTGACAAACACGGCTATCTTTTCAATCAACTCTCTGTCAAGATGTTTATTAATTTCTTGCTGCGCTTCCCTGTCTGCTATACCTAAAGCATTTGCTATTCTCATGATATGTGATTTTTCACTCAAAAACCAACGAATTAAATTATCATTATCTGAACGATGATGTGAAAATTTATAACGAAAACTTTTTGCTAATTTTTCGCACAACATGGTTAATTTTGTTTTCAACCTATCATTAAATAGGTCAGATAAATTAAATTCCAGCACCTTATCTATTTCAGAAAATCGAGCTTTCATCTCTGAAACACGGGGCTCTGGGTTATCAGATTGAGCTATTGAATATATTGCGTCTCTCATTTTCTCACGCACTAGTGATAATATTCCCTTTTTTTCAGTTTTGAATTTTTCATCCTTGTATTTATTATCTCTATACTCCCCATACACTCTCAGCATAGCTGAATGTATTTTTTCGTTAACCATTGAATTTAAATCACCAACAGTTTTTCTTATTGCTAACACTTCGCCCAATTCTTTACAAACAAATTCGGCAACCTCATTTTTTATTAAATTTGATCTTAATATGTATTGATCAATGACTTTGTCATATAATTTATCTAATTTTTCATATGTTATTTCAAAATGTTTTATAATATCATAAAGTTCATTTTTGAACTCTGCTATATTCGACACAACACTCATATAATAAGCAACTTTTTCATCAGCATTTTTATATGAAATTTCACTCATTTTTAATTTAAATTCTTTCAAAGATTCATGCACTAATTTTTCAACAAAATACAAGAGTTCATTTGCAAGCATGGACTTAATAAATTGGTTATTCACAATACAAGGCGCACAATTTTTAGAAAAATCTTGATTGTAGTTTTCCTGAAATTTCTTAAAAAGATCTAGCTTCTTCTGAAGATCATGCTCTTTCTCAAAAGGAATTACTAGTCTTTCTTCTATAATACGCGCGACAATGACAAAATGAATCGAAATTGTTGATAATATTTTCACCGGAGAATTAAGATGTTTGATTTGATCAGCTGTTATTTGAAAACCTAACATTTTGCTTAATACAGTCGAAAACGCATTGCTGTTTTCTTCATTAAACATCATGATTGCCGATGAATCACTCGGTTTTAATAACTTAATAATCACAGGAATATAGTTAATATTTCTGAGAATCATTCCATATTCATGTCTATTTGCAAACTCGGCGTCAGACGCGATTACTTCCAATCGCTTGATGAATGTTTTGTTGGTTGCGACATGCGATAAAATATCCAAAAGATCAACATCTTTCGTCATCTCTTGAATCGTATTAACGCACTGCTCCATGCGCTGAGAAAATCCACCCACACGCATTTCATTGTCATCGATGGGTGGTTTTACCTCAAAAAATAATTTAGCCCAACACACAACCATCACTTGCAATACAACAACTATTTCAATAGCTAAACGAACATCAGCTATTATGTCGCCATGTTCACGTAAGTACCTTGTTACATTCGCAGGAATGGGGTTTAGTGTCGCTGCACTGCTAATCATGTCACCAAAACTGTTCATTTCAGCAAAGGCAAAAATAGGCTTTCTTGTACTCTCAATCTCCAAAAGCATTCTTTTGGTAGTAACTGCTGCCAAAAATACAAGTGCATCGGACGATTTGAGTGTATTATGCAAATAGATTAATTGTGATAACAGTTCCAATAATACTTGTTTATTATATAGTTCTGTATAGACAGCAGGGCGTTGGAATTCTTCTCTCAGCGCTCTCATGCTTTGTTCATCGTTAAAAAATGATCCGTGCATCATCAAAAGCTTGGCCAACTTAGCTTTGGGCAATCTGTGTAAATTGTCTATAAACTCCTCAACTGTTTTCATTTCATCAAATGCATAGATATCACTACTCAAATAATCTTGCAGCACCCTAAGAACTCTGCTGAGCGCCGGCGCACCGGATATATCTAAATTGGGGGTAGACAACGTGTTCTTAACTGCATTAAGGGCGTCCAAAAATGCCCGTAACGATTTTTGCTCTGTTGTCAGTTCAGGAGAGGAAAAAAAACTAAACATATCATTGGGATCCACTTAAAAAGTGGCTTAGTATATCATTAGCTAGCTACCCACGTCAATTCTACGCTGACTCTAACCTTGCGTATCCCAGCACCAGCCACTTAACCCCATTCGTTTGAAATTTTACTTGAACCCTTGCATGTGCGCCCTCCCCTTCAAATTGCGTGACAACGCCTTCCCCAAATTTTGGATGCCGCACGCGCGCACCTAAACGAAAAGGATATTCTGCATCTATAGCTTTATTTTGAATTTGTTTTACTACCGTTTGAGATCGCGTGACACGCACTTCATTTAAACATTGTGTAGGTAGTTCCATTAAAAAACGTGAGGGACGATTGTACAATTGTCTTCCATGCATCATGCGAGATTGCGCATAAACTAAAATCAATTTTTGCATCGCACGCGTCATGCCTACATAACATAACCGCCGCTCTTCCTCTAGTCTCCCAGGTTCGCTGCTCGACATTTCGTGTGGAAATAGCCCTTCCTCCAACCCCGTTAAAAAAACCAATGGAAATTCTAGTCCTTTCGCACTATGCAAGGTCATTAATTGAACAGCATCGCTAAAAGCTGCTGCTTGCGCATCACCTGATTCCAACGCCGCATGGCTTAAAAAAGATTGCAACGCTGTTCCTGTTTCATTATCTGGCATTTCATATTGTTGCCCGGCAGTGATTAATTCTTCTAAGTTTTCAATTTTGGTTTGCGCTTTTTCACCTTTTTGAGAACGATAATGCTCCAACAAACCACTTGCTTCTAAAGCAACTGTAATTTGTTCTGCCAACGATAATTCAACCACAGATTCCTTCATACCAATAATCAAATCAATAAAATGCTGCAACGCGCTGGCTGCACGCGTAGAAAAATGTGAATTTTTCAATAAATCAATGGCAGATTGCCACAATGATTTTTCACTGGCTCTTGCATAGCCGCGCAATTCATCTAAAGTGCGATCCCCGATACCTCTCACTGGTAAATTTACCACACGCTCAAATGCAACATCATCTTCAGGATGCTCCAATAATCGCAAATAAGCGAGTGCATCTTTAATTTCAGCGCGCTCAAAAAAGCGTAAGCCACCGAAGATACGGTAAGGAATATTGGCACGAATCAACGCTTCTTCTAATACGCGCGATTGCGCGTTTGAGCGGTACAAAATGGCGCTGTCTTGATAATGTCCATGCGAAATATACCATTGCTGAATGCGCGAAACAACATAATGCGCCTCATCAATTTCACTAAAAGCAGCATAAACATCGATTAAATCACCGCCTTTTGATTCCGTCCATAACTCTTTTCCCATACGATTATCATTAAATCGTATTAAATGATTCGCCGCTTCTAAAATAGTTTGAGTGGATCGATAATTTTGTTCAAGTCGTACAATACGCGCAGAAGGGTAATCTTGTGTGAAGCGATGAATATTATCTTTTGCACCACGCCAACCATAAATCGATTGGTCATCATCCCCTACAATCATCATATGATTATCTGGACCCATTAACGCACGCAACCATGCATATTGAATACTGTTCGTATCCTGAAATTCGTCCACTAAAACATGTGAAAACCGCTGACGGTAATGCGCTAAAATGTCCGGATGATTTCGCCACAATTCATGCGAGCGCAATAATAATTCTGCAAAATCCACCAAACCCATACGCTGGCACGCTTCTTCATACGCAACATAAATGCTGTGCAATGTTCGGCTGGGCATATCATAACCCGGCGAAATATGTGCTGCACGCAATCCTTCATCTTTTTTTTGATTAATGTAATGTTGCACTTGCCGTGGCGGAAAACGATCATCATCAATTTCTAATTGCTTCATCACGCGCTTGATTAAACGTTGCTGATCATCACTATCTAATACACCAAACCCTTCAGGCAACCCTGCCTCTGCCCAATGCTGCCGCAGTAAACGATGTGATAATCCGTGGAAGGTTCCTACCCACATGCCCATCACAGACATACCCAGCAAGGTCTCGATTCGCTCACGCATTTGTGCCGCTGCTTTATTAGTGAATGTCACCGCTAAAACCGCATGGGGCGATAAACCGTACGTTTGCAATACCCAAGCAATGCGATGCACTAATACGCGTGTCTTTCCGCTGCCTGCACCAGCTAGCACGATCAGGTGTTGCGCATCTGCCGCCACGGCAGCCCTTTGCTCTGTATTGAGTGATTCCAAAATCACAGACATGTTCATGGATAAACCCCTCGGTCTTATGCTAATATTTCCCCTTCAACCACAATGAGGTGCTCTATGTCAACCGTCACTGCCGTCCGCAAAGGCAACCACATCGCCATCGCCTGCGATACCCTCATCAAATGGGGCAGCGAAAAAAACCCAGCGAAATATGTTGTTAACCATAATAAAATCATTCAGGTGAAAGATAGTTACCTGGCAGTTACAGGTCCTGCAGCAGGCATCCTCGCACTGCGCCATCATTTTAACACAACCAAAGAAAGATTTTCATTTGACACAGTCGATGATATTTTTCTAACGTTTAGAGATTTCCAACATCAGTTAAAAGAATACTATCACTTTGAAAGTAATGAAGAAGAAACAGGCTTTGAGCCCAGCACGCTTTATGTTCTTATTGTGAACCCTCGCGGTATTTTTGCAGTAGGCTCTTACCGAGATGTACAAGAATTCGAGCGTTTTTATGCTTATGGTTCAGGCAATGAATTTGCGTTAGGCGCGATGTACCAATGCTATGATGACGCTCAATTAACAGCTGAACAAATTGCTCGCATGGCGATTGAGGCTGCATGTGAATTTGATGATGCTACGGCGGCACCCGTGATTTCTTACATGATTGAGGCGAAAAAATAATGCAACTCCCCAAATTGATTGCGCATCGCGGTGCTTCAAAATATGCACCTGAAAACACGATGGCTGCTTTCCGAAAAGCATTTGAAATGGGTGCGACGTGGGTGGAAACAGATGTGATGTTAACGCAAGATCTCATTCCCATTTTGCATCATGATGATTCTCTGCAAAGAACAGCTGGTGTGAATATTTGTGTACAAGATTGTACTTTTGAACAAATTCAACAATATGATGTCGGCGGTTTCTTTTCGCCTGATTTTAAAGACGAAAAAATTCCAACCCTAGAAATGCTATTAACATTTTTAATTGAAAAAAATATGGGATTAAATTTAGAATTAAAGCCTACATTAAGCGCTGAAATGATCACTGCTCGAATCGTAATGCAAGCCGTCATTGCCACTGGCTTCCCCAAAGAAAAAATATTAATCTCAAGTTTTTCAATGTTAGCATTGGAACAAGCCTATGCCCGCGCTCCTCACTATCGTTATGGATGGTTATGCGATAATGAGCGTAATTTAGAGATGGGGCTTGCAAGCATTATTCCTTTTATCTCTATGCATTTAAGTGAAGCGTTTATCACACGTGAATTAATTGCATCACTTACCACACGAAATTATGCTACGTTAGCGTTTACCGTGAATGAATATGCACTGGCTGATAAGCTGTTTAAAATGGGCATATCCAGTATTTTCAGTGACGATCCGCAGTTGCTAAGATAAATACGCCCAACGGCATCAACTTTAAAAATCCACTAGATCTCAAAAACCCCCACAGGGTGATATACTTCTTATCATTAATGATGTTTCACGGGGTGATTATGACAAACAACAAAGCAGCAGCGAAACAAGCCAAAGTTGAATCGCAAGCCTTGTCTCGTAACTTAGCTCGGCTCATTAAAGATCGCCGAACCAGCGAGGCAACCATTTCTGAGGCGTTAGGGCTACCTGTTCTTACCGTTCGTCGGATCAGCTCGGGGGAAACAGCCGATCCTCATATTTCAACACTCAAGCAATTAGCAGACTATTTTCAGGTTTCAGTAGACGCCTTAATTGATGGCAATCTTCCAAGCTCAGTACACATCATGAACACAGTGCACAAACCTCAGTTTACGCCTATTCTCGATTGGCAAACTGCTACAGAGATGACCAACATACAAGCGATCAACCTTGCTGAATGGAAAGAATGGCACGCTATTATTCCCATGCACCCTATCAGTAACTTTGCTTTCACTGTAAAAAGCAAACCGTCTATGCACCCCCGGTTCCCTATTGGCACGCTGTTCACCATTGACCCAGCACAACCAGCGCTGGATGGCGATTTGGTGGTGATTAGGATGCTACAAGACGGCACCTTATCTTTACGAGAAATCTGTATAGATCCACCTCGCTGGCAACTGAAGCCGACTATCCCAGGCTCAGACACTTTATTTTTTGACGCTTCACAGCACCAGGTTGTAGGACCCGTGGTGCTCACAATAACGCATGGCAGGAGTGGGAACTAGCCTATAATGTGTATGTATCAGCATGGAGCACACAATGAACCGCCCGCAAGCCACCCCCTCGCTATTTCTGCTCGCCACCCTGGGTGTAGTTTACGGCGATATTGGCACAAGCCCTTTATACGCCATGAAAACCTGTTTTCAATTGTATGGGCTAGATATTAATCCTGTGAACGTATTGGGCGTTTTATCCTTAATTTTTTGGTCACTCTTTTTTGTTGTTTCTGTTAAATACATCCACATTATTTTGAAAGCGAATAATCATGGGGAAGGCGGCATTTTATCATTGCTCACATTATGTTCACGCCTGGGGCCGCCGCGCATTCGTCACATTGTTACGTTTCTCGGTATATTAGGCACAGCATTATTTTATGGCGATGGAGTGATTACGCCTGCTATTTCGGTATTAGGTGCGTTAGAAGGATTGAGTGTTATTTCGGGTGATTATGCAAATGATATTTTACCATTAGCTATCTTAATTCTCATTGCTTTGTTTATGTTACAAAAAAAAGGCAGCCAAATGATAGGCGGCATGTTTGGACCTATTATGTTCATATGGTTTGCGGCATTAGCAGTATTAGGCATTTATCAAATCACTCAAACCCCGCAAATATTAATGGCTTTAAACCCTTATCATGCGATACAATTTTTAATGGCCAACGAGTTTGCTGCACTGTTAACATTCGGGGGCATTGTATTAGTTGTCACAGGGGCAGAAGCGTTATACGCAGATTTAGGCCATTTTAATCTTCAATCCATTCGTATCACCTGGACATACTGTGTTTTCCCATCACTGGCACTGAATTACTTTGGGCAAGGCGCATTGCTATTACAAAATCCAAATGCAATTGACAATCCTTTTTACATGATGGCGCCTCAGTTCCCTTGGGCATTATATCCTTTGGTGATACTTGCCACGCTTGCCACTATTATCGCATCCCAAGCTATTATTTCAGGTATTTTTTCAATCAGTTGGCAAGCAATTCAATTGGATTATTTACCACGAATGAAAGTTATCCATACCTCTGCGCATAAAATTGGCCAAGTTTATTTACCTACCATTAATTATTTTCTTTTATTTGCAACAGTCGTGGCTGTACTTATTTTTCAAGACACAAATAGTTTAGCATCAGCTTATGGTGTTTCCATCACGTGGATTATGATGATCACATCTACATTAGCAGTGATTTATGCTTTATATCATAATCACTGGTCACTCTCAAAAACCATGCTGATTTTCACACCCTTCTTGATATTAGATTTTTTATTTCTTACTACTAGCTCGGTTAAAATTTTCACAGGTGGATGGTTTCCATTAGCCATTGCGACAATTATGTACCTGATTATTTCGTCTTGGAAAAAAGGCAGAAAAATACTTTTGCGCGAGCGCAATATGCAAGAGCATGATTTTTTACCTTACATTCGTGATATAGCAAAATTGCATCATGAAAGAATTCCTGGAACAGCTATTTTTTTAAGCCGATCCATCAACAAAGTGCCTAGCACTTTTGAAATTCATTTAAAACATAACAAATTTTTACATGAACGTGTTATTTTCTTATCCATCATTACACATCAAAAGCCTAAAATCTCAGAAGAGAATCGGTTAAAAATCATCGAACTTGATCATAATATTTATCAAATTTATGCAAACTTTGGATTTGTTGATGTTCCCGTTTTATCAGATGTTTTAAATCAAGTGAAAATGGCAGGTATCACCTTTGATTTAACAGATACTTCTTTTCTGATCAGCAAAGGTTTGCCTGTTGCTTCTGCTGAAAAATATTTAACAGGCATCCAAGAAAAGATTTTTATTATTTTGTCACACAATGCCGTGAATGCCACTGAATTCTTCCAGCTACCCGATGATCAGGTGGTGGAGTACGGGGTGAAGTTCAAAGTATGAACGATAGTAACACGTCATTGCAAGGCTCGGATATTATTATTGCTGCCTCTTCAACTGCGACTGAGGCTGCCCGTGTGTTCTTTCCATAAATTGTTGGTATGTTTCCCCAATCCTCACACCTTCAGAAGAAGTTTGAGCGCTTTGATTCTGGGGTACATCAGCCGCCTCATCGATAGTATTCATATACTTTGCATTCTGAATGTTGACTTGGTTTTGCAGAACTGTCGTATCAGCGTACGCTACATTCATCATCAAACCAAGCATCGTGGTAACAACGTAGCATCTTAGACGCATTGTGTTTTTCTCCTTTACGGGGCGACCAAACCCCACCTCGTACAACCGATACGCTTGCACTCGCCCTTTAAAAGGGGTGGGCGGGTTTTAATTAAACCCCTCGCCCTCTTTGTATACGCAATTCCCTGAACTCTTGCTGCGAATCCTGCAGCTCTTCGCTGATAGTCGCACGCTGCTCTTCTGAAAGATTAGGATTATTGAGCACAGTTTGCAAAGAAGCAACCTCTTCTCTGACTTGGAAAATCTGCTCATTTAATGCGGCCGCGGAAACAGCCGGGGCAGAAATAGCTTGTTTTCGTGCGACAGGATCGTCCGCACAGGCCACCCCCATCAAACTTACCATTAAAATACAAACAGATAGATACTTCGCCCACCACATACTATCCTCCTGCATTGAATCTAAGTTAGTTGTAGCAAACCTAGAGAAGCACCGCAAGGGAAAAAGTCTATGCCCGAGGCCAGTCAAACGCTATGATTTCTGAAATACAAGGCTTACGCAATGCACACATCAGCAGCCTATCTACACCTAGGGCAATCCCGGAGCATTGAGGCAACCCATGTCCTAAGGCTTCTAATAGATAAGCATCAATAGGCTTTTGCGACAATCCAGCATGGGCGCGTAATTCATTGTCTTTTTTAAACCGTGCGCGCTGCAAGACGGGATCTTGCAACTCATCAAAGCCATTCCCTATTTCTATTCCTTGAATAAAGAGCTCCACTCTCAATGCTACTCGCGAATCTTGAGGATCAAGGTGTGCCAAGCTGGCCTGAGAAGCTGGGTAATGCGTCACAAAAGCTGGGCCGTTAAACCCTAACTCGGGCTCAATGAACATTGAAAATAATAACTGTAGCCAAGTGTCTAATGATGCGTCTTGCAACGAATCACTTATACTCATCCCGCGTGCTTGAGCCGCTGCACGGCACGCTGCAACGTCTGTTGATAAAGGATCTATGCCCAAAGGCGCAAACACCTGCTGGTAAGTAAAACGCTGACCCGCGGGGCAACCCAGCACTGCTTGGCATAATGCATCTACTTCATCGATCAGCTCGTATAAAGTAAAACCTAGTCGGTACCATTCTAATAGGGTAAATTCGGGATTATGGTAACGCCCTGCTTCGTCAGCACGAAATACTTTACCCAGTTGATAAATAGAGGGCATGCCTGCAGCCAACAAACGCTTCATCGCATATTCAGGCGATGTTTGAAGATAACCTGTTTCATTCCCTACTTTGACCAAAAAACCTTCCAGGTGAAGGTCTGTCACAGTGGCATGAGATAGCAACGGTGTTTCTACTTCTATTACACCCCGCTCATCAAAAAATGTACGAATTTGTTTCAGCAACCCCGCACGGGCGATGAGCGTTTCAACGGTTGAGCTGGGTTGCCAAGGGTTCATTATGTTAATCTATAGTACTCTACTCATCTTTTACGCGCGAAACATATTCGCTAGTGCGCGTATCCACCTTAATCACTTCACCCTGCTGTACAAACAAAGGAACACGTACCACGGCGCCTGTTTCAAGTGTGGCAGGCTTGCCGCCACCGCCAGAGGTATCACCACGCACGCCAGGGTCTGTTTGAACGATCTTTAAATTCACAAAATTAGGTGCCATCACCGATAAAGGCAAACCGTTATACAGTGTCACAGTACAAACATCCTGCTCTTTCAGCCATTTTAATGCTTCACCCAATGTTTTTTGATCGATAGCATGCTGCTCACAAGTGTCAGGCACCATGAAATGCCATTGTTCCCCATCGGCATATAAATATTGCATAGGGAGCTCAACCACGTCTGCGCCAGGCAGCGTATCACCTGATTTGAAAGTGCGCTCTATCACGCGGCCACTTTTCAAATACCGCAATTTTACGCGATTGAAAGCTTGCCCTTTACCTGGCTTCACGAATTCATTTTCTAAAATGGCGCAGGGCTCGCCATCCATCATCACTTTTAAACCAGGCTTGAATTGATTAGTTGCATACTCAGACATAATGCTTTAACCTTATCGTCTTAAATGAAATAGGAATAAAACCGCCCATATGATACAACAAAACAATGTCCCATGGCACACTAGAGATTGGCAAAATGCATTAAAAGAAATCATCACCTCACCTGATGAGCTAATTGAGCTATTAAACTTACCTGAGTCATCAAGAGCCGGGGTAAGGGCTGCAAGCAAATCTTTCCCTTTACGTTTACCAAAAACATTGCTAGGGCGTATTCAACGCGGCAACCCAGAAGATCCCATTCTTAAACAATTTTTGCCCACAGAAGCGGAATTACAACATCATGATGGCTACACTGCCACGCCTTTGGAAGAAAAAAATTACAACCCACATTCAGGTTTACTGCAAAAATATTCGGGGCGTGTATTATTTATTGCAACACAACATTGCGTGGTGAATTGTCGTTATTGTTTCCGACGTCATTTTAATTACCATGAAAATACACCCGGTAAATTAGGGTTACAGCCTGCGTTAACACATATTCGACAAGATCTTTCTATTGAAGAAGTTATTTTAAGTGGGGGAGATCCGCTGAATTTAACGGATGCACATTTAAATTGGTTATTAAATGCTTTGGCAGAAATTCCACATGTCCGCACCATTCGTTTTCATACACGCACAGCGGTGATTGTGCCACAGCGCATTACATCCGATTTTTTAAGCATATTAAACACAAAACGTTTTCAATTTGTGTTTGTATTGCACACTAATCATGCACAAGAAATAGACGATCACGTGCATCTTTCTTTAAATGCACTGCGCACGAAAGCATTATTATTAAATCAATCCGTTTTATTAAAAGGCGTGAACGATACAGTAGAAGTTCAATATCATTTATCTCGACGTTTAATTGCCTGCGGCGTGATACCTTATTATTTACATTTACTAGATAAAGTAGCAGGTGCAGCGCATTTTGATACACTCGAAAATAAAGCAATTGATCTAATGAAAGAGCTGCAACAGTTATTGCCTGGGTATGCTGTGCCAAAACTGGTCAGGGAAGTGCCGGGGCAGGGAAGTAAGATGATAGTAGAAGCTGCGCCGTTGTAAAGGCGCATAACAATTCGTAGGGGCGCATCAGATGCGCCCCTACGGCCTAGAGAGCATTTATTTATTACTTTGAGCCGCAACAGGTTGCTTCAAAGCACTTGCAGCAGTTGTACTCGGTCTCATGAAAGAAAGTACATTCGTTACTGGTGCATTCGCTGCTGGCATAGGCCCTGGTTGGGCAGATACATGTTTAAAAGATCTTTGCTCTGGTAGTGGTTTTAATAATGGACCACTTTGCTCCATGCGTGCGGCCTGCTCTGCCAACTGCTGCAACAATTGCTCATCCCTCAGCGAGGCACGAGAATCTGGGTATAAAGCCGAATCCGGATGAGTTGCTGCTGAATTGCCACTCTGAACCGCCTCGATTCTATTTTGCCAATCTTTTTCCAATTCTTTTTTCAATTCACTGATTCCAAGAAATATTTGTAAGGCTTCTTTTAACCCATTAAAAACATTCGTAAAGACTGTAAATGCTTTGAATGCTAAGCTAGTGTTGTTTCCTAGGTCCTGCGATAATCTCAAAATATTATCTGCCCTACCCACTTCAGATGGAACATCATTAATATCATTAATTTTTTCTACTAAATGTAAATATGCTATCTGATTTTCCAGTCTTTTCTCCGCCTCAATACACAATGTTTTCTGAGTCCACTGAAAAAACCACAATGACTGATGATACGTCTGCAGATCCGTTAAAATATGTTTAAGCTGTTCTTTATCTCCGTAAATCTTACTAAATTCTTCTTTAGATTTAAAACCAGTAAAGCCAGGATTATTATTCCCCACTACCATATTCCAGATGGTTAATTCTCGCGCAGTTGTTTTTAATGTCTCCTCTGCTTTTTTTACTCCTGGCGATGTGAGAAACCAAATCCATTCATACCACGCCTGCGCTTTCCAAGTGCTGTCCGCAGCATCGCGTTGAATGACTAACATTTGGTAAATATTCTCCCACCTCCCTTTTCCCTCTTCTGTCACCTTAAGAGGCAACCACGTATAATCCAACGCGCTCTTCAAAGGATTGTCATAAGATTCTCTTTTGCGTACATGCTGAGTAATGAAATCATGCGCACATTGCACATGAAGTGTGTGTAACGCGCAGTTTCTTACAAACGCATCTAGGAGAGCTTGATCATTGACACAAGCATCTTCTTGACCATGTATAGCTTCAATAAATTGTTCCGCAGCTTCTAGCTGACGAAGCATGCTTTTTAATTTTTTAAAATCAAGCGCATGGCTATTTATCAATATCTTCAGTATACGATATCTATCTGAAATCTTTGCAGATACTGCAGTAAACTGCGTTTGTCTAGCGTCTCTTTCTTTTTGCTCTTTTTCTTCCGCCGTCTCTTCTTTTTTGGGTTGTTTTGCTGGAATAACAACCGGCAAATAAGTAGGTGGCTGTACATTACTGTTATCACTTATTGTGCTTGCATCTCCACTTTGAGATGTATCGCCTTGCTGCCTCTCCTCTTTTTCTTCTTCTACTGTGGGGTTAGCCGGCTCGCCACTGCTACGCATCTTATATACTGCTAGTGACCCCTGCATTGATTGCATCGAAAAATTAACTGATACTGCGGGGCGCGGAGCTTTTGCAGCTGCCACAGCTGATGTAACTGCCGCGGTTGCTCGCCTATTGAGGCTCGATACGATGGATCTCCACCCTGCTGAAGACGAACCACTATTAACATCAGAAGAAGTTTCGCCTGCTTGCTCAACGGCTGGGGCCACTTCTGCATCAGACTCGCTGTACGCAGCACTACTAGCGCTAGAAGAGGCATCGCTCACCTTACTTGATGATGCTGTTGGCGCAGCGCTCGTTGAGAGTGTATGGTCATCCTCTGCTGCAGCTACTGCTGCAGCTCTTTTTGCTACAGGTTTTTTGCCCTTCTGTTTTCTAGTATCATTATTAACCCCTGATGACGAGGCCACATTTGCTCGATCATCTTCTATGAAACTATTAATATGTAAAAACCCGTGCTCACGAATAGTCGCGGTATAATGATGATACGCTGCCTTGGCAACATGCTGGAGTATCACTGTTGGAATGTGTGCAACGTACTCTTTGTCTAATTGATGCTCAATACGTTCCCGTAAATCCTGAAAAAGTACTTCTACTAAAACATGTCTTCTTTGGATGAGTGATTTATCTTTTGATCGATCCGAAAGCAATAAGCCTGAATGCTTCAACACTTCTAACATTCTACCTGATGCTTTCAAATCTGTTGTTAAATATTGAGCAACGTGAGAGCCTTCTGAAAAGATTAAATTGTAATACACATCTACATATGCATGGCCATCTTTTCCCATTGAAATAGGCTCTTCTTGAGAGTATGTAGTGCCAGATGGCTTCACTGCTTCAAGTAATGAGTCTCTATCTGCGTTCGAAGCACTTCTGTAAATACACTCTAAAACACAACGTGTCAGCGCATCTTGCTGATCAAACTTCTTATTGCAATTGAAAAAATTATCTATATTTGTATCAAACTTTTGTTTGTCTGTTGTTTTACGATACTCAATAACCCATGAGGAAACTTGCAATGCGACTTGCTCTTCCACTGATAATTTGAGAGAACCAGCCCAAGCCGTGATCTCTCCATCAAGTATTAACGGATTAAAACATGAGGCTAAACCTGCATTAGGATCAGGAGGCATTTGGGACAATTTTGCTTTAGCAGCCGCTAAATTTTGCATTGAAACCCAATGCTGGAAATCACTAAACGGCAACGCTAATGTAAATCCGTTATCTAAAGAAGATATCACACTTCCCTTATCCTCTTTATAAGATATTGTTTGTTGCTCATCACTACCTTGATTTGCTAATACGGCTTGCGCACCAACGAGCTCACTGCAAAGATTAAATGCATTTTCCACATGCGACGGAAAATATTGTTTCCCTATCACCTCGGCTGTTTTTGGTAAAGATGGGTCGCCAGTTAAAATCTGCTGCCTAGAATCCTCTGACATAAGATACTCTCTTTGGCGCACTACTTTAGCAGAATCAAAAGTGTTTCCAAGAGATTCTTGTTGATATTGCGCAGCCCATGCACCCATGATTTTATATAATTCGCTATTTTCACTATGATAGGCAATAAAAGGCAATAAGTGTTCAAATAATGCAAATACTATTACTGAATGCCGCATTGTATCAAAAGAAATTTTTCTCAAAAATGCTTCAATGTCTGCATAATATTGCTTACCCGTACCGTTTTTCTTTGCAAGCTCTACCCATACTGCAGCCTTCATGGTTGTTAACGCTTTGTTTTCATCCTGCGTGATCACTAATAATAATTCTAATTGTTTTTGATTTTCGCTTTTTGAATCAGTTAAAAATGCTTTCACAGCTTCTGGAAAACAACCATCATTTTCTACAGATGCCTTTATTTTTTCTTCAAAAGTTTGACTGTTTTGTAATAATACTTTTAAACGCGTGTGCCGTGAGGTTAACGTCTTGATTATATCATCATCACTTAGCATAGCGCCTGTTGGATTTTTTAAAGCCCACTTTCTTTTTTCCCATTCTTGAGCGAACCGATAAGACTCTACTCGATGAATATAAGCTGACTTGTCGTTCCCTGTGATAACAATATCTTGATCATCTTTTTTGATAGGAGTTTGAAATTTAATATCTAATTTTTCAACGCCAACAATATGAATAGAGAGTATCCACTCATGTTTTGAGCTGTTATATATAAAGCCTTTATTTTTCCAGTTCTCAGCTAGTTCATAATCTTGCTTATCAAAATGGTTTTTAAATAAAGGCCCAACAATAACGTTACCCGCAAACGCTTGCTTCCAAGCAGCACAAAATGCGCTGTGAATACCTACAGTTGAAAGTTTATTATCCTTCAATAAAGCTTCAAAATCTCCGTCGTACAAAAATTCAACAATAATATGGTATTGATTGGGCAAAAAGGCCCGAAAGACAGCTGCGGCTCGTTTAGGCTCAGCACGCATAGGTTCTACAGCGCTTGAAGATGATGAACTATTTGAAGTAACCTGCAAAGGTAAATATTGTAAAGAAGCAGACATGTTATCGGATCCATTATTGTTTGGCGCCCCATTAGATGTCAATTTACTTGAATTACTTAAAAACAAGGAAGCAAATTTTTTCATCTTTTTCCTACTGCATAAGTTAAAATACTAAATTATCGAGGGGCTATTATATTAATCATTAACCGCGACCTACGAACATCATGCCTAGAGTATGGCATATGGTCAGTTAACAGTCAATTTAACAGGTAGACAAAATTGTACCGAGCTGGAACCCCTTTGGCAACAGTTTCCCCTTCAACCCACGCGAACCCGCGTAATCGCGCCACTCAGCTGGCTTTAATATTTTTTCTTTCCCAGCCTCTGTTTTCAATCGTAAAACGTCTTTCTCCTTCAGAATAATCATGCGAGAAACGCCATCTTTTCCTGAGGAAATCAATTCTTTATCTACTTGAATCATCTTGTTTCCACGCCCTTTTGCCATCTCCGGCAACTCTTTTAAAGGAAAAGTAAGTGCTTTGCCAGCTAACGTAGTTATAAATACCCAAACTTTCTCAGATTGGACTGGCAGCACGAGGGGGGCGACCACCCCATGGTCTGCCTTGAGTACTTGCTTCCCCGTTTTGTTTTTTGAAAATAACTCTCCCGCAGGAATCACAAAGCCGTACCCTTCAGAAGATTGCAGTAGCACTTTCTCACCCTCGTTTGGCATGATCACGCCCACAAAGGTCGCACCAGGCGGAGGAGTGAAGCGGGTAGTAATCGGCTCCCCAAGGCTACGCGCTGAAGGAAGTACATGCGGCATCACTGAGTAAGCTCGTCCTGTGGAATCCATGAAAATAGCTGCTTGGTTCGATCGCCCTTGCGCGCTCGATAAAAACCCATCGCCAGCTTTATAATTCAAAGTGCTGGCATCCAGCTCATGCCCTTTGGCTGCGCGTGCCCAACCTTTTTCAGACAAAACAACCGTCACATCCTCACTGGGAATCCGCTCTTCCACCGTCATTGCCTGTGCTTGCGCACGTATAATGCATGCGCAAGCACGTTTACCGCCAAACCGTGTTTTGAGCGCTTCTAATTCTTTGCGAATGAGAGTATTCATTTTTTGGCGTGAGCCTAATAATTCATCTAACGCTTTGCGCTCTTCAGATAATTCATCTTGCTCTGTTTTGATTTTAATTTCTTCCAGTTTGGCAAGTTGACGTAACTTTAATTCTAAAATCGCTTCCGCTTGAATGTCGGTGATTTTAAATCGTTTGATTAATGCTTCTTTAGGTTTATCTTCTTTACGAACAATCTTAATTACTTCATCGATGTTTAAAAAAGCAATCAACAAGCCATCCAATATTTCTAAACGCTCTACTACTTTTTGCAAGCGGTAAGTCAAACGGCGTTTTACCGTTTCAAATCGATATTCCAACCATTCATTTAAAATGGTTAACAGCCCTTTTACCTTTGGGCGACCATCTAAACCAATCATGTTTAAATTCACGCGGTATGATTTTTGTAGATCTGTACTCGCAAATAAATGGCTCATTAATGCTTCTGTATCCACACGGTTAGAACGTGGCACAATCGCTAAGCGAACGGGATTCTCATGATCAGATTCATCGCGTAAATCTTCCACCATCGGTAATTTCTTTTCTTGCATTTGTTGCGCAATTTGCTCTAACACTTTGGCAGGTGATACTTGATAAGGAAGCGCTGTCACAATAATATTGTCACCTTCTTCTTTATAAACTGCACGAGAACGAATACTTCCTATACCTGTTCTGTACATTTCTTTTATTTCTTCTGGAGAAGAATTAATTTCTGCACCTGTGGGATAATCAGGGCCTTTGACAATGTCACAAATATCGTCCAATGTTGCTTTTGGATTTTTCAATATAAATAAACAAGCATCTACAATTTCATTTAAATGATGCGGCGGAATATCGGTTGCCATGCCTACTGCAATGCCTGATGCGCCATTTAATAATACAGTTGGCAATTGCGCAGGCAACATAATAGGTTCTTCTAAACTGCCATCAAAATTAGGTTGCCAATCTACTGTGCCTTGCCCCAATTCACCTAAATACACTTCTGCAAATTGACTAAGACGAGATTCTGTATATCGCATGGCTGCGAAAGATTTGGGATCATCTACTGATCCAAAATTTCCCTGCCCATCAATTAAAGGATAACGGTACGAGAAGGATTGCGCCATTAATACCATGGCTTCATAACAAGCTGCATCACCATGTGGATGAAACTTACCTAATACATCCCCCACCGTACGTGCCGATTTCTTATGTTTGCTGGATGCTTTTAAACCTAATTCAGACATCGCATAAATAATACGACGTTGCACAGGTTTCAACCCGTCGGACAAGCTAGGTAACGCGCGGTCTAAAATCACATACATCGAATAATCTAAATAAGATTTTTCTACAAATGTTTTTAAAGGCTGCATTTCAAATGCTGTTTGCACCACTGCCTTGGGCTTCATTGCTTTTTTTGACATGCTCTTTCCTCGTTTCTCTAAATATCAGCCAAATCGCCCTTGCTTTCTAACCAAATTTTACGATCACCGGCACGTTTTTTAGACAATAGCATATCCATTAATGTATCGGTTGCTTTTTCATCTTCAACAGTGAGTTGAATTAAACGTCGTGTATCCAGTGCCATGGTTGTTTCACGTAATTGTAAGGGGTTCATTTCACCCAACCCTTTAAAACGTGTCACAGTGGCTTTTCCTTTTTTATTTTCTGCTTCTAAGCGGTCTAAAACGCCTTGCTTCTCTGCTTCATCTAATGCATAAAACACTTCTTTACCTTGATCGATACGATACAACGGCGGCATCGCTACAAACACATGCCCGGCTTTCACTAATGGCCTAAAGTGTTTCAAAAATAATGCGCATAATAATGTTGCAATGTGAGCACCATCAGAATCAGCATCTGCAAGAATACAAATTTTGCCGTAACGTAACCCTTCTAATTGAGCACTGCCTGGATCAACACCAATTGCAATGGAAATGTCATGTACTTCTTGTGATCCTAATACTTCTTGGCCCGATACTTCCCATGTATTTAATATTTTTCCACGTAAAGGCATAATAGCTTGAATATCTTTGTCGCGCGCTTGTTTTGCAGATCCGCCCGCAGAATCCCCTTCCACTAGAAATAATTCTGTTAAACGCAAATCTTCACTCATGCAATCAGCTAATTTTCCGGGCAATTGCGGCCCTGCGGTGATTTTTTTGCGCGTTACTGTTTTGCCTTGGCGTAAACGCGATTGCGCAGCTTCTAATACTAATGCTGCAATCAATTCTGCTTCTTGTACATTTTGATGCAACCATAAAGTTAATGCGTCTTTCACAACACCTGCTACAAATGCAGCTGCTTGACGCGATGCTAAACGTTCTTTAGTTTGCCCGACAAATTGTGGCTCATGCATTTTGTAAGAAATAACATAACTTAAATTTCCCCACACATCTTCGGGCGCTATTTTTACACCTCTGGGTGCTAAATTACGCAATTCACAAAAATCACGGACAGCATCGCACAAACCTGTACGCAATCCATTCACATGTGTGCCGCCTTGAATTGTGGGAATTAAATTGACGTAACTTTCACCCACTAATTCTGTAGGTTCTGTATGCCACACCACAGCCCAGTCAACTACTTCTTCTGCAGAGGTAAAATGCCCTACAAATAACTCTTTGGGTAAAAAGGCTGTTGTCAATGTGCTTTTTAAATAATCACGCAACCCATCTTCGTAATACCATGTTTCTTGTTCATTGCGTGCTTCATCAAAAAATTCAACCGTTAACCCTGGACACAACACTGCTTTCGCACGAAGCACGTGTTTTAATTCAGACACCACAAATTTAGGATTATCAAAATAAGATGCTTCCGGCCAAAAGCGAACATATGTGCCTGTTTCTTTTTTAGGAATATTCCCTGTGGATTTTAATTTTTGTACCACTTTTCCTTGTTTGAAAACCATGGTGTGTACCTGGCCATCACGCATGATTTCTACTTCCAAGCGCTCCGACAAGGCGTTCACAACAGAGACACCCACACCATGTAAACCGCCTGAAAATTGATAGCTTTTATTTGAAAACTTACCCCCGGCATGTAAACGCGTAAGAATAAGCTCTACACCAGGTACTTTTTCGGTGGGATGAATATCCACCGGCATGCCTCGACCATTGTCTGCCACAGATAACGAATTATCTTTATGCAACGTCACAGAAATTAGGCTGGCATGACCTGAAGTCGCCTCATCCGAGCTGTTATCAATCACCTCATGGGCAAGGTGGTTAGGGTTGGTAGTGTTCGTAAACATGTTCGGACGCTTACGCACAGGGTCCAGCCCGGAGAGGACCTCTATCGATTCCGCAGTGTATTTAGACATGGCTATCCTTGGGCAGCTTGAACGCTACATTATAGCCTGACTCTGCTTTTATTGCATAACAGGGTTTTATGAATTGTTTTAATAAAATCAATAGATTTTAATAATCAAAAATTAAGTTGTGTAAAAAACATAAGTCAGCTAAGATGGCGTATTCAAAAAGCAATGAGCAGTTAGAAAGAGGGCCCCGTGAGAGAACCAAAACACATACAAATCTTCGCAGATTACGATGGCGCCCTGGGTGACATTGACCCTACTGGCTCTAGCTTGCTTCCTACAACCGTATTTAATGCAAATGAAAAACTTAATCGCCGCATTTACAAATATCATCAAGATGAAACCGTTGCTAAAATTACAGTGCGTTGTTTTTCTGCACGAAATGATTGTGCAAACGACTTCTACAATGCAAAGCGCAATGCGAATGGTTCTGTGTTCGAGGAACTGGGAAAATATGTTGATGAATTAAAACAACATACAAATAAAATCCACTTACGCAAAACATTGGCTCAAGATTTTTTTGCACATAACAAAACTACTGGGACCGCTCCTGAGACACACTGGAAAAAATTAGAGCAGCATAAACTGCAGAAAAAATGGCAACATCTCGCAGGCTACTTTCCTTTTCTAGTATCTGGAGATGCACCTAATGCTTTTGAAAAATGCCTCTATCCAGCAGACTGTACTAAAGTAATGCTTTTTTTCATTCATGTATGGGATAGTCATCATAGCAGAGAGCCAAATTGTGAACTCAATATTGAAATATATGACGATAATATGCCCATCCTAACAAAAATTCACGAGTTCTATTCACAAAATAAACATTTGTTGCCGCCCAATATGGATATCAGGTTTGTACATTATGAGCATATCAGCTGGCCTGATGGCACATTGTTCAGATATAAATGCGATGTGTTAGAACATATGCATATCGACAATAAAGACTCTTCTCATCCCATCGATGTATCTATTAATATTCAACAAGAAGCAGTTCGATTAGCCTCGATACTGCAAATTAAACGTGTTGCTGAAAATGAGCCATACACAATTACTGCAGCACTGCCCGTTAACCTTCGGTTAGACTTTTTGGCCCAAGCAAGTAACGATTATGCAGTTTTTGCCACTTCAAGCTTACATTTTGCTGCGCCTGTTCAACAGCGTGATATTCAGCAGCCTGTTGTTGACGCACAGCACATGAACCCCAATTCTATATAACCCCAGTGATGGGTTGAGCAAAACCACCCTCCCTTATTTGCGCGTGGTTTTGTCAATTGCAGCATGCATCCCTACTACCGAATTATCAAAGCGCTGCGTTCAGATCGCACTTCTGGTGGGGAGCCAGCATCATCCGCAGAAGAAGGCGCTATGAATAGTAATGTACCCACAACCGTCGTCACAGCGGCTGCAGCAGGCACTGCAATAGCGGAAGCGAGCGTAAGTTCTAACACCTGCTCTGACGTTTCATCAGCAGCGCCCCATATTTCTTTGCTCCAGCTGGGTGCCAAGTCTGTCATCATCAAAGCGACGATAATACCCACCATCGATAAAAGGTATGTGCCTGCCACCAC
>CAYLHG010000002.1:174475-199853 GCA_964383495.1 uncultured Gammaproteobacteria bacterium
TCATCAAAGCGACGATAATACCCACCATCGATAAAAGGTATGTGCCTGCCACCACACGATCTAACGAAGTTCAGAGTGCGTTATATTCATATCAAGGTCAGCTCACTGAACATGCACAAGTGCATATTCCGCCTTTTGAAGATTATCTTGAAAAATAACGTTTATTTCTGTGGTGCCCACGCTATATCACACCCTGAAATTAAAAACAAACTGATATCGTGTAAAAATTGTTGCTGATAAGGCTTTTCTAAAAACACATAGTGCCCAGCACCTTTAATAATATCGCTACAAGAACCTTTGGGCGCATATTTCATGATCAAAGCAAATTCTTTTTGAACATTATCATGATCTTTATCACCCCCGATGGCAAATACCGGCACCGTTAAACGATCATATGGCATGAGTTGCGTTCTTTTAGATTGTGATAGATCTTTACGCCCACCGTTTGGACTTCCAGCGCCATCATATCGCTTTGCTTGATCAAGGTACGTTCTTAACATATCTTGATCCGTATTATTCAAATTAAATTTCTTTTTTGTTTCTTCTTCATTATAGGGGTGGTACTCTTGCGTTGGCTTGGGTAAAGCTAGACCATGGGTAATAGGTGAAATCAAAACCAATTGATTTACTTCCTCCGGGTGCACAACCGCAAAACGCGTTGCCGAAATCGTTCCCCACGAAAAGCCTATTAAATTAATTTTTTGAGTTTCTTTTTTGTATTTAATAAAATCAACTGCGGCATTGATATCGTCTACTGCATAATCTGCGTCTATCATCAAACCATTGTTAGGTTTTTGCGAACGCCCATAACCCGCAATGTCTAATAGCCACACCCGAAACCCTTGCTGCGCTAATGCACGAGCAAGGCTGTAATTTTGCACATTTACATCAAATTGATGAGAAGAATAAGTTACATCATGGACTAATAGCACATCGGGATAAGCACGATCTGGTGCAGCTAGTGGATCCTCATACAATGCCAAATACAGTTTCATATTATTGCGCATGAGCGGATACACTCTTGTTTCAACCTCTGCGTGAGCGCAGGATAATAGCATGCTCAGTAATAAGATAAATGTGGATAATAGTTTCATGGCAAAATCCTTTTGACTAAAAACTCCCGTGGCCTTCGACCGGTGCCTCCTAGATCTATATATATTATGATAGCTGAGAAGCCAAGGCACGTTTTGCGTAAGCCCTGCCATTCTTCGCGCGCACACGGGCGCGTGTTGCGGCCCGCTAGGGCAGAAGCAAATTACACATCTCCTATGATATACTCGTGCGATGAAACAGAACCTTACTCCCCCAGGCAAAACCTACCTTGTGGGTGGCGCTGTACGCGACCACCTCTTGGGTTACCCTTACACAGAAAAAGATTATGTTGTTGTCGGCGCAACGCCTGAGGCCATGATTGCTGCAGGTTACACGGCTGTTGGTAAGGCTTTCCCTGTTTTCCTTCACCCTGGTACAAAAGAAGAATATGCGCTGGCGCGGTCAGAGCGCAAAACTGGGAAAGGGTATCATGGGTTTGAATGTATTGCAGATCCGAACGTAACATTAGAAGAAGACTTAAAACGGCGTGATCTCACTATTAATGCCATGGCCATGGGGGACGCACAAAACGTAATCGACCCTTACGGCGGCCAGAAAGATCTGCAACAAAAAGTATTACGCCATGTGAGCGACGCCTTTGTAGAAGATCCTGTGCGCATTTTACGTGCCGCACGTTTTGCGGCACGTTTTGCTCGTTTAGGATTTACTATTTCGCCTGATACGATGGAATTGATGAAAAAAATGGTTGAAGCGGGAGAAGTGAACGCACTGGTTGCGGAGCGTGTGTGGAAAGAAACCGAACGTGCTTTTTTAGAAAAAAATCCGGAAATTTATATTCAAGTATTGCGTGAATGTGGTGCATTAAAAATATTATTTCCTGAATTAGATGCTGCGCTTGACACATCTGCACAACAACGCTTCGAGCATCTCCAAAAAATGTGTGAATTGACTCAGGATCTACCTGCTGCTGAAATCCCTACCATTCGCTTTGCAGTTTTAGCCAATGGTCTGATCATTCACAGCCCTAATGTTCCCCCTAATTGGAATATTTTTCCACAATTATTGATGGATAATGCGAAGGATCTCAGAGCGCTTTTTGATCTTCCTGCAGAAAGAATTTTAAATTTATTATTGAGCTTAGATGCATTTCGACGGAATTTTCGATTTGGCGGATTTTTAAGAATTATCTCTGTGCTCTACGGTGAAAAAGCTGCAAATTATTTAAATGAAGCTTGCCATGCAGCAAACAGCGTTGATATTTCATTACTTATCAAAAAAAACATGACGGGCCCAGAAATTAAAGAAGCCATTTATGAAGGCCAAGCTAAAACCATCGACGCCTGGCTAAAATCGCGTTAAAATATGGCGATTTGCTAGGGAGCGACCATGAAAGAAACTATCCATACGTTACTATCTCAGGCCATTAAACAAGCTCAACAAGACGGCCTCATCCCTACGGATATCCAGACTGCTATCCTTGTCGAACACACCAAAGACGCCACCCACGGCGATTTTGCTACTAACCTAGCCATGACCCTCGCCAAGCCTTGTAAAACCTCTCCCCTGGAAATCGCTAAGATCATTGTATCGCACATCCCTCAATCCCCTGCTGTCACTAAAATAGAAATCGCCCCCCCGGGCTTTATCAATTTTTTCATGGCCGCTGATTCCACAGCCCACATTTTAACAACCATTTTGACCCAACAAAACCGCTTTGGTGAAAATAAAATGGGAAATGGCGCACGCATTTTTTTAGAATATGTTTCCTCTAACCCCACCGGCCCGCTACACGTAGGCCATGGGCGTGGCGCAGCATTTGGTGCATCGCTTGCAAAATTATTATCTGCGACTGGGTATGATGTTCACAGCGAATATTATGTGAACGATGCTGGCCGCCAAATGGATATTTTAGCAACCAGCTTATGGTTACGTTATTTAGAAGCGCAAGGTATTTCCTTCCCTTTTCCAAGTAATGCATATAAAGGCGATTATTTAAAAAACATGCTGCCCACATTAATTCACACCTTCGGTACCCAATTAGTGCGCCCGGCGGAAACTGTTTTTCAAGATGTGCCTGCTGATGCCCACCCAGAAAAACCTGAAGAGGGTGACAAAGAGGCACATATTGACGCTTTAATCGTCAATGCAAAAAAATTATTGGGCAATGATTACAATGCTGTTTTTCAAGTCTCATTGAATACTGTGTTGGATGATATCAAACAAGATTTATCTGAATTTGGTGTGATCTTTGAAGAATGGTTTTCAGAAAAATATCTGGCTACTTCGGGTGCGATTCAGCGTGCATTCGATGTATTAAAACGTCACGGATATTTATACGAAAAAGATGGTGGGATTTGGTTTAAATCCACTGAATTTGGGGACGATAAAGATCGCTGCGTACAACGTTCAAACGGGCAAACTACTTATTTTGCTTCTGACATTGCTTACATGCTCAATAAATTTGACCGCGGCGCACAAAAATTGATTTATATTTTTGGATCTGATCATCACGGATACATTCCTCGCCTTCGTGCATGTATTGAAGCACTGGGGCATAAAAATGAAGATGTCACGTTTGAAATTGTACAATTTGCTGTATTATACCGCGGGACAGAGCGCGTACAAATGTCGACAAGAAGTGGATCATTCGTCACATTGCGTGAGTTGCGTGATGAAGTAGGCAATGATGCTGCACGTTTCTTTTATGTAATGCGCAAAGCGGATAATCATATGGATTTTGATTTGGAATTAGCAAAGTCACAGTCTAATGAAAATCCAGTTTATTACATTCAATATGCTCATGCACGTATTTGTGCAGTGTTTAAACAATTACCAGAAAAAGGATACAGTTATCATCCTGAAAAAGGATTGACTCATACTGCGTTGCTCAACACACCCCATGAAGAAGCGTTGCTTAAAGAACTCAACCGCTATCCGGATATGATTGCACAAGCTTCTGCTGCGCGTGAGCCTCATCGCATTGCTATTTACTTACGAGAACTCGCGCACGCCTTGCATAGTTACTACAATGCACATATATTTCTAGATGAAAATGAAGCGTTGCGAGATGCTCGCTTATGTTTGATTGCAGCAACACGGCAAGTATTAAAGAATGGACTGATTTTACTGGGCGTTTCAGCGCCTGAGGCAATGTAACATGCGACACAGCAAGCGAGCAAAAAATCGCCGAAAATCGTCCTCTTCTGGAACAGGCCACGGGTGGGCATGGCTGCTCTTCGGCGTGGTGCTGGGCGGTATTTTAGGCAGTATTGGGTATATAAAATGGTATGAAAGCCGTCCACATACGCTTCCTCCCATTGCCCGGGCAAGCCAAAAGGCCACTAAACCGCCCAAACCTCAATTTGATTTCTACACTTTGCTGTCTGAAGCAAAAGTAGAGCCGCCACGCAGCCCTGGCGCACCACCCCAATCTAAAGTGCCTACCGCAATAGCAGAAGCGTCAGCAAAAGCCCATTATCGATTACAGTTGGCTGCCTTCAAATCCTATCATGAAGCAGACTCAATGAAAGCGAAGCTTGCCTTATCAGGCTTTACGTTGGAAATTCAATCGATTAAGCGTGATGGGATTACTTGGTATCGCGTCCAAACGCCTCCTCTTCAGTCCCAACAAGAAGCGTTACAAATGCAATCTGCTTTGAAAGCGGAAGCTATCACCAGTATTTTAATTCCAGGGTAGCCCTACAAAAATACAAATTCATCCCCATATTATGTAGGAGCGCATAATATGCGCCCTTACAGATCTATGCAACGGTAATGGTATAATATACCTATCACCTCAAGAGGGCCTCATCATGGAACAATTTCACGGCACCACCATTGTCTGCGTACGGCGGGGCAATCTCATCGCTATCGGTGGCGACGGCCAAGTCAGCCTTGGCAACACTATCATGAAAGGCAATGCTAAAAAAGTACGCCGCATTTATCAAAATAAAATATTGGCAGGTTTTGCAGGTGGCACAGCGGATGCCTTCACGCTATTTGAACGCTTCGAAGCAAAATTAGAAAAGCACCAAGGTCATTTAGTACGCTCTGCAGTTGAGCTTGCGAAAGATTGGCGAACGGATAAAATGCTTCGCCGTTTGGAAGCATTACTGGCTGTGGCTGATCACTCTGCTTCGTTGATCATCACAGGCAACGGCGATGTGATCGAACCTGAAGATCATCTGATCGCAATTGGCTCAGGTGGCCCCTATGCTCAATCCGCAGCACGCGCTTTGCTTCGTAAGACAGAGCTCGATGCTAAAGAAATTGTTACCGAGGCCTTGAAAATTGCGGGAGAGATCTGCATTTATACTAATAATCAGATCACTCTGGAAACACTGGCTTTACCCTAATGAGGTTGTATGATGGCTCACGAACTTACCCCACCAGAAATTGTTACCGAACTAGATAAATATATTATTGGGCAACACAATGCAAAACGTGCTGTAGCCATTGCAATGCGCAACCGTTGGCGCCGCAGAGAAGTACAAGACCCTATTTTGCGAGAAGAAATTTATCCTAAAAATATTCTCATGATTGGCCCCACGGGTTGTGGTAAAACAGAAATTGCACGCCGTTTAGCTTTTTTAGCACAAGCACCTTTCATTAAAGTAGAAGCAACTAAATTTACTGAAATTGGTTTTGTGGGCCGTGATGTAGACTCTATTATTCGTGATTTAATTGATACTTCCATCAAAATGGCTCGTGCCAAAGAAATGGAAAAAGTACGCGAAAAAGCGATGGAAGCCGTTGAAAATCGTATTTTAGACGCTTTAATTCCACCTTCCCGCGCAATATTTGAAAATGAACCAACAGATATTGACGCTAGTGAAGATTCCGCTGCAAGAAAATTATTTCGCGAAAAATTGCGCAATAATGAAGTAGATAATACGATGATCGAAATAGATGTTGCAATGACAACAGCATTTGAAATTGTCTCTCCTCCTGGCATGGAAGACATGACATCACAGCTCAGTGACCTCTTCCAAAGCATGTCTTCCGAGCGAAAGAAAAAACGCAAAATGACAGTTGCAGTAGCTAAAAAAACATTGCTTGATGAAGAATGCGCAAAACTCATTAACGATGACGAAATCAAAACAAATGCCATTCAAAATGCTGAACAAAACGGCATTGTGTTCATTGATGAGTTTGATAAAATTGTTTCGCGCGATGATCGTGTTCAAGTATCGCGAGAAGGCGTGCAACGTGATTTGCTACCCTTAATTGAAGGCACTATTGTCAATACTAAACACGGCCCCATCAATACAAAACATATTTTGTTTGTATGTTCTGGTGCATTTCATCTAGCAAGCCCTTCTGATTTAATTCCTGAAATGCAAGGTCGTTTGCCTATTCGTGTAGAATTAAATGCGTTAAGCACAGAAGATTTTAAATCTATTTTGACAGAACCTAAAGCTTCTATTACTTGCCAATGCAAAGCTTTGCTGGCAACAGAAGGTGTTACTATTGAATTCACACCGGGATCTATCGACAAAATTGCATCCGTTGCATTTTACGTGAATGAAAAAACGGAAAATATTGGCGCGCGTCGATTACATACTGTCATGGAACGCTTGCTTGAAGATATTTCGTTCAATGCAGCGTTACATAAAGGGCAAACATTATCTATTGATGCAGAGTATGTTGAACGTCATCTAGGCAGTCTAGCCATGAATGACGATCTCTCTCGTTACATTTTATAGGCATAACCATGAAAGACGATACCACACATTTTGGCTTTGAACGTGTCTCATTAAAAGATAAAGTCAAACGCGTGGCAGCAGTCTTTGATGGTGTTGCATCACGTTATGATGTGATGAACGATGCCATGTCTTTCGGCATGCATCGTTTATGGAAAAAAATAGCTGTTGATTTATTAAAAGCACTCCCAGGCGAATATATTCTTGATTTAGCCGCAGGTACTGGTGATCTGACACGCGCTATTGCCAAACGCGTAGGAGCCACAGGCAAAGTCGTTGCTTCAGATATTAATCCAAACATGTTGCAAAAAGCCCGTGAAAAATGTTTAGATACAGGCATTTTCAATAATATTGAATTTGTGGTTGCGGATGCACAAGCGTTGCCTTTTCCTGATCACAGTATGGATGCTATCACCATGGGGTTTGGATTACGTAATGTCACAGAGCCTGAAAAAGCGTTGCGTGAAATGGCGCGCGTATTAAAACCTGGTGGCCGTGCCATTATATTAGAGTTTTCAAAGCCTGCTTATGATTGGCTCAATACTTTATATGATCAATATTCCTTTAACATCATCCCCAAATTAGGCGCTTGGATTGCCAATGATGAAGAAAGTTATCGATATCTTGTCGAATCTATTCGCATGCATCCCGATCAAGAAACATTAAAATCTTTATTTTTATCGGCAGGTTTTGATAGTGCTGATTATATCAATATCATGGGTGGTATCGTCGCCATTCATCGAGGCTATGTATGGTAATGCCTTCGCTCGCATTGGAATGGATATTATCTAAAGCACAGTCTTTTATGAATGCATTGTTATCCCATGGCAATGCGGATGCGTTATTACCTTTGAGGAACTCGCGTATTCGATTTGTTTTTGAACCGATGAATATCGCAGTAGAAATGACTTGTACTTCACATCCTTATATCGTCTTGACTGCTGAAACACAACACCCTGTCTCACTCACTTTAAAAGGAACCCCGTTACAGTTTCTGAAATCCATGACATCTCACACCATGGGGAATTTGCATATTGCCGGCGATATTAAACTAGCACAGGTGCTGCAACGTGCTTTAGAAAATTTAAATATTGATGTGGAATCTTTTTTATCTACTATAGTCGGCGGCACAGTAGCGCACCATTTGATATCAGCGATAAAAAAAACAGAACAAAAATCTCGTGAAGTTGCATCGCACACCGTTCAAGATATTTCAGATTATTGCCAATATGAAATTCACACGATTACTCCTAAAGAAGAGTGTGATATTTTCACCAAAAAAGTCAATGAACTACGCTACAAGGTAGACCATTTATCCGTAAAAATAGCGCAGTTAAAACAGCACATTGAGGAAAGACATGTTCCACGATAGTAAACGCTTAATCACTATTTTTTGGGTATTACGAAAATATGGTATTTTTCGTTTACTGACCGAAAAAACAGGCATACAATGGCTAGCGTATTTTAATATCGGAACCGCGCATCATACAGCTGATCCTGGAACCCGCCTTTGTGATGCATTACAAACATTGGGACCTATTTTCATTAAATTGGGGCAATCACTCTCCACACGTCCTGATTTAATTTCGCCAGAAATCGCAGAATCATTAATTTTATTACAAGATAAAGTACCTGCTTTTTCTTCCGAAATTGCTGTTCAATCTATTGAAACATCGCTTAAAAAACCCATTCATGAACTTTTTGATACATTTGATCCGGTACCAATAGGCAGTGCTTCCATTGCCCAAGTTCATGCCGCACAATTACACTCTGGCGAACAAGTTGTTGTAAAAGTGTTACGTCCTCATATTGAAAAATCTGTAAAACAAGATATACACATTCTTCACAAGCTTACAAAATTTGCTCAAACTTTTTTACCCAAGCTTTCCATATTACGGTTACATGAAGTAGTAGCAGAAGTAGAGAAAACATTACACTATGAGCTTGACCTAATCCGAGAAGCAGCCAACAGTTCTGTGTTGAAACGTAATTTAGCAGATATGCCCTCTGTTAAAATTCCACGTGTCTATTGGGACCATACCGCCACACGTGTAGCTACGATGGAACGCATTTATGGAACTTGCATTGCAGATAGAGAAACTTTACTAGCACAAGGTGCAGATCTACCACATATCGCTCGTATGGGCGTTGAATTATTTTTCACGCAAGTTTTTCACCATCGTTATTTTCATGCAGACATGCATCCTGGTAATGTTTTTATTGATATGACGAGTCCTCATGCGCCTCAGTTTATATTAGTTGATTTTGGCATCATGGGAACGTTAAGCAGCGTTGATCAAAGCTATCTTGCACAAAATTTGTTGGCTTTTATCCATCGAGATTATCGTAAAGTTGCAGAATTGCATATTGAGTCCGGTTGGGTCCCCTCTACAATACGCCTAGACGAATTTGAAGCAGCAATCCGTACGGTATGTGAGCCTATGTTTGAACGCCCCATCAGTGATATATCCTTTGGAAAATTATTAATGCGTTTATTTCAAACTGCTCAACAATTTCAAATGCGCATTCAACCTCAATTAATTTTGCTACAAAAAACAATTCTCAATGTAGAAGGAATTACTCGCCATTTATACCCTGAGCTAAATGTTTGGGAAACAGCACGGCCTATTATCGAATCCTGGATGAAAGATCGTGTAGGTTTTAAGGCCGCTTTGACAACCATTACTCGAGAATGGCCCTACTGGGTGGCGACGTTACCACAATTACCTGCGACACTGATGAAGACTCTGGAAGCTCTCGCAACGTCAAAGTCTTCTGGGCCTGGCCACTAAAAACAACTGGAGCTGAAGAACCAGCGTCATGACTATCCGCTAAGTTTTTGCTATATTGAAATAATTCCACCATCTTTTTCATTAAAGCTTGTTCTTTATCTAAGGGAAAGTCACGAAATTCTTTCGCGCATTTTTCTACTTTGATTGTTAAAATGGCTCGAATACAGTCTGATGCCCACAAGTTTACTATTTTTTTTGATACAGCCTCACCAAATAACGTTTTCGCCGAATCCTCAAACAAGTGATCTAGCGCTGCATAATCCGCATCAGAATCAGTGAAAATATCAGATGTTAATTTTTTTAACAGATCATCAGGAAACAAATCGTCAAAATGATTTTTTTCTGCTTTATTTTCTTCTAAATATATTAGAACACTTCTAATAAAAAATGCACGAATAGCATTATTTGTTTTCAGCAAAATTCTTATTTTATCATGTTCGCCTTTCGTTAAAAATGGCCCTATCATCAATTTCGCTTTTTCATAATCCGCCCTCACAAAAGGATCCCAGCGAGCATCTGAAACAGCCAAACAATGGGTAAATAGCATCATAAAAATTGTTTTTTCGTCATTCGACATACAAGTCTTATCCAAAGTTTGTTCCACTGCACTATATTTCAGATTAGATTCAAATGGCGGAAATTCATCCAATATTCGAACCATACTCATGCAGCTTATCATATTGTTTCCAATAGAAAGTGAAAAAACATACTGCGCAACAGCTACTGATAATAAAAACATTTCTTTTCCATTATTTTCTACTCTAAAATCATAAACCATCTTTTCATTAAAAAATATCTTATAAAGATTTTTGAGCTGTTGATAACTGGCAAAAAAAATCTCGCACATGTCTCTTAATTTTGTCGCACTTTTACTTTTTTTATCATTTACATATCCGTAAGTTTTTATCATTTCATAAGAAAGCATAACAGAAATATCAAAATCTCTATTTAATTTTTCGCTCATCAAGTGTGCTGCATACAAAAATAAAATATCATTAATCTTAACAAGATGATCCTTATCTATTTCTTTAACTGTACTTGTCATTTTTCTATTTAAAATGATTGGATTTCTTCCGTTAGAAATCTCAAGAAACGGAATTACAATAATAGAGTTTGTTTCCTCATAATTAACCAATAAATCACCATCTTCGTAAGATAAAATTTTAAAAGGTTTTTTAGAATCATTAACACGATGATCATTTCTGAGGATATTTGTACAAATAAATGCAATTTTGTATCTATTGAAATATAATGCCCTCAATAATAAATGTAAATATCTTATCCTTTCATATAAAAATTTTCCTTCCTTAGTTTCTGAAAACTCAATTTTATCATTACCATTATTTTTTCTTAAAACAAAATCTTCTTCAAAAAATAAGATAGCTCCTTTAGTATAATTTAACATTAGCTCATAACAAGCATTAAACCCTTTTGAAATATCGAAAAAATCATTCCCCTCTACAGCATTAGGTTCATCATTTTTATGTGACTTTCTAAAAATACAAAACATTTTTAAAAATACAATAAATTCACACACTACACTCGCCCAGCGCTCCATGCTCCTGTAAGAAAAATCTCCATTTTCAACATGAACAAGGCTTCTGAATATTGATGGAATAAATTGTTCCACAATATCGTAAGAGGTCGCATGATCACGCACTGCTTTCATCATTTCACACATGACTATCGCAGGGTTTTTCTTTTCAAGAATTTCTGAATTCGCAACGTCTGTTATTAAATTTATTAATTTACTTTCATTTTCTATTTTATCTTCGGATTTTTCGTATTGAGTAATAACAGATTTAAATCTTTCATGGATTACTATCCTATTATTTTTATTCCCAAATATTTCATAACCCTTTCCATTCATTATGTTTCCCGATATGAGATATGCGTCAAAAATTTCTTCTTCGCTCAACATGTTACGCGAAACATAGCTTATAACCTTATCTGGAATTTCTTCAGAATCTTGACGACCTTCTTCAACCAACTGAAAAAGGAGAACGTATTTTGCCTTTATTATTAAAGAAGAGTACTTAATATGTGCAGCCAACAAAATATCTATTAATTTTTTTCTTTCTTTATGGAAAATTTTCTGCTTTTCCGATATGTTCTTAACAAGCAAATAAATAAGTTTTACTCCGGATTCAATGATTAATAAACTCCGATCTTCTTCTAAATCTTTCATAATAGAAAAATAAAACTTATCATAGGAAAAATTACTACTAGAATCAACTTGATATTTCATGTAATACAGTAAAATATTTAAGAATTTTACTCCATCTTCATTTTCCTTTAAAAACTTTTTGATCTCATCTTCTAATATTTTCTTTCGAAACCCTTTCTTTGAAACCAAATTAATCAAAGAAGCATTGTTTATAACCACATGAGACGAAGAATCTTTTGTTTTTTTCCTATCATCAAGAAACAAAACATTAAAAACTTCATCTATTATTGCAGCCTTTACAACATCTACTTCAGCCTCTACAAGGCTAGTTAATTCTATCAAAGCATCATCAACATTGCTATCCGGTTGTTTATTTTTCGGCCTTCCCTTATTTCCTTTAGGAAGTTTATTTTTTTCATCTGGAACGAAAACTGCAGTTTCTTTTTCATTTGCTATTTCTTTCTCTTTATCTTTATCTTTTTCTTTTTCTTCTCTTTCTTTTTTAATCAACATTAGCTCAGAATCTCTGTAAATTTTAGAGACAGTTTCAAATGAAGAAATAATCAATTCTCTAAAGTTTATTAAAAAAGAAGTTTTTTCAAAAAAATTCCTGATCCCTCTCCTTGGATCACTGGAATAATCCTCATTAAAGTCGCTGCAAGCTAATATCATATCAAAAGAAAGAGGACATTCTATTTTCTCAGACTTGCCTAACTTTTTATAATTATTATTGATGTCATCACAAACACTCATCACTCTTAAAGCATGAATCCTTTCTGCTCTCCAGGCTTGTTCTAAAAAAATCAACCTGTTTTTTAGCAAAATTTCTCTTTTTTTGCTTAAACCTATGATGGAATCAACCACCATATCAATATTTTCAGTTACTTTAGATGTGTCATTAAATCTCTTTTTAAAAGATTCTGAAATAGACCGCCATTTTCTATTTTCTCTCAAAGCTGATAACGTTACTAGCGTTGCCTGATCTATAAAAAATCCATTCTTCACATAAAAAAACATTTTTTTAATAGCAAAGGCAATAGACCTAGCAGCGTCATTACGATTAATATCCCCTAAGGAAGGCACACTTATTTCTTGAAACATTATAAACGCCGCGCGTCTTTTTTCACAATCAGCATCCCCTTTCACAAGATTCTGGTTAATATCATATCTCATGGTTTCTGGAAAAAAAGAATGATCATCGTATACATTGCTCGCCATCAAGCAATCATAAGTTTCGTTTTCGTATGTAAAAGGAATTTGATAGAAATTTAATAAAGCACTCTCCTTGGCCACATCGAGTTTCCCGGCATCTTCTGCAAGTTGCACTAGGTCATTATTTTTCTTGATAGCAATAATATCCCTATCTGGCTGATAGTCCTTAAAAGCCTTTTCCTGTTCTGTAGATAATAAGCCATATTTCAATAAATAATGAATAGAACAAGAAGAACCGTGCGCGTAAATATTTACATCTGTTATGCCCTTTTCCTGCAGCCACGCAGCAAAAATCTGCACACCTTTAAAATACACCTCAAACCCAGAGCGCTCATTCTGCACCAGATTTGAACTTGAGCACGAATTTGCAACCACGACTTTGCTTGCTGTCGGATGCTTTTTCTTCTTACCACTCATTAGGAGTCTCCTGCAATATATTGCTAGCAAAGACAACTAGCTTACATTACTAACTCCTTTTTGTAAATATCTTAAGCGTTCAAATCTGAAATTTGTTAAAATTAGAGCTTACGCAAAATGATGGAACTTTTCCCACAGGACACCCAAGGACTACGCTATGCTTAAGTACTTTATATTCACGATTTTCTGCTGTGCGCTAGCAGCCCAAGCTGGCGGCAACATGTCTCATCCTACTGCTTTAAAAGGATTTGAGGTTCAAAGAGAAGCTCATGGTAGAACACTGCGCCTAGAACACCCTACCTCGCGCACCTCAAACCAGCCTCTTGGCTTGATGAACCCGCAAAAAGGTATGGCACCTCAGCATGAACAAGCCCCTAAGCTAAACCCCCGCGCCCACCCAGCGCATCGCTCCGCAATGCACTTTTAAAAAGGATGCCTTATGACAGATTGTATTTTCTGCAAAATCATTGCCAAAACCCTCCCTGCCGATATCGTAGATGAGGACGATAACTTCCTGGTTTTTAAGGATATTCACCCTAAAGCAGCTACTCATCTCCTGGTGGTCCCCAAGCAACATATAGAAAGCCTGGCCACACTGACGAAAAAAGAGAGTGAGCTTGTGGCTCATTTAATGTTAAAATTACCTGAAATTGCAGAGAAAATGGGCCTTAAAGGCTTTCGAACTGTGATCAATACAGGACGAGAAGGCGGCCAGATTGTGTTTCATTTACATGCACACTTGTTAGGCGCACCTTTTTTCACTAAAGGCGTTGAAATATAACCGAATGGGGGCAAATATGGGACTAGGTGGTATTAGTATCTGGCAATTATTAATTGTCTTATTGATTATTATCTTGTTGTTTGGCACGAAAAAATTGCGCAGTATGGGCGAAGACCTGGGGAAAGCGTTAAAAAGTTTTCGCACAGCGATCAAAGATGACGATAATAAGGAACCATAATGTTCTCTGTGGGGTTCTCTGAAATTGTCATGGTATTAGTCGTCACTGTGCTAGCACTAAAGCCAGAACAAATGTTGCAAGCTACCAAAATGTGCCGCAAATTATGGGTTGATTGGTGCGCATGGCGAGCTAAATTTGATGCTGAGCAATTACGGATTGAAAAAGAACGTCAATTGGCTGAACGCATTAAAGCCGCTGCAGGCGTGAGCGATGTATCCGATTTATTATCACAAAAAACAGAGCAAAAATAATGAACGAAACGCTTTCTCATTTACAAGCTCTACGCGAATCAATGATCCGTGCTTTTATAGGCTACGGAATAATAGCGATTATTTCTGCCATATACGCTAACTATTTATTTTCTATATTTTCATTGCCTATCCTGTCTCTTTTGCCAACAGGCTCGATGATTGCTACCGACGTTACAACTCCCTTTTTAATTCCACTCACATTTAGTTTAATGCTGGCATTGTGTATTTCAATGCCATGGATTTTATATCAAGGGTGGAGATTTATCGGGCCCGCTTTATTTACACATGAAAAAAAACGCATTTTATTGTTGAGCTGTTTTAGTCTTATATTATTTTACGCGGGCCTATGTCTCGCTTATTTTTTTGTGATCCCATTAGCACTCAAATTTTTTGTTCACGCTGCACCACAGGGTGTTGAAGTTCTCACCGATATCGACGCTTATTTTAATTTTGCCATGACAATGATGATTGCTTTTGGGTTTGCCTTTCAAGTACCGTTAGTAGTCATGGCCCTGATCAAAACAAATGTTATCACTCGCGAAACACTAATTTCCAAACGCCCTTATGTGATCATCATTTGCTTTATAGTGGGCATGTTGTTAACACCGCCTGATGTGTTTTCCCAAACTTTATTGGCCGTCCCTATGTGGGGTTTGTTTGAGCTGGGTTTGTTCCTGGCCAAATTGTAAATCTGATTGCCAATTTGGCCGGAGCAACATCGACAGCATATTGATGTGATTACTTGGGATAATATCGAAATCCTACCTTCGCCCATCGATGATGATTGCACAACACAACTCTTGCTATTTAACAGCAATATGGTACCCTACCTACTCTTACCTCAATGGATGGAGTAATAACATAATGCATCATAATATTAAATTTGAAGAACCTTATGAAGCGCGATACACGGACGATTATGCCAAGCAATATTATTATCGCCATAAGCGCGGATTTTTCAAAAAAATTTCAAATTGGCTTGAACAAAGAATGATTAAGAAAGCACTAAAACTAGCAGGCTCCCCACGTCATGTAGCGGATTTACCTTGCGGTGCTGGGCGTTTCTGGGAAACTATTCTGAAAAACGGTGCTTCCTTTATTACTGGCATAGACATTTCTCCTAGCATGCTGACACTTTGTCAAACGGTAACGCCTTGGCATATTTTAAAATATGTTACCTTACTAGAGGGTAGTGCAACAAACATCCCTTTAGATGATAAATCTGTTGAAACATTATTATGCATTCGTTTATTGCACCACATACATGATCCAGCAGTGCGCTACAGCATGTATCAAGAATTTCAGCGTGTGACACAAAAAACAGTTTGTCTTTCTTTTTGGATTGATAATAATTTCAAAAGCTGGCGGAATCAAGGTCGCCCAGGGAAAAACCCTTATCTTTCTGCGAAAACACTCGAAGCTGAATTAATTCAATCAGGCTTTAATATTGTAGGGAAAATCGATATGTTGCCTTATTATTTACCATGGCGGATGTATATCTTAGAACTGCAATAAGGGCTGCTTATCTTTTTCAATTATCCTTACGCTTTAATAATACACTCTACCGGGCATACTTCCTGACACTGCGGCGTGTCAAATTGCCCCACGCACTCTGTACATAAATCAGGATTAATTTCATATATGACTTCACCCTGGTAAATAGCTTGGTTCGGGCACTCCGGCTCACAAATATCACAATTAATACATGCCTCAGTTATCTTAAGCGTCATAATTAAACCGCTCCCGTAAAGCCTGTGCAACCATTGGTGGCACAAAAGGAGTAACATCTCCTTTCAACGACGCAATTTCACGCACAAAGCGAGAAGCCACACAAATTAACTCGGGTGGAGATGCCAAATATATTGTCTCTAACCGAGGGCTTAATGTTTGGTGAACCAAAGCCAATTGTCGCTCGTATTCAAAATCAGGGCTGCCTCGCACCCCTCGAATAATGAGATTGGCATCCAAGCTCTTAGCCACATCAATTAACATGCCTTGAAAAGGTAATACCTTTATGTGAGCGCGCCCTTTCAATAATATTTCTAACATGTTAACCCGCTCACCCAAGCTAAACAAACAATTTTTATGAGTGGGCGCCGCCACAAGAACGACTAGCTCATCCACCAACAAAGCAGCTCTTTCAATCAGGTTAAGATGCCCTAGGGTAGCAGGATCAAAGGTACCGGGAAATAGCGCTCGTTTCATAGTATTTTTCCTCAAAGCTTACCCCATTGTACTCCAAATACCTATTGCCAGCCAGTACGGGGTGCATTACCATGGTGGGTCCAGGGAGGACGTATGACCACAGCAGCGCATGAGCCGTTTCTATTTAGGGCTGCAAGGCTTGAAGATCTCGACGCATTATATAGCTTTGCAAAAGTAGCAGGGCTCACTAATTTGCCTGCCGATCGTACTTTGTTAGAAGCACATCTTCGCCGTGCAATCGCAAGCTTTGCCAATATAAATGGCCAACCAAGCTCAAATAGATTTTATTTTTTTGTATTGGAAGCTATCCACACACGTCAACTTGTCGGTTGTTCTGCTATTTACTCAGAAGTGGGCACGCAAACGCCATTCTACAGTTTCAAATGGGACCCACGAAACGAAACATTATTATTAAATACAGACATAAACAACGTAAGCGAAATGGCTGCACTATATTTATCCCCTCATCATCGTGCACGCCATTTAGGTGAGTTTTTATCGCGCGCGCGTTATTTATGGATCGCTGCCAACCCTGACTGTTTCCATGATAGATTGATGGCAGAAATGCATGGGCGTACTGACAAAAACAAACAATCTCCTTTTTGGGAAGGAGTTGTGCATCCTTTTATTGAAAATAAAAATTTTGAACAGGCAGATAGAGAAGTTTTTTTACATCACACACAATTCATCCAATCTTGTATTCCCCGCGTGCCCATTTCGCTTTCAAAAATGGGAAAGCGCACACTTGCGTCTATAGGGTTAACTCACAAACTTTCTCAAACAGCAATGCAGTTGTTGATAAAAGAAGGTTTTACAAAAACAGCTTATGTCAGTTTGTTTGATGGCGGCCCTATTTTATATGCCTATAAAAAAAATATTCACACCATTCGCAATGGTATGATGTTAAAATTCGCAGGAACAAAGCAACATGTTTCCAATGTTCATTACCTGGTTGGAACAACAGGTATGCCGTTTTATGCATTACTTGCACATGCAGAGGTTGATCTTGATAAAGGCTGCTGTTACCTTACGCCCAGCACCGCTGAAGCATTATCACTAACTACGCAAGATACTCTTTTTTTAAGTGTATTTTAGGAGAATAATATGACAACTGTTATTTCAACAAACCCTGCCACGCAGGAAAAACTTTGGGAAGGCGAAGCCTTTACCGTAAAACAAGTAGACGAAGCAGTGCAACGTGCAAAAAAGGCTTTCTCTTCTTTCTCATTACTGTCGCTTGAAAAACGCATTGAATATATTAAAGCTTTTGAATTACATTTAATCAAACATCAAGAAGCGCTTGCCAATATTATCACCCAAGAAATGGGCAAACCTCGTTGGGAAGCGTTATTAGAAGTTAAAGTAGCTATTTCAAAAATTGATATTTCTATTCGTGCTTATCACGATAGAACCCCTGTACGTGAAGCAACATTAAACGATGGATGGATGATCACACGCCACCATCCTCAAGGTGTGCTAGGCGTGATGAGCCCATTTAATTTCCCCATCCACTTAGCGCATGGCCATATTGTGCCTGCCTTATTAGCAGGCAATACTATTGTATTAAAACCCAGTGAATTGGTTCCTTTGTCTGCAGAAATATATCTCAATTACTGGAAAGAAATCGGATTGCCCGATGGTGTCATTGAATGTGTACAAGGCGGCCCACAAACCGGCGAGGCACTTGTTGCACATCCTGACTTAAACGGATTATTATTCACGGGAAGTGAGGCAGTTGGAAGAAAAATACACGCACAATTTGGCGGGCATCCTGAAAAAATATTGGCGCTTGAAATGGGCGGTAATAACCCTTTGATTATTTTGGATGTGCCTCATGAAAAAGCTGTGCTGAATACGATCATACAATCTGCTTATATTACCTCGGGGCAACGCTGCACTTGTACAAGACGTTTGATTGTTAAACGCTCATCTGAAACTGAAAAATTAATTCAAGCGCTTGCTCGTCTCATTCCTCACATACAGGTGGGTGATCCCTCCAAAAATCCAGAGCCTTTTATGGGTCCATTAGTTTCTGCCAGAGCCGTAGATAATATTATTGCCGCTGAAAAATTTTTAATGGAATCAGGGGCAAAATCATTAGTAGCATTAACACGCCCACAACCTCAAGGTGCTTTTTTAACGCCCGCTTTGCTTGATTGCACAGGTCTTGATTTACCTGATGAAGAATACTTTGGCCCATTACTTAAACTGATTTGGGTAGACAATCAAGATGAAGCCATTGCTCAAGCAAATGCCACACGATATGGCTTATCTGCCGCCGTGATATGCAGTGATAAAAATGTATTCGAATATTGCTACCCTCGCATGCATACTGGATTATTACACTGGAACAGGCCTACCACCGGTTCTGTGAGCGATGCACCGTTTGGTGGTGTGGGCATGAGTGGCAACCACCGCCCCACTGCTTACTATGCAGCAGATTATTGTGCACATCCTGTGGTCAGCATGCAAACAGATGCTACTCATATATCCACACAAACATTGCCAGGAATGCCAACACTATGAGCCACAATGTTGTTGAAGTTAATTTTGATGGGCTTGTCGGTCCTACACATCATTATGCTGGATTATCTTTTGGGAATATTGCATCCATTGATAATGCCAATTCGGTATCCAATCCAAAACAAGCTGCATTACAAGGATTAGAGAAAATGCGTTTGCTGCTACGTTTAGGTATACCACAAGGCATTTTTTTACCCCAACATCGACCTTGCTTAAACGCCCTGAAAAGTTTTGAATTAACAGGCACAGAGCAGCAACAATTAGAAACATTAGCAAAAAAAGAGCCTTCACGTTTTTGCGCTATTTTTTCTGCTTCTTCTATGTGGGCCGCTAATGCCGCTACAGTCACAAGCAGCAGGGATAGTTTTGACGAGGTGGTACATATCACACCTGCTAATTTAATGACTGATTTTCATCGTTCACTAGAAGCACCTTATACTTATCAACAACTCAAACATATTTTTAAAGAACCTTGTTTTCGTGTACACGAACCAACGCCTGCATTACCGCATACATCAGACGAGGGTGCGGCTAATCATATGCGGCTAACACCGTCTCACGATAAAAAAGGGATTAATGTTTTTGTTTATGGAAAAGGAGGACACCCCCTGCGTGGAGGCCCCAAAAAATTTCCAGCCCGGCAATCTTTAGGCGCAAGCACTATGCTTGCGCAGCGGCATCGCATTAATACGCACGTTTTATTTTTTCAACAAAATCCAGATGCGATCGATGCAGGCATTTTCCACAATGATGTTGCTGCCATGAGCAATGAATCTGTTTTCATTTATCATGAAGATGCATTTATAGAAGGCCGAATTGATCAACAAATTGCCGCACATTGTGATTTTTTACTAGAAGGTTTTGAAATTTCTCACCAAGAAATGGATATTGCCACAGCGATAGAAACTTATTTCTTTAATAGTCAATTAGTCACTGTCGGCAAAAACCGAATGGCTTTGATCATGCCCATGGAATGTAAAAATCATCCTGCAATTGATCGTATTTTGCCTCGTCTCGTTAATCCATACGGGCAAATACAATCCGCACATTATATCGATTGTCGCCAAAGCATGCATAATGGCGGTGGCCCTGCATGTTTGCGATTACGTATTCCAATGACGCATGAAGAGTTAAAGGCAGTGAACCAGGATTATTTATTGGATCACGGAAAATTAGATAAATTAGAAGCGTGGGTAAATCAATATTATCGTGATCGTTTAACTGCAAAAGATTTTTTGGATCCTGAGTTTCGCAGAAGTTGCGAAGAGGCGCTTGAGGTATTACCAAATCTGATAACTGCCTCCTTGTAGGGGGCAGTCATATCTGTCGTATCTGCATTAAATCATCGAAACAACCTTTTTAACCAGCTTCTCAATACCTACCTGCGCTTCTCCGATCGATTTCGCTAACATGTACGCGGGGGTTGTCACCACCTTGTGCTTCTCATCCACGACACAATTATTCACCGTGCAAACTTCGTGTATGTTGCCCATTTTTTCTAATTCCGAAGCGGTATGCGCATCATTTCCTATCGTAATATGCACACCTGGCCCATAAACATGGCTTACCAATGTCGGCGAAATGCAGATAAAACCAACGGGCTTGTGCGCTTTTGCAAATGCCTGGCAGAAAGCCAACACTTGTGGCTCCACTTTCATGTCATGCCCTTTAAAAGCAAAGTCTGATAAATTGTTTACTGCACCAAATCCACCAGGAATAATCAGTGCAGAAAAATCATCAGCCTTCACATCTTTCAAGGATTTTATGTTACCCCTGGCAATCCTTGCGGCTTCCACCAATACGCGGCGCTTCTCATTCATAGGCTCACCGGTTAAGTGGTTAACCACATGATGCTGCTCAATATCTGGCGCAACACACTGATAAGGAATATTGGCTTTATCCAACGCTAATAAAGCACACACTGTTTCGTGAATTTCAGAACCGTCGAATACGCCACAGCCGCTGAGTAATATTGCACATGGTTTCATGCTTCCATCCTAATCTATTAAACGATGAGTCTTGAATAAAGCCTTGTCATCAATGCCCGAGTAAGACCCCGTTGTAGGCAATGTACCACGGAGTTTTTCATCCTCAATCAGGTAGTTTACGGAAGCTACTCCTATTGTCAAGTACATCATCATTTTCAAAAACATACGCGTTACCATTTTGTCAATCTCCTGCCTTTTTATGTTACAAATACATTTTTTAGTTGTTTGATCATAGCAAATTAGTTGCTTTTTTCCAGCCAATTTCGGTACACTAGCGACCTAACACCTAACTCTAGAGGCCAGTCATGCAGCACCCTACAAGGTACTATCCTCACACTCGCTTACGCCGTTTGCGCACGCATGCTTTTAGTCGAAATCTAGTACGCGAGCATCATTTAACCACTCACGATCTCATTTACCCTGTTTTTATTGTACCTGGGATGAGCCAGTGCGAGCCTGTCGTCAGCATGCCGGGCATTTTTCGTCTTTCCTTGGATAATCTATTAGAAGAACTGAAGGAAGTGGCTCAGCTTGGTATTCAAGCCATTGCCCTTTTTCCCGTCATCCCTCCTGAAGACAAAACACCTAGTGGAGAAGCCGCTTACGATGCGCAAGGGCTTATTCCCACAGCTATTCGCGCGATTAAAACTGCCTTTCCAAGCTTAGGCGTTATCACCGATATAGCCCTAGACCCTTACACTACGCACGGCCAAGATGGACTTGTGAACTCGGCAGGCGAAATAGTAAACGATACAACTATTGAAGCGCTCGTCCAGCTAGCGCTTTGCCATGCTCAGGCGGGAGCAGACATGGTAGCGCCCTCAGACATGATGGACGGGCGTGTAGGCGCTATTCGCACCGCGCTAGAAGCACATGGGTTCCACCACACAGCCATTCTGGCCTACAGTGCAAAATACGCCTCACATTGTTATGGCCCTTTCCGCGATGCCGTTGGTTCACAAGAAGCATTGGCAGGTGCAAGTAAAGAAACGTATCAAATGGATCCTGCTAATGCGTTGGAAGCCTTGCATGAAGTGGCTTTAGACATTTCTGAAGGTGCAGACATTGTTATGGTCAAACCCGGGCTGCCTTATTTAGACATTGTTTATCGGGTGAAAGAAACATTTGGCGTGCCAACATTCGTATATCAAGTGAGTGGTGAATATAGCATGTTAAAATGCGCAGCAGCAGCGGGTGTGATCAACGAAGAAAAGACTGTCTTAGAAATGTTGACAGCATTTAAGCGCGCAGGTGCAGATGCCATTTTAACGTATTATGCAAAAGAAGTAGCACGATGGCTAGTTAGAGGCAGCTGAGCGAAGTATGCTCGCCCTCTTTTAAGCTTTGGGCGGGGAAACTGAGCGCAACGAAGTGGGGGTTTTTGACATGTTTCACATCATACTATTCCAACCCGAAATCCCCCCCAATACGGGCAATGTTATTCGGCTGTGCGCGAATACAGGCGCACACCTGCATTTAATTGAACCGTTAGGTTTTAACATGGACGACGCAGCGCTACGCCGCGCAGGGTTAGATTATCACGAGTTTGCTGATGTCAAAACATATGCTGACTTAGAGAGTTGCGCAGCCTTACTCAATACACGTATTTTTGCATTCAGCACAAAAGGTGCCGCACGGTACGACACTGTTGCTTTCCAACCCAATGATGCTTTTTTATTCGGGCCAGAAACGCGAGGGTTACCAGAGCATATTCGCTCGCAGTACGCTTGTTTAACATTACCTATGCAACCTCATTCTCGCAGTTTGAATTTGTCCAACAGTGTCGCGGTGGTAGTATATGAAGCGTGGCGCCAGGGCGGCTTCATATAACGTCATCTAATATGTTTAGCAATCCTGGCTTGCTGCCTCTTCCAATCTTTCTCTTTATCACTCTGCCGTTTATCATGTAATTTTTTACCCTTCGCTAAGGCAATTTCTAATTTTACGCGATTATTTTTAAAATATAAGGCAGTGCCTACAATAGTGTAACCTTGGCGCTCTTTAGCACGCCTCAACTGGTCCACTTCTTTTGCGTGTAATAGTAATTTACGAGAACGATCCGGATCGGGTTTTAGATGAGCCGCAACATGGGGTGAAACAGGCACATGCATATTCACCACATAAGGCTCGCCTCCTTTCAGCACAACAAAAGTATCTGTAATTTGGGCGTGACCTTCTCGCATGGATTTCACTTCCCAACCCTCGAGCACAAGCCCCGCCTCGAAACGTTCTTCGAGAAGGTATTCATGGGAAGCGCGTTTGTTCAACGCTATTGTTTGGGTGCCTTTCGTTTTCATGTGGGCCATTATACTATGCTATGGTATGATAAAACCATACCTACAACGAGGAACCTATGAAGCAATTATCAAAAGCAATCACGTTGCATTATTCCCCCGAAACCATGTATAAATTAGTAGCAGATATTCCCAGCTATCATGAATTTTTGCCCTATTGCCGCTCTTCTCACGTCCAAGACAAAGGAAATAATATCGTGGATGGCACCTTGCAAGTGGGATACCACGGGCTGCATTATACATTAGTCACGCGTAACCAACTGGTTCCTTATAAACAAATCAATATCAAATTTTTAGAAGGCCCTTTTAAAACATTGTTGGGTCGATGGTCTTTTCATGCGCTGCCTTCTGGTGGGTGCGAAATAGTATTGCAATTACAGTATGAATTTAAAAATTTTCTTTTATCATTAACGCTCGATCGCATCATGAAACCGGCTGTAGAAATGGTGGTCAGCGCATTTGTATCGCGTGCACGGGAACAATACGGATCCAATAGAGAATGAAAATAATTGTCGCTTACGCTTTACCCGAAAAGCAAATATTATTAGAAGTAACATTGCCGGATGGCGCATGTGTGAAAGATGCCATTGAAGCAAGTAGCATACGACATTATTGCAACCCTGCTCACGTAGGCATTTTTGGCAAAATCGTGGATTTCGACACTATGTTACATGATGGTGACAGGGTGGAAATCTATCGGCCTTTACTCAAAGACCCTAAAGAAGCCAGAAGGGCAAGATAAGCCCTCGATCCCGACCTATAACCAGTTATCTTTTTGACTTATACCCTTTTTACCCTCATACTATATCTAACAGGTTAACTAACAACAGAGGGTTATTGTGGTCCCAAACCCCAGTCAGATATACAGTCTAGCGATGCTGGTAGGGCGCGTTGCCTCCGGAGCCTACCGGGCGGCGACGGCCGGCCCTAAATATCGTCTTTACCAAGCATTGGTGAAAGCAAGCAAGCCGTTACCTAATACAGAGACTCAACAGGATAAAAAAGCACCAAAAACGCAAGAACAAATATTGGCAGAATTTACAGAGTTTTTGATCAAAGCACAAATTTATATGAATAAAGAAGATTATGCAATGCTTGAAGGCATGCAAGAATCTGTGTACCAAATGTATCTTGTAAAAAATGGTATTGCCAAAGTCACACTTACAGACACTGACGTGCGTCGCATTAATGACTGTTTTATTGAAGCAAAGAAAAATTACACGGATTTTTGTAATGTTTATGATAGATTGGTTTCTAAAGGATACGAAAAGAATATTCAAAGCATTACACGCGATATTAAATCAACGAGCAGCACTTCTGCCAAAAAGGCCGTGAGACTCTCACAAACGGAATATATTTCTTTATCAGTTTACCGAGAGGATCTACTTGATTTTTTAGATCCACCTGACAATATTAAAATAAATGATGATGATAAAGAAGCCAACGTTGAAAAAGAGGCCGTTACTTCTAAACTCGATCGCGCTCCCATTGAAGTAACATTCAAAGGAAATCGATTACTCATTGAGCCTAAGCACATTAGAAACAAACAAAAAGGCGATAAATTAATTGCTAAAACACGACAAGCAAAAGATCTCATTGGGTCAAATAGCCCAGCAGATGTTGAGTACTTAAGAAAATTAAAATATCGATATGATGCTTGTCAAAAAACAATTTTACTTTACAAAAAACAAGAAGAATTAAATTATTTTGAAAATAATATAACATCAACATTGTCCAACAATCCTGGATTAGATAGAGAGTTTAATTTTGGATCAGCTATTGAAAAATCTACTATGGCTATACATATGCTTGTCA
>CAYLHG010000003.1:0-134468 GCA_964383495.1 uncultured Gammaproteobacteria bacterium
CATCGTTTTACTCATGTTCCCCTCGCGATCAGTAACAGCATATCAAGATCTTAGCTCATGGCTACATGATACTCCCTAAATCCCACGCACGACGAACATGAAGAGGGTAGCGGATTTGCACAAAAAAGCCAAAAATACACTTTTGTGTAAAATAATTTTGGTGTATTTTTTGCACAAAATAGATTTCTATGCTATTTTGTGCAAAACACAGGAGAAAAATGTGGATCATTTCATAGGGAGAAAAAGGGAGTTATTGCTTTTAAATCAATTAGTTAAAAAAGGCAGCGCTAGCCTTGTCGCCATTAAAGGGCGACGACGTATCGGCAAAAGCCGGCTTATCCAGGAGTTTGGCAAAGAAGCAAAAAAAATGATTACCTTATCTGGGCTCCCCCCCACCTCAACGACCAAAGCTGAAGATCAACGCAAAGAAATTAGCCATCAACTTGCCCAACAATTGGGCGGGCCAACTTTATATTTTGAAGATTGGAGTGATGTATTTTGGCATTTAGCAAAGCAAACAGATGAAGGAGTTGTAGTTATTTTGCTAGATGAGATATCTTGGATGGCACAAGGTGATGACACTTTTTTAGGAAAATTAAAAAACGCATGGGATTTACATTTCAAAAAAAATCCTAAACTCATTTTAGTACTCTGTAGCTCTATTTCTTCCTGGATTGAAAAAAATATTTTAAGCAGCACGGGCTTTATGGGCCGCATTGCGTTAACGATCACGTTACAAGAGTTGACATTACCTGAATGCAATGAATTTTGGGGGGCTCGAAAAAATGCCATCTCTGCCCATGAAAAATTTAAATGTTTATCTGTAACAGGGGGAGTCCCTAGCTATTTAGAGAATATTCATCCCGAATTTACGGCAGAACAAAATATTAAAAACTTATGTTTTATCAAGGAAGGCATGCTTTATCATGAGTTTAATAAAATATTCACTGACTTATTTGGCAAAAGAAGCCATCTCTATAAAGAAATACTCCAAGCGCTTTTAGAAACTCCTTATGCACAAATGAAAGATATTTTTGAATATTTAAAAATAAGCCGAAGCGGTGTATACGTTGATTATTTGAATGATTTAATACAAGCGGGCTTCATCGACAAACATCCTGTTTGGCATATCAAAACAGGAATAGTCGGTCAATTGAGCCAATATCGAATCACAGATAATTATGTTCGTTTTTATTTGAAATACATTTCACCAAATCAAGAAAAAATTCAAAGAAACGCTTATACAGAACGCTCATTACCTACGCTTCCTGGATGGGAAACTATCCTAGGGTTACAGCTAGAAAATTTAGTTTTGCATAATCGCACAGCTATTCAAAAAAAATTACACATCCCAGCAGAAGAAATTATTTATGATAACCCTTATTTTCAGCGAAAAACAACAAAACATGCTGGATGCCAAATTGATTATTTGATTCAAACAAAATTCAACTGTCTATATTTATGCGAAATTAAATTTTCTAAAGATCCCATAGGGCCAGCTGTCGTGAAAGAGATGCAAGATAAAATAGAAGCCCTAGGCGTTCCTCCTTCTTTTTCATATCGCCCTATTCTTATCCATGTTAATGGCATACAAGACAGTGTCATTGCAAGTGAATTTTTTGCACAAATTATTGATCTTGAATCTTTGTTTGATACGCTCTAATGTCTTCCAATAAAGAAGAGGAGAGAGGCTCATACGTTTCATGTTGCTCAGAATACCTAAAAATTTGGCCCGTTTTAATATCAAAAAACCATAAATGAACCATCAATGTCCTTTGCTCTACTTTTTCTTGAATCCATGGGAATGTTAAACAATGCTGATATGATTGATTCAACATGCGCTTTGCGCAGTCATCAACATTATGAGATGTCAAACCATCTGCTTTAACAATGGATACCCAATTCGTAATAAAATCGTTTTGGTGTGACATGGCATGATCCAGTGCTGCCTGAACCCCCCCGCACTGGCTGTGGCCCAATAAAATTAAATGATTCACTTGTAAAAAACGAATACCAAATTCGAGCGCAGCACTGGTACCGTGGTGGCCAGTATCTTTTTCATAAGGCGGAACGATATTAGCCACATTGCGAGCAATAAAAAGATCGCCTGGGTCACATTGCAGAATCAAAGCTGGGTCTACACGGGAATCACAACAAGAAACCACCATCACTTTAGGTTGTTGGCCATAATGTGACAGGTAGCGCATAACAGACTTATCGCCATGAGCGTATTGCTCCCTGAATGATTGGTAGCCTTCGAGTAGTTTGTTAAAGCTTTTTTCCATTCTGAATCTATTATCCTGCTAATCATGGGACGTGCCCTGTTATGCGCCCCTACAGGGGGGCGGTTGTTGAATCAGGTAATCCATTTCCTAATAATTTGGCGGAGAGAGAGGGATTCGAACCCTCGGTACGGGGTTACCGTACACACACTTTCCAGGCGTGCACCTTCAGCCACTCGGTCATCTCTCCGCTGCCTTGAAAGGCGTAAGGGTACCTCATTTTTATCAAAATATCCACCCCCTCCATTCCTCCTTTTCAGCAAAATATTCGCACCTACCCATCAGAAATAAGCAATTCACCTAAAATAACCTATTGCTAAACACTACCCAATCAGTTAAGATAAAAAGTGGGCATCCGAAATTGAGAGGTTTGTATGGGATATAATAGCGGCCAAATAAGAGATGACGGTGGGCGTTCTTATCACCCTAGCCACTATTCATCTTTGAACTCTTTGGACTCTTTTGAAGATGGAGCACTCGACTCGCCCTCTTACAACCCCTTTAAAAATTTGAGCTCCCACGGCAGTTTTGCTTTGGTAAGCGCTGTACTAGGGGCCGTTGGTTTAGCATATGCTGTAGAAAACGACGTTGAAAGCGAGCTAGATTTAGCTATTTTAGTTTTTTCTATTGTGCTCCTCGTCATGGCGCTGTCGCCACTATTGATAGACCGCCCAAATACGGCACGTCCGTGTCGGAGCGGGATTAATGACGGGGATTATTCTCCTAACGGGAGCGGTGATAGCAAAGAGATGTATGACCTTGACGATAGCTTCCTTTATGACCTGAACGAAAACCTCAGTAGTCAGAGCGCCTCGGAATTCGAGACAAACGGCTCCTGGATAAAGCGCGCCCAGCAGAAGAAATGACCGAAGGCGTATAGCGCGCACCCTTATACGGGTAACACAGTAAAGCACCTACGCCCCAAACGTCATATAAACCATCACTATTACCGCTATCGGCGCAAAATACCGCACCGAGAAACGCCAAATCCGATAGATCCAAGCCGGCATCGCTAATTCTTCGAAAGAAATCTGCCGTGAAACAAAAAACCCTGCAAATACCGCTAGCATTAATCCACCTGCCGGTAATAAAACCATCGTCACTAACGTGTCTAAAATATCGTAATAATTAAAGCGCCCTAGCAATCGGTAAGGCGACCATACATTAAAAGATAACGCAGCCCCAATCCCTACAAACCATGCTAAACCTGCTGTCCATAACGTTGCCCACACGCGCTTCACCTGGAAACGCTGCATCACCCACGTCACCATGGGCTCTACCATCGAAATGGCCGATGTTAACGCTGCAAATACTAATAAAGTAAAAAACAATCCACCAAAAAACGTTCCATAAGGCATTTCTCCAAACGCTATCGGTAATGTTTTAAACACTAATCCCGGGCCTTCTGCCGGTGTTAATCCATAGCTAAATACAATCGGAAAAATTGCAATGCCCGCCAATATCGCTGCTAACGTATCCAAGCCAGCAATGCACAAGGAGGCTTTGAAAATAGAAGCATCTTTAGGTAAATAAGCGCCGTAAATTAACATGCTTGCTGTTGCAATGCTCAATGTAAAAAATGCTTGACCCAACGCTGTTAAGAATGCTTTCGCAGTAAGCGCTTCAAAATTAGGTTTGAGTAAGAATGTGACACCCTCTTGAAAACCTGGCGTTGTCGCCGCGTAGGCAATCAAAATCAATAAAATAATAAATAATCCAGGCACCAATATTTCAATGGCTTTTTCAAGCCCTTCGCGCAGCCCACGCGCCACGACAACACCTGTCGCAATAATAAAAACAGAATGCCAAAATATTAATGCGAGGGGGTTTGCGATGAAAGCATCATAAGAAGCTGCGACTGCTGCTGGCGTTAAACCATGAAAAGCGCCCGAAAAAGTGCGCACAATATACGCTGCACTCCAACCGGCAATCACACTATAAATAGAAAGCAAAAAGAAGGAGGTGAGAATGCCTGCAAACCCTAACCACCCCCATCGTGGTGACAATCCCGATTCTACCGCTACGTTGGCTACACTTTGTACAGGATTTTGCGCGCCGCGTCGACCAATCATGATTTCAGCCATCAAGACCGGCATACCAATAAGAATGACCAAGCCAACGTACATCAATACAAAGGCACCGCCACCATTCAAACCTGTAATGTAAGGAAAGCGCCACACATTTCCTAAACCCACGGCAGAACCTGTCGCAGCTAAAATAAATAACCAACGAGAAGACCATTGGGCAATGCGCGAAGATGTGGGTTGAGCAGACATAGGAATTCTCTGGTGAGCAGCCATGGTGGCCAGAGGCGGAATCGAACCACCGACACAAGGATTTTCAGTCCTCTGCTCTACCGACTGAGCTATCTGGCCAGAGCGCATATTAAACCTGATTTACTCTTGAGCGTCAAGAGGCTTATAACCTGCCGGTTTGGCACTGCCTTCCCCAAATAAAAATTTTTCCATTTCTTTTTCTAAAAACTGGCGGGCAGCAGGATCTAATAAACTCAAACGATTTTCATTGATTAACATCGTTTGGTGGCCAATCCAATCTTGCCACGCCTGTGCCGAAATATTATTCAAAAGGCGTTGGCCCATCGGCCCCGGATAAGGCGGACGTTCTAGTGCAGGCAACACTTTTTGATATTTTTGACAAAATACTGTTCCATCCATTTTAAGTTCCTTATGGATTATCAACCACGGCAAAAACCGGAGTTAAACGGTTAACTATCGCAGCTAACCCTAACGGTTCGCTGGTCTGAGTATACCAGAGATGCGGTGCAGCGCAAAACGGAAGTATCTCGACATCTTTTTTCAAAAAAATTTTCTCAACTTCCACATGCCAACGATAATGTGAAAAAGTATGAGATGAAACGCCCACAGGTTCCCGTTTAAGAATAGGCAACTGCGCCAACCACGCCTCATCATATAAAGGAAAGCACCACAATCCACCCCAAATCCCCGGACTAGGGCGCTGCTCCAATAATATTGCGCCATCAGTACGCACTAACATCATCATGCGTGCATAACGCTCTGGCAACGTCTTGCGAGGTTTTCCTACAGGCAGCTTGTTTTGCATATTTTGAGCTTTTGCCAAACATTGCAAAGCCAAAGGGCATGATTCGCACAACGGTTTTGTTCGTGTGCACACCATTGCACCCAAATCCATCATGGCTTGATTATAGGCGCGCACATTTTCCATTGGCGTGCACGCTTGTGCGGTTTGCCATAATGTGGCTAATGCGTTGGGCTCCCCAGGCCAATCAGGAAGGGCAAGCACGCGTGCCAACACACGCTTTACGTTGCCATCTAAAATCACGGCTCTTTTTTGAAAAGAGAGGGACAAAATAGCCCCCGCCGTGGATTCACCCACACCTGGCAATGCAACCAATCCTTCGAGCGTGTCCGGAAATACGCCTCCCTGCGCTGCAATCATTTGCGCTGCTTTGTGTAAATTGCGCCCTCGTGCGTAATAACCTAATCCAGCCCACAAATGCAACACCGCATCAAGCGGGGCTGCAGCAAGCGATTGAACATCAGGAAAACGCACCATGAAGCGCGCATAGTAATCGATCACTGTCGCTACTTGCGTTTGTTGCAACATAATTTCAGAAACCCACACGCGATAGGGCGTCGGGTTTTGCTGCCAAGGCAAATCTTTCCGTCCAAAACGCTCATACCACTTCAATACAGCTTGAGAAAAAAAATGTGAATTGAGCATTACACACACAACCTACTGCTTATTAAGCCTCTTAAAAATCTGGTCACCGATATTGCTTTTCACTTCATCTATCACACGCTCTTTGACAATATTCATGTCTAATCCAATCGTTGGATTTTCAAGACTACCACGAATTTGTAGCGGAATAACATTGCCTACAGGCTTATCATCACTAACGCCTTGAATACGAAAACGGTAATCAATGTGATCTTTCACTAAATCAACCGTCCCTGCGCCTGCGCCATAAATGCCACTATTTAATACTAATAAATCTTTATTAGTGAGCAGTCCTTTATGAATAGTGACATGCGCCGTAGTTGTTCTAAAATCTGTTTCCCCTTTATTATTACGCACAGGAACAGGATTTTTGCGATCAATCAAATTAGATCCTAACGCATAAAAATAAGCTAAATCCACACCACGCAATACACCATTTTTTAAATTCATTTGCGCATCGCCATTCACGCTTTGCATCATCTGTTTTTTGGCAGGCGATGTATTAAAAGACAACTTGCCTTTCATATTCAACGTGCCAGTGATGCTATCTTTCCCTTTTACATCTTTTAACATGGAGCCCATGTTCACATTCTTCACATCATAATTAACGGCAATGTGTGTCGGAACACTCTTTGTATCAATCGTCGCGCTACCACCTACATTGCCACCATAAAACGCTGCAGAAATAGGGCTCAGTTTTATCACGCCACCTGATACATTCACAGGTGCTTTTAAAGAAGACACTTTAATACCTTGCATGTGCAAAGAAGGAATATCCACGGTACCATCTAAAACGACACTGTTCGGATCAAACGAACCATTTTTCATAGACACTTTTAAAGATGCTTTTGCGTCTACTGTTGCGGCCATCGCAGGCGCCGAGCTGGATACCGTAAATTTTAAAGCAACTGGAAAAGATTTATCCAACGCAATATTTCCACCTTCAAAAGAAAAATCTGACACTTTATAAGTGGAGCCTGCTTGCTCGTCTACATAATTAAATTGGCCATTCTTTACTTCAATTTTTTCAATATTGAAAGTGAGATCAGAAACAGATAATCCCTTATCAGCACTCTTTCCTTGAGAAACTTCTTTTTTCTCAACCGCTGCTTTATCTGCAGCTGTTGGCGCTGCCGTTAAATCATCCCAACTGTTTCCCCCTGTACTGGTTGTTTTGATATTCGCTTTAATATCCACCACTTCTACTGTTTTCACATCCACGTGCCCACGGATTAAACTTAACGTATCCACAAATACACTTAATGTTTTCATGGCTGCAAAAGAACCGCTACCAAAAGTAGGATTGTCGCTTAATACCACATTTTCCATAGATAAACCTAATTTAGGGAAAACGCGCCAATGAATATCTCCCACAGAGAGAGTGCGTTGGTATTTATCATGCACAAATTGAATTGCATAGGGTTTTAATTTTTCTGGATTAGCAAAGTAGCTGAGCGCTAATAATCCTATACTAATTAATATGGCCAGGGCCAATATTGATTTCAACATCACGCCAAATATGCTTTTCATCACAGCTCCTTGTAACGAACAATAGGGATATAAGAAGTTTACACTAAAGTCTGCCCTCTTGGAAAACATAAGTGCGCAGCAAGGCTGCATTTTGGTTGAGTCCTGTCCTTGCTCCATCCTCTGTTTCATAGTACACTACCCACCCTAAGAGGAACTAAGATGAGTGTCTTAATCACTACCTTTTCAATTTATTCGCTTATCATTCTTACGATTACCCTATCGGCTTATCGCCGCACTCGCACGCATGCTGATTATATCTTAGGTAACCGCAGTTTTAACGCGCTCATCACAGCCATGGGGGTTGCAGCGTCTGACATGAGCGCTTGGCTGATGCAAAGCGTTCCCGCTATGATTTATGTTGCCGGTATAGGCCAAGCGTGGCTACCTATTAGTATTCTTATCGGTGGATATTTGAATTGGCTGATTGTTGCCCCCCGATTACGTTTATACACTGAACTAGCAGGAAATTCGCTGACGCTGCCTGCTTATCTTGAAAACCGCTTTGCCATTCGCGCTGGCTATATACGCTATATTGCTGCAACCATTTTTATGATTTTCTTTACCATTTATGCTGCATCCGGTTTTGTAGGGGCAGCAAAATTGTTAGTGACAGCAGCTGATATTGATTACCATCAAGCATTGTGGATAAGCGGGCCTATCATCATTGCTTATTGTGTTGTAGGTGGATATTTTGCGGTTAATTGGGTCGATCTATTTCAAGGCACGCTAATGATAGTAGCGTTAATGCTTGTACCTGTCATGGCAATCACAGGATTTGATGGCGGATGGAACCCTTTACTTGAGAATATCATTTCTATTGCACCTGAAAAAACTTCCTTGTGGGATATGAGCCTAAATATTTCACTACTGACATCCCTCGCATGGGGCTTGGGGTATTTTGGGCAACCTCACATTTTAGTGCGTTTCATGTCCGCCAAAAATGAGAAAGCAATTACTTATGGCAGACGCATTTGCACAACATGGATGGCTATTGCTCTCGGCAGTGCTGTATTAACAGGTTTCGTGGGCATTGCTTATTTCCCGATAGATTCTTTACCCAGTGCTGAAGCAGTCATGCCGGCATTAGCCAAACAATTATTAAACCCTTGGGTTTCAGGTATTATCTTAGCAGCAATTATTTCCGCCATCATTAGTACAGTGACAGCTGTGTTAATGGCTGCAGGCTCAGCTTTAGTCAATGATTTTTATAAACACGCTCTTCGACCAAAAGCTTCCCAGAAAGAATTAGTTTGGGTGGGAAGGCTCTGCGTTTTGGTCATTGCTATTGTTGCATTCTTTCTGGCTGATCATCCCAACCCGAGCGTACTTGAATTAGTAGCTAACGCATGGGGCGGGCTAGGTGCAGCGTTTGGGCCTGTCATATTAGTATCATTGTACAAACGCAACATGACACATACTGGCGCACTGTGCGGAATACTGTTAGGGGCAACTACCGCACTCGTATGGGCAGCGCTGGGTAGAACATGGGGTGGCATTTTTGAATTGTATGAATTATTACCCGGATTTATTATAGGAATGATTGGCACATTGATAGGTTGCCGCTTTAGCCACCCTAATCAAAAATCTTTAGAATTATTTGATCGCATGAAAGCAAAATTAAGCACATGACAGAAAAGCAACCTCACATACGCAGTTTCGTAAAACGAGAAATGCGCTTCTCTGCATCACAAGCACACGCTCTCGAAAAATATTTGCCTTTATATGGCATTGATAACAATGTACCATTAATTGATCTGCAATCCATATTGCCCAATCGAGATATTATCTTAGAAATTGGCTTTGGAAAAGGAGAGTCACTTTTTGCTCAAGCAGAAAAAAACCCTTACGTTGGGTTTATTGGTGTTGAAGTACATAGACCTGGGGTAGGGCAGCTATTAAATCAAATTCACAAAGCAGGCTTGAGTAATATTCGGATTTGCCATCAGGATGTTATCGAAGTATTAAAACGTTTACCACCACACAGTCTTTCGGGAGTTCAAATTTTTTTCCCTGATCCTTGGCCCAAAAAACGGCATCATAAACGCCGCTTAATCCAACCTCATTTTTTAGATACACTTTATCGTGTATTAAAACCAGGTGGATTTATTCATTGTGCAACAGATTGGGAAGAATATGCGACACATATGCTTGATGTTTTTAAAGCAGACTCACGTTTTCAAAATACTTCAGAAACAGGATTTATTTCTCGCCCTGATCGCCTCATTTCAAGCTTTGAAGCAAGAGGGTTGCGCTTGGGGCATCAAACCTGGGATTTAATGGTTTATGTTAAGGGGAATATTTAAAACACATTACGGAACATGATAGTGCATAATCTGCCTCTAACGTATAGTTACCATCATTATTCACTATTAAATTACAAGCCCGGTTTGCATTGCTATTGCCATCATTAAATCTCACACTATTCAAAGCACAAAAATGTGTTTTCGTATTTGCCTTTTTCCCACTTATTTCTACTATAGTCGGGCCTACTACATCACCACTTCGAGTTGCAGCCATATCGCCATGCCGAAATTCATTAATATTAGTAATCCCTCCAAAAGAAGAATTATTCGAAAAATTAATAACACGAATGTTATTAATTGCACCGTTATTTGCAAAATTAATGTTGCTGGTATCATTTATGTTACCATTATTTAGATTAATCTCCCCATCATCACTAAGATCTAACTTTCCAAGGTTATTAATTTCCCCATCATCAGAGTCAAAATTTAATTCATCCAAATTATTGATTTCACTATCATCTGAAAAATCAACGGTAGCTACTCCTTTCATTGTACCTGGCACAGCGGAAGAAAACTGTACTGAGTCAAGGCCTGTGATTGCGCTATCCGTTGATTTTGGATCAAAATTAATATTTTCCACGCCATCTATATCTGCATTGCCTGATCCCGGCGTATCATCATTGAATTGCAAGCTACCCGTCATTTCAACACTACCATCTGCTCGCATATAGCTGTCTGCGGCCGCAGACATGCCACTGGTTGTTGCTTGTATAGAAAGCGGATGTCCTTGCGCATTTAGACCTCCTGTATAATTAAAAGAAGAAGGCCCTAATTCAGGATCATACATTCGCTGTGCTTTTTTCGCCGCCATGGCTGTAATGGAGGCTTCTACTTGCGGTGTTTGATTAGCTGTTTCAAAATACAATAATCCGTAATCAATCGTTACATTTCCTCCAGAAATCGTCACTTTGATGGATTGATCGCCCTCTAGATTGGCACCTGCATCAATACGCTTTAATACTAAAGGCTGAAGATTATTAAAACTGAAATCACTGCCAAGATAAGTAACATTCATATTAGGCTTGCTCATTTGTTTTAGCCAATCAACACCTGTAAATGTGTACGTTTTATTAGGTGCAGTACCTGTTTCTTGAAAATCAGAAACAGAGGGTGAGGGTTTAAAAGTACCGGCTGTTATGGCTACTTGATTGTCGTTCACATAAGCGCGCACTGTTTGAGAAAAAATATACATATTACGTGCTAATGTATCAGATACATCTACACGATTTTGTTCTTGCTGCGCCTTAAAAGCAGCAATAGCAATCATGCCAGAAATAAATAATACTAAAAGCATTTCAAAAAGTGTAATACCTATATATTTTTTCATCAATTTTTTCCTAAGCTTTAAGGTGGGGCAAAACGGAAACACCTTACTTTACAAGTAGTGCCAGAACCTTGTTTTTCTAATTTATAATGTCCCGCATCATTTACTCCAATACTGCACTTTCCTGGAATTGTTTCAACAAACACTTGTGATAAAGCACAAAAATATTTATCTGGGGCATACTCTGCTTTCTCTAATTCCCCCGATCCTAACGTATCCAATATCGTCACACCTTCAAAAACACCTGTACTAACAAAATCAATTTGGTTAACGTTTTCTATTTTTCCTCCCTTGGCGCCAAAATCAATGGATTTAGAAGCATCAGATTGAAAATTAATATCACCGCTCATGATACTTGTACCATCTAGACGTAAAAATCCAGCTGTACTATCAGAAAGCGGGCCCAACGTTGCTTGAATAGGAATTTGGTTTCCTTCAGCATCTAGCCCTGCTGTATAAGTGAAAGCAGAAGGCCCGAGCATAGGATCATACATATTCGCTGCTTTAGTGGCAGCCTTAGCACTAATAGCCCCTTTAGGTTCTGGTTTCGTTACATCTTGCACATCGTACAATGAACCAAAATCAATAATAATATCTGTAACTTTACCTCCAGCCACTACAATAGGCTCAATGATAACTTTGATAGCAGCATCATCTATTAATGATTCATCATCCGCTGAACGCTGTAACTCGAGTGGGCCTAAATTATCAAATGTAAAATCTGAATCAAGGTAAGCATCCCCTGAAACAGGATTTGTTAACCATGTTACGCCCGTGAAAACATATTTTGGGTGCTCGCCCGAAGGATGATGTTTTAGACAGCTTGAATCGGGAGGAACAGGAGGACAAACGAAAGTACCATTAATAATGGCGTTTTGATTATCGGTTGCAAACGATCTCACTGCTTGAGAAAAGAAATACATGCGTTGTGCAAGAACATCTGCAACCTCATTGTCTCGCTTTTCTTGATAAAATTCGAAAGCACCCGCTGCAATTACGCTTGCTAAAATCAATACTAATAAAACTTCAAACAGTGAGAAACCTAAACGTCGCGTCATCCTTGCTCCTCACTGATTTGATATTTAATTTACAAATAAAATAATTGTATTATTTCCTTTAGTACAATTTTGTAGCGCCGTACCAGGATTATCAACCGCTGTACCATTCACTGTCAAAGATTGTGCAGAGCTGATTTTGCTAAGCGGTCCATATAACGTAGAGCAAGCGCCGTCAGGAACACTGTTCACTGTAATTTTGTAGGTACTTGTTGAATCACCAGGACCTACCGACCATCCATCTTGTGAAACAAATGGATTAATAGGCGTGGTACCACTATGCATATCATCAGGTGATAGCCCCCCTGATATCACAATTCCAGTGGCTAAACTTGAATAATCGGCTCCAGAACCACTGGTATAAGTTGCTGTGATATTGGCTGCCAATTGTTGTATGCCCGTTTGCAATTGATTTTGTTTAAAAGTGAGGGTCACTTTCGCATAAATAGTAGCAACAGCTGCGGCAATAAAAGCAGCGACGAACAAAACTAATAATACTTCAAACAAGGTCACACCTGCTTGATATTTTTTAAGTGCACGCAACATAAATTTCTCCTTAGACACTCGTAGAACATCCTAAGTCTATCAGACAACAGTTAAAAATCAAGAAAATAGCATTAACCAGCCATTGCTGATTGCAGTGCAATCAGCCCCATATAGTTCCACGCAATAAACCCTACAACCAATAATAAAATAGCATTCCCCAATATTTTCGCAGCCAATCCTAATTTGACAATTTGTGTTTCAAGCTGTTCTTGCGCTAATACTTGGATACCCTCTTCTAATTTATCGGAATCTGCATACACTTCCAAATTAATTTGTGTTTCTTTATCAAATAATTCTGATTGAATGGCTTCGCCTGCCGAGCGCCCTGCCTGTAATTTTGCTTGCATCACAATAATCAAACTGGCCACATAAGGGGAGGAGCCTGAACGAATCGTATCTAAAGATTGGCCAATTGAATTTTCTGATCTCAACAAGCTTGCCAAGCTCAACAAAAAAATACTACCGTTAAATTGTTTATAAATAGACCAAGGCGGGATACGGTTTAATATACTGCGTGCAAAACCAGCACGTAGGTCTGTCATGCTTCTTAAAATCATCATAATGGAAAATGCGATGCCTAAAAGAATCCACACAATATTACTTGTAAAAAAAGTAGTAAATTCGTATAAACTTTTTGTAACAGGCGGCCATTTTTCTGGTGATAAAAACGTTGATAAACTCGGAATGACATAATAAGCAAACACGTACATCAATCCAAACAACATGAGCAATGCAAACGCAGGATACCGCACAGCACTCACTAAACCCGATTTCAATTTAATAATGTTACTCGATAACTCTGCCACATGTTTAAACATTTGAGATATTTGTGAAGTCCCACCGGTACGCAATAATAACATTTCCCATCCGGGCGCCCATGGAGCCAGTGCTTGTACAAAAGGCCTTCCCATAGCCATAGATTTTAACCACTCATCCATAATAATTGGCAAGTAAGAGTGGGGCATGTATTTACGATATTTTCGCGCTAATAAGCGAATCGTTTCATTTAGTGAAACGCCAGAGCCGGTAATCATTTCCAAATTGCGATATAAATTTACACGTCTTGTATGTGTAAATACAAACTTACGCAACAGCGCATTGCGGAAAATAATCCAATAGCGGTGAAAATCTTTTTTTGACATATTTAACCCGTTAAATAGCCGACTTTATCTTCTGCATAATGCGGATCCAGCTCGCCTGTTTTAATTTTATCGATGATATTAAAATATACAGGCACGCCACCTGATTCTTTCCAATATTTTTGCGCTTGAGAATAATCTTCTTTAGCAATTAAAGCTAGCAAGGTATCATCTGGCTCAATGTATTCTGCCACTACCGATCGACCTAAAAACCCCGTATTTTGGCATTTCTCACAACCCACTAAAGAGCGAAAGCGGACCGCGCTTAGTTCTTTGGGGCTTAAAACAGCTTTCACACGCTCTAATAATTCTTTTTCAGTTTCTTCTATTACATTTTTTTCAAAGTCAGAGATATTCATTGCACAATGTGGGCAATTAATAGGCACTAACACTTGATACATTAACATGCTTAAAAAGCCAGGAGATGTTAACACATTTCGCTCAAAACCTAACCCTACTAAGCGCTCGAAAATACCCAAGGCTGATTGTGCATGAACAGTCGTAAAGACCTGGTGGCCCGATTGAACAGAATCCTGCAACAACTTTGCTGTTTTAGGATCACGAACCTCACCAATCATCAATACATCTGGATCCATACGCATAGCCACCTTAATAGCGTCTGCAAATGTGGATCCCGCATTATCACTTGAATCGTTAATATTAATTTGTAAAGCACCGTTAACCACATATTCTGGTGGATTTTCAATAGTGATAACTTTACGAACACCTTTTGTTTTAATAATTTTATCTGCAATCAAGTTTGCAAGCGTTGTAGATTTACCACTTCCTGTTGTTCCTGCGAAAATTAAGGCACCAGTGGGTTTCATACCTGTCTTTAGCAATGCTTTTATTTGAGGCTGAGTGTATCCCAATGCTTCGATAGCGCCGCTACTGCGCGTTTCTAGCGGCAACAAACGCAATGCAATAGAGTAACCATAAGGATAGCGAGGTGCTGTTTGCAAACGAACACGATACGATTTACCTAAAATATATTTTTCAACGATAGCAGCTTGCATTTTATGTTCATCAAACTGAATGTCTTTTGATCCCTCAACAGCCAACACGTTGTATAAAATGCGCACTAATTCTTGTGAATATTCTTGTGCAAATTCTAGCACTTTTACCAACATGCCATTAACACGAAATTTCACATCTGTTTTTCTTTCAAACGCTTCAATATGAATATCAGAAGCATTCATTTGAACCGCTCGCGTAAAAATATCATTTATGGAATTATACAATTCTGTTTCATTAACAATCTGCTGAGACTCGCGAGACTCCGCAGCCGAAATATTATCTTCTACTAACTTCAACAAATCTCGTGTTGTATAAATAATTTTAATAGTATGAGTACGTCTCAACAATTGCGCAAAAGTTTTAGCACGTTGATTCATTTGGCTGGTAATATTCTGAGAAACTAATAAATACGCTATTTTCCGCTCCCCTTCTCCTACAGCCCCTTCTGTCAATAAAAAATATTTTCGCTCTTCATCGCTTAACCGCAATTCTTCTTTATCAACAAATAATAATTTAGAGAAACGGGGCATTTCATCGAAAGAATCGACGTACATTACGCCCGGAGGGATAGGTGTTTGAGCCACATTGACCATGTTATCACCTTATTGGTTGGTACTCAGCCATACTACACTTTCTTTGCCTGACGTTGTATCCTTCAACATTACATAAGTGTCACTGACATTATGTAATTGTACGTTGGGCAATACCATTTCGCCTCGTTCGGCAGTTAAACGATAACCATTGTATAAAAACACCGCTTTCGGTTTGCTTGCCATACCAACAATCTTGATTAAATTTAAAGAAGCTGCTTGTAAATTCTCAGTAGGAACAATTGAGCTGGCGACACTTTGCCCTTGCGTATCACTCAATTCTTTTTGCAGCTTTGTTACTTCTAATCGCTTTTCTAGAATAACGCGCTGACGTTCTAATTGGTCTAATTGATCAATCGTGCTGTCTCCTGCCTGGGATTGAGAGCCAAGAGATAAGAGAAGACCCAATGTAACAAACGATTTAACCATAAATCACCCCCTGAATAGTCCATGCAAAATCACCACTGTCCGGTGTGATGGTGATAGAAGTTATCCCCAATGTACTCATTGTCTGAAATACATTATAAAATCCTCGCAACCCCCACAAGCCGTTTCCTTGATAGCTAAACGTTTGCACTGCAAACCCCTGGACAGGAGAGGGTGAATTTAACTTAATGTCTAATTTTTGATATTGTAATTGGGTTTGAAATTGTAATTGATATACGGGCCCTTCCTCAGTTTTAATCGGCGTTAACGCCTGTTCGGTTAATAAAGGAACGTTATCCACTTCTGCTGGCCAATCCGCAGAAGCAGAATCACCTGACCCATCAATATTAAGATTTTTGAGAACCCCCGCATCGCCTTGCGCTTTCAAGTCAAGCACAGTGGCGTACGGTGTGCGAGAAAAAGAAACTGAAAACGTTGTTGTAGCACCTAAATTAATAGAAATTCCTGTTACCGTCCAGCCTTTTATTTGCATGGGAATATTACTAATAGCATCGGTTATTAATGGCAAAGCCGCAGGTGTTGCTGTACTCGAAAAGGAAACAGAATTTAAAAATTGCGTGAAAGGGTCAGGCGGTGGAGGCGGCGCACGTTCTGCAACTGGAGAAGGGGGAGGAGGTGGTGGCGGTTTTAAAAACCATTGATAACCTAAGTACATCATAGCAACAATACCTGCAGCAACTAATCCCAACATCCATTTTGCTGGGCCTTTTTTATGTAATTCTTTGACAACGCATTGGCTTTCGAACCGCTGTATACTTGTTAAGATTTGTGTTTCATCAACAGAATGTAGGGCCTCAAAGCGATTATCATCCGCACCCACACCTAAACACTCAATTTTATCTTCCGCTAAATCGTTGCGTAAATCTAGTAAACTTTGAGCATAAAGAGATTGAATAGTATCAATATCCCCAACAGTATCTCCATCAACTGTTACAACACCTCGCTTTACGCAACAAAAATAGTACAAAAGACGACCCGCTTCATCTTTGTATTCTGTCTTATACACATACAATAAATTTTCATGCGCATAAGATAATGCAGCTGCTAGCGACGTTTGATTTAAATATTCGTTGGAAGCGAGAGCTACAGCAGAAGGCATGCCTTCTGCTGTAGCTAATTTTATAATACCGCATGTCATTTCCATTTCGTGTTTAAATTGTTCAATTTCATCTGTTGATGAAATTGAGAACCAGTTTAATCCTACTGCATACTGTTTTCCGCCAATTAAAATGATCACGGTTACCTTCCAACCACATAGGGAGTGATAACAGTTACAGTGGTTGTCCTGCTGCTATTAGTGGCCTTAGAACCACCTAACATCCATAATTGTGGCGCAGCAATACTATCTACACCTACTTGATTATCCAACTCTTGGAAGCCCGATAGAATCACTGTTTGTCCAGGATTTAATGTAATACTCTCCATAAAATTTTTACTTTTCACTTCAGGCAACGTAATGCTAGGACATAAGCTTTTATCATCTTGCCCTGCAGGACAAATCGTTTCTTTATGGCTGGTCGTATCTGCAGTAGAAAGAGACAATGATAAATTCAACAAAATTTGGTTATCTGATAAAATAGTTGGCGTTACCACGATGAAAAACCCGCTGACCACTGTACCGGGTGTAACCGATACTTCTGTGGTAGAAGATTGATCGGAAATAGCAGAGAAAGTAATTTCTTTGACGTAGTCTGAACGTGTTACTACCTGCACAGGAGCAGGCTCACCGTTCACTGTATAAACCGTTGTGCCTGTCACACGGCTAGTATCAAACTGTTGCGACAGCGCGCCAAAAATAAAATCTGCTGAATCAAAAAAACCACTTCCCGTGTAAGAAAATTTCATGGTGTCAATAGGGAGACCATTGAGATTGCTTAATGGTGAAACACCTCTAGCAATGGAATCTAATGCAACCTCGCCGCCCCAAGCATCTATCACAGCATCCCAGTTAATACCGTAATCCGTGTTTGCGGTTAACTCAACATTAAATACATCCACCTTCACTGCAATTTTACGACGACCTTTATCATTAATTTTATTGATATAATCTTCAATACGTAATAAACGCTCAGGGATATCTGTCACGGTTAAGTAACCTGACCTTGGGTTAGAGTTAACACGTCCGTCGCTTGATAGCATGGCTGAAATAGTAGCAATAGTATCTTTCCATGCGTTACTCGCAAGTTGATTGTACGTAACATCCATGACAGCACCACTGTTTAAATTGGATCCCGAATCAGAACCACCCATGGTAGATGAGGATGACATTTCATTCTTAAATGTTGTTTCACCTGGCAGCAAATCTAAGGCTAACACCTTTGTTTGCACACGGAAAAAGTTAACTGTTGTCTCTTCTGGAAGATATTCCCAATAAATATTAAAACCTGATGTGAATCTGTCTATTAATTCTTTCAATGTTCCTTCATATTGCAAACTAAGTTGAATATTTTTCAGCACGCCGACATTGGCTGCCACATCACTGCTGCCGGCCTCAATGGCCGCTGATTGCAAACCTCCCCCAGCCCCGGCGCCCGTGCCACTTATGATACTACTTGTTGGCTGAGCAGTATCACTAGAAGCTCCACTTTGTGCACTACTATTTGACGTGCTACTACTTGCAGTTGCTCCGCTTGTACCACCCTGAATATAAATAATTGCATCGGGACTAAATCTAAATTTAATACCTGTTTGTGCATGAAGATCGGCTAGAATTGTTGGCAAGCTTTCAGCAGATGCGCTAGCGTAAAGCATTTTTTGGTTAAATATGGGAGGCAAGGTCACTGCTTTATTAATTTGAAAAGAATTCTGAGCCACCATGTATGCATCGGTATGCTCTACTAAGGAACGTTTATTTGCTATTTCATTTGTCTTAGCATAGATTTCTTGCGATTTATTAGAATCTCTATTTAAATCTTCTTGCGTGGTAACAAAATTGGAATCACAAGCAGCTAAAATACACGCGACTATAAAAACTGTACCTAAGCGCAGTGCAGATAAAAATCGTTCCATCATTGCAGTTCCTTTTAAGGCATCACAGCCATAATGCTCGAGTTATAAGTATTCTCACGAATCACAACCACTTTATTTCGAGCAAACTGCGCTTTGAGCGGTTGATCAAGATGTCGTAAGGTTCCTAGCAATTGATCAAGAGAGCCTCCCTGGGCGCTAAATTCTCCAAAAATAGTCGCTGGAGCTACCATCGTGTAATCGCGTTGAATAGACCATCGCATACTCCAATCTGCTTGCTTTGACCACCGAGAAACAGTTTGCTTGAGTGTTTGCCCTTTCAACACATAAAAAACACGAGGGCTTTTTTGCGCCAAGGCTTGCGCTTCTAAGGAATCTGATGCTACAGCAATAATTTTATCTTGCTTGTTTATTGCAACTACAGCATTAGGATATTGCTCTTTTGCATCTTCTAATCTCATACGCACTGAAGATTCAGCACGCCCTTTACTATAACGATCCTTATCATAACCTCTATCAAAATCTTTATCATAACCTCGCGGTTCAAGGTCTCTATCAAAATCTTTGTCATATCCACGGCGTGATGTATGGTTGATATGCATATTATCCGCAACACGCAATGTGTAACGTCGATATGTCATTTCATTCAATTCATCTATGTTATGCACAAATCGTACATTAGATGCCGGTACGGTGCCCGTTTGATCGGGAGCGCCCAACATAGCACTAAGACTACCCAGCACATCGTCTGTTGCCATAGCTTCTTGTGTATTTTGCACAGCACGATTCGCATCGCTAGCGCGACTGTATTCATCAGTGTAATCAACTGAAGGGCCACTTATACAACCAACTAATACTGAGGCAAGTAAGGTGGCGAGGTATCGATAGAACATATGATATCCCTTTATAATGTCATTCCTAGGTACCGTACTACCTAAGGTTAAACCCCATCAAGGTTTTTTTCAAGGGAAGAACAAAAAAACACAGTTCAGAAAAGAAATCTGCTATCATCCTGCGTATCAGGGGGGAATTGACTTCTATGAGCAATCCGTTCTTACATGCGCTAGAGTTTTTGATCGACACACTCTTCACCCTTTATATTGCTACTTTCTTGCTACGTTTTTTACTGCAATGGGTCCGTGCTGACTTTTATAATCCTGTCTGCCAATCAATCATCAAAATAACTAATCCTGTTTTATTGCCCATGCGGCGCATCATCCCCGGCTGGAAAGGCGTTGACTGGGCTTCATTAGTGATTGTATTAGTCTTTTGCTTTGTTAATCAGTATATATTAATTGCTTTACGTATGTTTATGCTACCTGACCCTGCAGGTACATTTTTATTTGCGATAGCTGATGCTGTAGGGCTTTGCTTAAATATTTATATTTTTTCTACCCTGATTTGGGTAGTAACAAGCTGGCTAACCCCGCATGCCATCAATCCCGTTTTGCAGGCGATTTATCCATTGATTGCGCCCTGGCTACAGCAAATTCAACGCTTCATGCCACGGTTTGCTGGGCTAGATCTCTCGCCAGTTGCATTGATGGTTAGTCTTTCTTTGATAAATATTTTATTAGTGATTCCATTAAAAGAAATAGCTATCCGGTTAATTGCCAAATCATGAATACTCATCCATAAATCGTACATCCCTCGCAACTTTTTCTCCACGGCGACGGTGGCAACGGCTGATCATCCAATAACCCACCACACCTGATGTAATAGAGCCAATAAAAATACCGATCCGATCAGCTGCGAACCCATCCAATGTGCCAGGAACAAAAGAAAGTGATGCGATGAACAAACTCATGGTAAACCCAATACCACATAAGATACAGCCACCATACATGGTCACCCAATCTGTATGTCGCGGCAGCTTCGCCACACCTAACTGAATAGCTACCCATACAAAAGCTGCAATGCCTAGCTGCTTACCTATAAATAAGCCCAACGATACGCCGTAAGTCACCGTGTTAGCAAAGTCATGAATGGTTAAATTACTCAAATGCACACCTGCATTTGTAAACGCAAACAACGGCAAAATACCATATACAACGTAAGGATGTAACGCAAATTCTAATTGTTTTAAAGGGGAAGGGATCCCTTTAGTTCCTTTGTGAGGAATCACTAGTCCCAACGCCACACCTGCTAACGTTGCATGCACCCCAGACTTTAGCACAAACAACCACATCACCAAGCCAACTAACATGTACGGTGTTAGCTTGCGCACCCCCAGGCGATTGAAAGCAAATAGAATGGCCAAACACACTAGTGAACTCATCAACATGGTAAAAGATAAATCATGCGAATAGAAAAAGGCAATCACCATAATGGCGCCAATATCGTCAAAAATCGCCAAAGATAATAGGAACATCCGCAAACCGGGTGGAACACGTTGGCCCAACAGCGCTAACATACCAAGGACAAAAGCAATGTCTGTAGCGGTAGGAATTGCCCAACCATGGCTGTAAAGAGGGTTCGCATGATTAAACAAAGCATAGATCAAGGCGGGCACTAACATTCCGCCCAGCGCCCCAATGGCAGGCAGCGCAACCTGCGAAGGCGTTGATAACTCCCCTTCCAGGGCCTCGCGCTTCACTTCTAATGCGATCATCAAGAAGAAAATCACCATCAAGCCGTCATTAATCCAAAGCAGTAGAGGTTTGACTAATTCTCGCTGCCCCAGCGACACGCCAAATGCAGTAGATAATAACAACCCGTAAGCATCTTTTAAAGGAGAGTTAGCCACCAGCAAGGCGAGCACGGCGGCTGAGAATAATAGGATGCCTCCGACCAATTCACGGGTAAAAATTTTGCTGATGACCTTATTCATGGTATTGATAGCCTTCAAAAAAATGGAATAGCGCAACCATACCATATCTCAGGAAGCACGTCTAGGAGGAGGGGGTTTGCCCAGGCACAGACGTGCTGTGAGCGGAAGAAAACGCATCATCAGATGACGCTGTCAAAGTGCCAGTATCAGACGCATCCGGCTCAGACAGTGCTCCAGGTGTTGCGATAATCATATGAGCTGTTGCTGTAAAGCGGTAGTGACGATACGCGGCATAAACACTCAACGCAAATAACACCACAAGAAATGCTAGCGCCCCTGTAGTAGCAGAAGATTTTAACAATGCTGATTGATCTTCATCTTGCAATAAATTCATTTCTGTAACAACATTTACCTCACCTAAATATAAACTTAAAGCTGCAGCAAACCCAACAACCAAAGAAATGAACATAATACTGTCTAAACTAAGATACCATGGCCGAGCCTCTATCCATTTTTCCGCCGTAATAGAAAAAACATGATCTAGCTGGGGTTTGTAATCAACCTCAGCTGCTGCATATAATGCAATTATCTTGCTCCCCACGGCAGATTTGCACTCACCTGCAGCGCCTAACGCAATAGCTTGGCACAACAGCTCGTTATTATTACATTCTAAAATTTGCTTTCTCTCTTCTTTATTACATATTAAAAAAATATCTTCTATGATTTGCGGATCACCATCTGCGTCAACCACTGCTTCCAACGTTTTTTGCACAGTTTCCACTTTTTGTTCTTTAGGGCAATCATTGATCAAACACATCACCATTTCATCGCGCCTTTCATCGATAGCTGCTTTCAATGGTTCGTATAATGAAACGCAAGATTTATTTGCTACAAGGTAGATCGGATAAAATAATTTCATGGAAGCTATCTTATCTGTTTTTGCAATTTCGGTTAATTGTCTTTGCATTTTTTCGTAAAAAGTTTCTCGAGGCGGGTATTGCTTCTGATTATTTCTATGCAATTCTCTTAATAATTCGAAAAGCTCAGGCGTGATTGAAAAATTACCGTCTCTATAAGCATTAGCGAGACCATCTTTAGATAACCCCACTAACGCATTAACTTCAGCATACACCAAAATAGCATCCATATGCTCCTGATCAAGCGCAGGGCGATCTTCCATCGCAAGTAATTGAGTGCATACATTATACGGATCGGTGCTCACATTTTTTTGTAACGATTTCAACAATGTTTCATTGAATAATTTAGATCTATCCTGAGAAGGGCAAAACTTGAAAGCTATTCTGATCATAATAGATCTATCGCTCGCGGAGATTTCGTTCTTTAATATATAAGCTAAAATAGATTCAGCAGCTAATTTCTTATCAGGGTGAGATTCCAATGTCCGTTCCAACATTACATTCGAAATTTTTCTTCTTTCAAAAATAAATGTCAATATTTCCTGATAAAACTGTTTTCTTACATCCAATCCTGCATTGGAAGACAAAGCCATCAATAATTTTTCAAAAATTTGCTCGTAAATATTTTTTTCTTTATTTAGCGCGTCTTCATAACCTACTATCATTTGTTTGATAAATAATTCCAATGTTTCTGGTGTGAAAGTGTCGCGTTTTTTAGATATCCAAAAATCTAAAATATCAATACTATGATATTGAATAGCAGAATCTATAGCTATTTTAAATAAATCATCATCTTGAATAAGTGTGTCCCTAGTCGACAGTGGCATGCGCGCCCATATATCTTCAAACACAGCTTTAACGTATTTGCCTTCATAGCCACCACTACTGCCTTTAGGATACCGTGTTCTCCATATAAAAATCTTTATCAATTCAGTCTCAGGATTTCCCCTAAAGGTAAGCTGAGAAATGCCTTGCACAATCTTTGTATAGTTAGTGGTAAGCACCTCTGAATTAGGCACACTCTCTTTATTATTTTCATATTCGGCTAATAGTTCCTCAAGACCGACTATTTGCGTTTCTTGCCGGATTTTATGAGGTAGAAGTTTATATAAATCAAACGCTATTTCCAGTTTAGAAGTATTGGCCTCAGAGGTAGGAAACATCATTGTGCCCTCTGCGCTCAATGGTTCTTCATGCCAAGAGGGGGCTTTAGGACTTAGGGAAGAGGGAGAAGGAGGCGAGGATAAAGAAGTAACAGCTGCGGCTGTCAATGTAGGACGTAACGGTTTTTTTCCTTTATCAATAACAGTGGTACTAGGCTGCTCGTTTGCAGGAATCACTGCAATATCTTCATTATCATCCCCGTTACCCATACTAGCCTCCTAAACAGATGTTATTCGGTCTTCACAGGTTGTTTTTGATTTAATAATTTTTTAATTTTATAATTTTTAATTGATGTTAATCAATCGACTTGTTCAGGAAGAAGCAAGCCTCCCGCCACACTAAGCATGTTATACTGAAGAAATCCTTTTGCGCTGGAGAGAACAATTCATGGCCTTTTTAAAAAAACCCCTTACGTTACTAATCATTGCATTAGGGTTAGGTGTTCTCACAGGGCTATACCCTCAGCCATTATTGATTAACCTTGCTAATACGGTAGCGATGATTTTTGTTAATCTGCTTAAATTGATCAGTTTGCCTTTAATTTTTTTAGCAGTTGTAGCTACGCTCACCCAAATGCAAAACATGGCAGAGCTCAGATCATTAGGAAGTAGGGTGCTGAAATATACATTGCTTACGACTATCACAGCAGCAACCATCGGGTTAGGTTTATTTTTATGGCTTAACCCTGTTCAAACGGGGCTTTCTTTAGATGTTGCGCCCCTATACACACCGGAAGGCACCTATTGGGATTATTTATTAAAAATCGTTCCCTCCAATCTCATCACACCTTTCAGCGAAGGCAATGTGATTGCTGTATTGATTTTAGCGCTTTTAGTAAGCTTCGCGATTTTACCTCTACCACCACACCAAAAAAACTTATTGAATGATTTGTTCACCAGTTTATTTGCAGCCATGCTTTCCATTGCTAAATTAATTTTAAAATTTATTCCCATTGCTATATGGGCGTTTATCGCACAGTTTATTGAGGAAATGAATACAAAGAAAGAGTTGCAACATATTGTTGTATTCTTAATTTGTGTAGTTTCTGCTAATTTAATTCAAGCACTCGTCGTGCTACCGTTGCTTTTAAAGTCAAAAGGTATTCCTCCCTTGAAAACCTTCAAAGCAATGTTCCCTGCATTAAACATCGCATTTTGGTCAAAATCTTCTGCAGCAACATTGCCTATCACACTACAATGTGCAAAAGAACGTTTAGGAATTTCCGAAAAAACAGCTGGGTTTTCCATTCCGATCTGCACAACCATTAATATGAATGGTTGTGCAGCATTCATTGTCATCACGGTTTTATTTGTGTCCATGAGTAACGGCATGCATTTTTCCGTTCCAGAGTTGATCGCATGGATATTCATTGCAACATTAACTGCGGTTGGTAACGCCGGCGTTCCGATGGGATGCTACTTTTTATCGATGGCTTTATTAACGAGTATGAATGTACCGTTAGATCTAATGTTTGTGATTTTGCCTTTTTACGTATTCCTCGATATGTTGGAAACATCCATCAATGTGTGGTCTGATGCGTGCGTCACGGCAGTGGTGGATAAAGAGGAAAACAGACATTCACAATAACATGCAGCCGCTCTATTTATTAGGGTTTTTGTACTAATCACTCACCCAATGGCTCAGCATGCCCACACGTCTTAATCGGACATACTTTTTCTTTCCCTTTGCGCTTGGTTTCTTTTTTTGTCATCATCAAGAAACCACATTTAGGACAAGGTTCATCCAAAGGTTCATTCCAAACAGCAAATTTACAGTCAGGATAACGGCTACACGAATAAAATATTTTTCCGTAACGCGATTTGCGCGACACCATATTTCCTTGGGAGCATTCGGGGCAACGCACCCCCGTATCAGCCGGTTTTTCTAACGGCTCAATGTGCTTGCAATCAGGATACCCCGTACATCCAATAAATTTACCAAAACGTCCATGACGAATTTGTAATTTTTTGCTGCAATCCGGACAGTCCCTATCTAAAATTTCTGGTTGTGATGTTTCTTCTCCATCCATGCTGCGCGTGTAATCGCAATCAGGATAGGACACGCACCCAATAAACCGTCCGCGTCGACCTAAACGAATAGATAATTCTTTTCCACATTTAGGGCATTTTTCATCTAATTTTTCTTGCGTCACATCACTACGCTTCACATTTACTTCTGTATCATCTACTAACGTTTTAAACGGTTGCCAGAAATTTTCTAACAAAGGCACCCATTGCGCTTCGCCGCGTGATACAGCATCTAATTGATCTTCCAAATGCGCTGTAAAATCATAATCGACATAATTTGTAAAATACTCTGTCAAAAATTTGTTGACGACTTTACCTACATCGGTAGGAATAAAACGTTTTTTATCCATTTCAACATATTCACGCGCTTGAAGTGTATGAATAATACTTGCATACGTAGAAGGGCGGCCAATACCGTGCTCCTCTAATGCTTTCACAAGGCTTGCTTCCGTATACGCAGGCGGAGGTTCTGTGAAATGTTGAATCGGCTCAATGCTTTTTAAAGAAACTATTTGTCCTTCGTGAAACTCAGGCAACATTTTTTCATCATCTTCGCCCGGTTTTTGATCATCCACACCTTCTTGATACACAGAAATAAAACCCGGATCAACAATTGTTGAACCCGTTGCACGAAATACATGCTGCTCATCTGCTGCTAAATCAACACCCACTGTATTAATGGTCGCATGAATCATTTGGCATGCAACAGCTCGCTTCCAAATTAATTGATACAGTTTAAATTGATCGGCAGATAAATGTGTCTTAATAGCTTCCGGCACATTTTCTACGTGCGTAGGGCGAATAGCTTCATGCGCTTCTTGTGCATTTTTTGATTTTGATTTATACACGCGCGGTTCATCGGGTAAATTTTTCTTTCCGTAGCGTGATTCAATAAATGCACGAATTTCTGCTACCGCTTCAGGTGCTAAATGCGTCGCATCAGTACGCATATACGTAATCAAACCTTCTACACCATTTCCAACATCAACACCTTCATATAATTGTTGCGCAGTGCGCATGGTGCGTTGTGCTGTAAAGCCTAATTTCCGTGCTGCCTCTTGTTGCAATGTGGATGTGATGAACGGCGCAGCGGGGTTTCTTTTACGTTGTTTTTTCTCTATATTTGTAACAGTTAATTTCCCTTGCGCTAATTTTTCTAGCTTTTGTTGCGCTTTTAATGCAGTTGCTTCATCAGTAATAGTAAATTGCTCAAACTTTTTTCCATCAAACAAAGTTAATCTGGCATCTACCTCTTGTCCATCTGGATGACAATGCGCTTCAATACTCCAAAATTCTTGTGGCACGAAAGCATCAATCAATGCTTGTCGTTCAACGATCATTCGCAAAGCAGGGCTTTGCACACGTCCGGCCGATAAACCGCGTCGAATTTTTTTCCATAACAATGGGGATAAATTAAAACCTACTAAATAATCTAACGCACGACGTGCTTGTTGCGAATGCACTAAATCCATGGATAATTCGCGCGGGTGTGCAATGGCATCTAATACTGCATTTTTGGTAATTTGGTTGAACACGATACGATGTACGGCTTTACCTTTCAATGCATTATGCTCTTTTGCTACTTCATAAAGATGCCAAGAAATAGCTTCCCCTTCGCGGTCTGGGTCAGTGGCCAGTAGCAATTCATCTACATCTTTCAACGCTTTTAAAAAAGTGTCGACGTGCTTTTTATTTTTTTCGATTAATTCATAACGCATGGCAAAATCATGTTGCGGATCAACCGCGCCTTCTTTGGCTACTAAGTCACGAATATGGCCATAAGAAGCGATGACCTTGTAATCCTTCTTGCCCAGATATTTTTCCAAGGTTTTTGTTTTAGCTGGCGATTCAACGACAACGAGACGTTTAGTCATGGGGGTCCTTGTAAGTAAAATAGTGTGAGTGGGAATTTAGCTCAGATTTCAAAGAATGACAAGGGGGCGGAGGTCGGAAGACGGAAGAAACCTCTTTCTGTTCTCCGACTTCCGTCTTCCAATCAATGCATTGTTTCAGTACAATCCCCCAGCATGAGTTCTTCCACCCATTCTACTGAAGGGCCATCTTCCCTACTCGTATTACATAAAACCATTAAAATCACCCACTTAAGTTGGCTTACGTCTACGCGTACAGATTCTAGCGCCAATACTCGCTCAATCACCATTTCACGTAATTGCGCATCGATCACACCGCACTCTTCCATGGTTTGCAAAAAACCTCGGCATTCTGGTAATAAACGGTCCACTTCCTCAGGCGTGTAAATCCGCATTCCGCCTTTTGTATGGGTGCGGACGCTTTCTGTACGCGCTTGGGCAAAGTGTAAATCTTCTAACCAATTGAAAGCCTTATCGATTTCTATCTTTTCAAAACCCGCTGCTTCCAGCTCTGTTGCTAAGGTCTCTTGGTCCGTTTCTATCTCATTATCAGTGTCCATATCAAAAACGTGATCGAACAAATAGATTAATACATCAAGCACATTCTCTTTCATTTTGCGCTCCTCCACGCCCGAGTGTACCCACCCGGCATTGTCTGTACTAAACCACGTAACTCCAGCTCTGTTAAACGACAGGCCACTTCCTGTGCAGGCAGATTTAGCCGGCTAATTAATTCATCTACCCCCACGACTCCCATCTCCAAGATCGTCACCATTTCTCGATCTTGCTTATCTAAGTGTGAACAACTTATTCGATTTTGGCCAGTCGTTTTCCCATTATTGTTTTTATTTTGCTGCAATAACCCAAGTTCCAATAAAATATCTTCAGGTGTTTCAACCAAGGTTGCTCCTTGTTTGATTAAATAATGGCATCCTTGCGTCTGGGGGTTTCTCACTGCACCGGGAATCGCAAATACTTCTCGATTCTGCTCAACGGCATGCTTAGCCGTTGTCAATGTGCCACTGCGCAATGCAGCCTCCACGACTAGCACACCTTGCGATAATCCGCTGATAATGCGGTTACGCTGAGGGAATAGAGGCGGGGTCGGCTGTGTGCCTAAGGGAAACTCAGTGATCACGGCTCCTTGAGAAGCTACCATACTGGCTGCTAAGCGACGATGGCGCGCCGGATATATTTCATCTATTCCAGTAGCCATCACCCCTATTGTTGGAGCGCTCACTTCTAAAGCACCCTGATGCGCACTAGCATCCACACCCACCGCCAAGCCACTGGTGATCGTCAACCCTGCTTGCCCTAATGCTCGAGCAAAATCTTCTGCCAATGCAGCGCCCAACGGTGAAGGCTTCCGACTACCCACAATACCAATCTGCAAAGATTGCAACGCAGCTACATTGCCTTGCACGTAAAGCCCTAAGGGCGGCATGGGAATTTCTTTTAACAAAGCAGGGTACTCAGGCGACCACACCGGCACAAAATGATGTTGGGGGGAAGCGGCCAGCCACGCCTCTAAACGCGCACAAAATGAAAGAGAAGGACGAGACAAAGCAGCCATGCGATCTGGCGTTAAACCCAGCGCGGGACCTAATTCAGGCCCTATGTACCACTCGCCGACCTTTGCTTCTTCAAAATAATCAATAATAACCCGCGCACGGGTGCGTGCAATATCACTTATCCATGCCCACTGAACGAGGGTCTTATGATTCTGATTGTATTCCATTTATCTTCCTGGTATCCTGCGGAAGAGTAGTATACGGCGAGGTCAAAAATCATGCAACCTTTAGAGGTACTCATTTACCCTGACAAAAGGCTCTTAACAGCTGCGCGCCCTGTAGAGCAAGTTGATGAGTATGTGCGCAGTATTGCTGAAGGCATGATTGTTACATTGTACAAAGAAGAGGGTGTGGGTCTTGCTGCCACACAAGTAGGCATTCCACTTCGCATGTTAGCCGTAGATACCACCGAAGAAAAACAAAGTGCACAAATTCTCATTAACCCTGAAATCACTGAGCGACACGGTGAAGTGGTAAGTTCTGAAGGTTGTCTTTCATTTCCTGGTTTATATATTGAGGTGCTTCGCGCAGAAAAAATTGTGATTACTGCGACAAATCTTAATAACCAACCTATACACATAGAAGCAGAAGGATTATTATCACGCTGCTTACAACATGAAGTTGATCATTTAGATGGTGTTGTGTTTATTGATCATCTTTCGTCACTTAAACGCAGCCGCGCTGAGAAAAAGTTTTTCAAGCAATTGAAGGAACTCTCTTGAAACCTACTCTTGTTTTTGCAGGCACTCCAGATATTGCTGCTGATGTATTAAATGCGCTCATCCATGCAGGTTACCCTGTGAAAGGTGTGTTCACACAACCCGATCGCCCCGCGGGGCGCGGTAAAATTGATACACCAAGCCCTGTCAAAACATTAGCGCTTTCAAACAATATTCCTGTCTTTGAACCAGAACGTTTTAACAAAAAAGCACAAGCCTCCTTACAGGAGCTTGCACCAGATTATTTAGTTGTTGTTGCTTATGGATTAATATTACCCAAAGCAGCACTCGCTATTCCATGTAAAATGGCGTTAAACATTCATACTTCTTTATTGCCACGTTATCGCGGCGCTGCACCTGCACAACGTGCATTATTAGAAGGCAACGCCACAACAGGTGTAACGTTAATGCAAATGGATGAAGGGTTAGATACAGGCCCTGTTTTAATTCAAACAGAAACGATCATTACTGCACATGAAACATCCGGCGAATTAATCCAACGTTTAGTCCATTTAGGCATCGATGCATTGCTACGCTATTTAAACAATCCTGAAATGTATTTACCTAAACCCCAAACAACCGGTCTTGAGTCTTACGCATCAAAACTAACCGTTGAAGAGGCTGCCATTGATTGGACACAAAGCGCAAACACAATTGAACACGCTATTAGAGGCTACCAACCTTGGCCGGTCGCCTATACGCAATGGAAAGAATGGCGCGTGCGTGTGCTGAAAGCTACCATTGTGCCTTCTTTGGTTACAGCAACTACCTGCGATAACGCGCCAGGCACAATCTTAGCCTTCAGCCCCAAAGGTTTACTCGTCCAAACCGGCGCAGGCGCTTTATGTCTTCTACAATTACAATTACCTGGTAAAAAGCCGATGGACGTTGCGGCATTATGGAATGGATATGCCAAGCATTTTAAAGTAGGGGAAAAATTTGAATAAGCAGAAGGTAGATAAGGCACCATGAAAATTATTATCCTCGGCGCGGGCCAAGTAGGTGGCACACTGGCCGAACACCTGACCTCTGAAGCAAATGATATCACCATTGTCGATAGCAACATCAAAATCTTACAAGCCATTGATGAAAAACTTGATGTGCGCGCGATCGTAGGGCATGCATCCCACCCTAGTGTATTACGCCGCGCGGGTGCTGAAGATGCAGACATGCTGATCGCTGTCACTAATAATGATGAAACCAATATGCTGGCGTGCCAAATGGCGTACAGTTTATTTAAAACACCCATTAAAATTGCGCGCGTGCGTTCTTCAGAATATATGCTCTATCCACAATTATTTGAAAACAAAGCGATTCCCATCGATGTTTTGATCAGCCCTGAGCAACTTGTCACACGTTACGTGAAACGTTTAATTGAGTTTCCTGGCGCATTACAAGTGCTCGATTTTGCAAACGGCCGAGTACAATGTGTAGCTTTACGCGCAATAGAAGGTGCGCCACTCGTAGGCCAAGCATTAAAAAATTTACATGTACACATGCCTTCTATTAAAACAAGAGTGGCTGCTATTTTTAGGCAAAACACTTCTATGCCCATTTCCGAAGATACAGTTATTCAAGCCAACGATGAAGTGTTTTTTATTTGTGAATCTTCCGACGTTCGCGAAGTGATAAGCGAATTACGGGGCATCACAGCGCCTTATAAACGAATCATGATTGCAGGCGGCGGAAACATCGGCTTTAATTTGGCACACACGCTTGAAAAAAATTATCACATTAAAATTATTGATAGAGGGCAACCACGCTGCCGTGTTTTGGCAGAGCAACTCCACAAATCAGTAGTGTTGTGTGGTGATTGTTCCGATAAAAATTTACTTTATAATGAGAATATTGAAGAAACAGATGTGTTTTGCGCACTCACCAATGACGATGAAACAAATATCATGTCCGCCACACTTGCAAAACGCATGGGCGCACGTAAAGTAATGGCATTAATTAATCGCACGGCTTATGTTGATTTAGTTGAGGGCAGTGAAATTGATATTGCTATTTCACCCCAGCAATCTACCATCAGCAGTTTATTAACACATATTCGCCGCGGTGATATTGTGCAAGTGCATGCGTTGCGCCGTGGTGCTGCTGAAGCCATTGAGGCCATTGCGCATGGCACATTAGAAACATCAAAAGTAGTTGGTCGCACCATTGAAACATTACCTCTGCCACCAGGAACCATGATCAGTATGTTGGTACGAGGAGATCAAGTCATTCCTGTTGAACCCACTACACGCATTGAAGCTGATGATCACGTTATTTTATTTGTCAGCAATAAAAAATATATTGGAGATGTAGAACGTTTGTTCCAAGTCGCCATTAATTTCTTTTAAGGAGATCCCATGCATTGGGCTGCTATTTTAAAAGTATTAGGATATTTACTCATGTGCTTAAGCATCAGCCACCTTCCACCGATGGCTATTGCGTGGTGGTATGATGAAGTAGCACTCTACCATCCTTTCTTGATGTCAGGCTTGGCAACATTATTTTCGGGCGTGACGTTATGGTTATTCACACGCAACACATGTGAAGAACCGCGTAAACGGGATGGTTTTTTAATCGTTGTATTATTTTGGGCTGTACTCAGCTTATTCGGCTCATTGCCATTTATTGTCACAGAAACACCCCATCTTTCTTTTACTGATGCGGTCTTTGAAACAATTTCAGGGCTCACAACCACAGGAGCAACAGTGATTCGTGGGCTTGATCAGCTACCCAAAGCATTATTATATTACCGGCAACAATTACATTTATTAGGTGGTATGGGAATCATCGTATTAGCAGTAGCAGTGCTACCCACATTAGGCGTTGGAGGATTACAATTATTTCGTGCGGAAACGTCGGGCATGAATAAAGAAAGCAAGCTCACGCCTCGCGTTGCTGAAACCGCAAAAACGCTATGGTTCATTTATATTGGGTTGGTTATTGCATGTGCATTAAGTTATCGCTTAAATGGCATGTCTGGATTTGACGCCATTTGCTACGCTTTTTCAACTATTTCGACAGGGGGGTTCGCTCCTCACGATAATAATTTTGCTTTTTATCCACAAACTTCTCTCAAGATATGGGCTTCTTTATTTATGTTTTTGGGTGGGTTAAATTTTTCATTACATTTTTTAGCATTAAGAAATACAAGTTTGATGAGTTATTGGAGAAATGCAGAATTTCGTTTCTTTCTCAAATTACAACTTGGGATTATTTTTATCGTATTTCTCATTTTACTATGGCAAAAAATCTATCCTCATGCCTTAGAGGCATTCGTAGACACGGTTTTCCATGTTATTTCAATTAGCACTACAACAGGGTTTGTCGCTTCAGATTTTAGTGTTTGGCCTATGTTTGTTCCAATATTGATCATTCTAGGAGGATTAATAGGCGGCTGTGCAGGCTCAACAGCGGGTGGTGTGAAAGCCCTGCGAATGCTGGTGGTGATCAAACAAGCTTCGCGAGAATTGCACCGATTGATTCATCCCAACGGAGAATATATTTTAAAAATTGATAATAAAATGTTGCCTGATAAAGTGATTGATGCTGTTTGGGGATTTGTAGGTGTTTTTGGCGTATTATTTTGTTTGTTTTTGTTTATCTTAATGTCATGTGGGTTGGATTTTCTATCCGCTTTTGGTGCGGTGATTGCGAGCATTGCAAACGTTGGCCCAGGATTAGGTTCTGTATTTTGGGATTACGCAGATTTAAATAACATTGCAAAGTGGACGCTTTCTTTTTCAATGCTAGTAGGACGTTTAGAAATTTTTGCTGTGATGGTGTTATTAATGCCGGCCTTTTGGAGGCAGTGAACGCGCCTCTACACTCAATACATTTTTTTGCCGCTTCGCTTAAATCTTTTATAACTCCACACATATTGATCAGGATAACGCATGATGACTGTTTCTAGTGCTGTATTCATCGCTACCGCAGCAGCGACATCATCATCACTGTAAATAGCATCACTCACATCGACACAGTCTGGCTTAAACCCTTCTCCCAGTTTTAACCGCGCTGAATATCCCACCAACACACGCGCCCCTGTTCGTACAGCTAATTTTGCAGCCAATGTCATGGTTAATGCAGGCACGCCAAAAAAAGGAGCAATCACTCCTCCTGCAGTACTCGGTACTTGATCCGGCAGCATGACAACCAATTCATTCCGCTTCAATGCTTTCAACATTTCACGAATACCACCCGCTGTTGCTGGCACTAAATGCGCGCCTGCGCGCTCGCGCGCTTGACGCACCACAGTTTCTAATGAAGCCATGCGAAGAGGGCGATACATCATGGTTGCTTGCCCTAATGCAGGCAAAAATCCTAACATGCTTTCCCAGGAACCCATATGTGGACTTAACAAAATCACGCCTTTACCGTGTGCACGTGCGGCTTCAAAACGTGCCACAGCGTTTTCGTCGGGTGGAACAATATAATCTGTGATTTTTTGAACATTCCAAAACCAATGCATTGCATACTCAACCATGGTGATAGTTGTATTGCGTAAACTGTTACGCACTAATTGTTCACGCCATGCTTCGCTTTGCTGCGGAAAACACAATGCAATATTTTTATGCGATACTTCTCGGAAGCCTGTGGGTAATGCGGCTAATACGCTACCTAATACCCAGCCTATTCGCTGAATCGTTAATAAACTGCACCGACTTAACAACCGCAACGCGCCAATCATGGCCGTGGCTCCCCAGACTCGAATGCGTTTTGAAAGACTCATTGCTTAAACCCTGCTGCTGAAATAGACTGCATTATACCTTATTTATGCAAATGCTTTTAAACTTAATTGCTCTATTATTTGAATTGCTTTTTCATAAGGTTGAGCAGATTCGATTTCATAAACCATAGAATTTATAAATTCTTCATAGCGTGATTTCCATAATACACTTTCTTTCAATAACATCAAAGATCGTGTTATCTCTGCAGCAGGGTTGTCTGAATATTCTGGATGTTGATTTTTAAATTGAGCCGCGTCGTTTTCAATAATGACTTTAGATAATCCATAAAATGCATCACTTATTTTATCAGCTTTTTTAATCGAGTTAAGATCATAAACATGCCGGATAAGCGTCTTATCATCAAAATGATATTGACGTTCAATGGCAACCACTCTGCGTGTTAATCCTACCCATTTTTCAACAGCTGTTTCATCCACACAAACACACTCTACAGATAAAGATGAAAAAATTTTAGGAATTTTGATTGTTTCTTCAATAATGGTTTGAATATTTAAACTCTCTGTTCCAAGACGAACGTCTGCTAAAGTAAACTCTAAAAGAAGATGCGGTCTTAAAATATTATTTGTTTCAAACAAAATAGGATAAGTTAACTCAACTCTTGAATATTTCCCCTCATTCCTCACGGCAAAATCACTAATACTGAGATTTGTTGTTGATAGCAAGGAAAATATTTTTTTTCTAAATTCTTTTAATTCTTTTAGTAATTTACTTTTACTAAATTTTCTAGCATCCTGTTTTGTACAAATTTTAAAATCAATATCTTCTGACATTCGCTTTACAAGCTTATGTGCCTTTGATAAGCAAGTCCCTCCGCAAAAAACTAATCGAAAATATTCATTTTCTAATCCTGCAATTGCATGAATAGCTTGTGTGACGTAATAATCTTTTTCAAGGACTGCTAAAGGCAAATTAATTTGCTGATTAGCAATAGAAACCAACTCATACAACTCTTTTTTATTTAGCATTGATATTATTCTCGAAAAATAACTTACTATTTTGGTAACCGATTTGACGTCGGCAACGCTTCTTCAATCTAACAATATTCCGAATCGGAATTTGCGTCGATTTGCCCGTATTATACTCCTCCTCAAGGCTTCCTGATTCATAAATAATATCTAAACATTTCAAAGCTTCTCTTAATGCTGCATCGATCCCCCCCTTAATAAGCGGTATATCAGAATAGGGGGATAGGTACGCTTTTGCATATACACCAGCACCTATTCTAACTATTTTTTTCTGCGCAATCAGCCTATCTAAAGCGCGACTTACCTGACGATAAGAGCCAAGATCATTAAAATTTTGACGCAAAAACACGTTTTCACGAATCGATTTGATGCGCTCCCACACCTTACATCCAATGCTTTCTAAATACTTAACCCGCATACACCACCGCCAATTAAGGACATATAATTATTATACCACACCCTAAAATAACGTCAATATGGGACATATAAACTCACTAACAGGTTGAATAATAAATTATTTTCATATCTCAAGGGAAATTTAAAAGCCACAGAAAAGCTTTATGATCGAATGCTATTATCAAGAGACACCCCTCTTCTTTCTCCAAACCTGACCTATAATTGAATATATATCGCCAGGAGAATTCCTATGAACCCCATGAATAATGACGAATCCATTATTTCCATGTCACAAGAGGAACTTAAAAGCCATTGGAAAAGCATTATGTTTGAAGGAGCGTTGTTTACATTTTTAGGCGCCCTTGCACTCATTATTCCCTCTTTATTTTCATTGACATTCGAATTGGTGGTAGGCTGGTTATTCCTGATTGGTGGCGCCATTCAACTTTACCGCGCCGTGCAATCCAATGCAGCGCCTGGGTTTTGGATGTTTACCTTGTCCGCCTTACTTGCCATGGTTTTTGGTGTATTAATGATCTTTCATCCTTTAGCAGGCTTAGTTGCACTCACTACTATTATTGCTGTTTTCTTTATAATGGAAGGCATTGTTAAAATTATCTACGCTTTTCAAATTCAATCTTTCGCTAGCTGGGGATGGGTACTGGTCAGCGGCATTTGTTCCCTTTTAATTGCCATGTTAGTATTTTCGAACTGGCCAACTAGCAGTGCTTGGTTTATTGGCATATTAATTGGCGTTTATTTGATCATCAACGGAGTCGCTTTGATGATGATGTCTTGGCAAGCGCGCCGATGATATTGGAATAACTCCCGCTTTCGCGGGATTTTTATTATTTAACCACTCTATCGTAAGTAATATCTTTCGGTGCAACAGCTCCGCCCGATACAATAAACGTCATGGCTTGATCAAATGTCCAATCTGTCGGCGTGATCTGATCAACCGGCACAATTTCTAAATACCCTGAAGTTGGGTTCGGCGTGGTTGGCACGTACACCGCTGCTAATTCTCGCCCTGTGTTACGGTCAATAAATGTGCGCGTCACTAATCCTACGGTTTTCATTGTAGGGTTGGGGAATTCAATCAATACCACACGCTGTGTTGTTCCCGGGTTTTGTTGTAACGCTTCAATCAGTTTTTTAATAGCGTTATAAATCGTCTTCACCAATGGAATACGTTGCATGATCGAATCAACCAATGCTAGGATTTTTTGCCCCAAATAACGACTAGCCAATAATCCCAATGTATATAAAATCAAACCGACTAAACCTAACGCAATGAACATATCTAAAACAGGCAGGTCTATCCATCCAGCAAGCCCCGGGGCGAAAGGTTTCAGTTCGCTCACAATAATGTGCATTAGAGGGCTAGCAATATCTAGAATTAAGCGCAATAAAAATTCCACAATCACGAGTGTGAGCGCCACAGGAATCACTGTAACTAACCCGATCAAAATATTCTTTTTGACATTAGCATTCATCTGCTATCTCCTGTACACTTACGACATTACCAGGGCTTACGCAAAACGCGCTTCTCTGCGTTAAAAAGCTCCTCAAAATGCTCACATACAAATCGTATGCTGCGCATTTTTCGTCGCTTTTTGTCTTGCGATCCACGTTTTGCGGGGGCCCTGTGAACTGAACTGACGCATTTGGCGTCAGCCTGAATTATACACCGGAAGGGAGAAATGCACCATGGCAACTGTTTTTTTCAAAGGCGAACCCGTTCCTACCGCTGGCCACGTTCCTGCTGCAGGCAGCCCAGCCCCCGCTTTTACACTCACAGACAACTCACTGAAGGAACGGTCGTTGGCTGAGTTTAAAGGAAAAACCATTATCCTCAATATTTTTCCTAGCCTTGACACCCCCACATGTGCCGCCAGTGTAAATGCATTTAACCGTGCTGCAACTTCTTTAACAAATACAGTTGTGTTATGTATTTCGATGGATTTGCCCTTTGCGCAAAGCCGTTTTTGTGGCGCAGGCAATGTTCACGATGTTATTACACTTTCTGCCTTTCGCCATCATGAGTTTGGGGAAGCTTATGGCGTAACAATCATGAGTGGTCCGTTGCAAGGTTTGCTATCTCGCGCGGTGCTCATTATCAACCCTGAAGGGCAAGTCACATACGCAGAACATGTTGCTGAAATCACTCAAGAGCCGGATTATCCCAAAGCATTAGGCAGTCTACAAGCGTGGTCTGCTTAGCATGACGATGGCAAATACAAAGCTTGTCATACTGGATCGTGACGGGGTGATTAATCAAGACTCACCCCATTTTATTAAATCTCCTGATGAATGGGTTCCACTACCCGGCAGTATTGAAGCCATTGCTGCCTTAAAACAAGCAGGTTTTTTAGTGGCAGTGTGTACAAATCAATCGGGCGTGGGAAGAGGGTATTACACTGAAGCAACGCTTTCAGCCATTCATTCCAAAATGGAATTATTATTAGCAGCACAAGGCTATGCATTTGACGCTATTGTTTATTGCCCACACTTACCTGAAGCTAATTGTGCATGCCGCAAACCAAAACCTGGAATGGTGGAAAACTTGCTGGCACAATTAAATGTTGGGCCCGATGAAACATGGATAATTGGCGATAGCTTTCGTGATCTCGCCGCAGGCATGAGTGCCGGCTGCCGCACGCTATTAGTGAAAACAGGGAATGGCGAAAAAACATTAAGTAAACATGCTGCAGAACTTATCAATATTCCTGTTTATGCAGATTTGAAGGAAGCGGTGGGGATGTTTGTAAAACAATGAACGTGTCCATCTGCAGCTCTAGGCTTTCCTAAATTAGAGCTTGGTGGTAAAAAAAGAGGGGCTACATAACAGCTCAAAAACCTTGCAATAATAATATAATATATTATTATTGCAAGCATGATAACTCGGCTATCTCAATCGACAATCCTACAGCAGCTGCGCCACTCACCCGCTGTAGCCTCTTAGGCCCGCGGCAAGTAGGGAAAACCACGCTCGCTCGCGAAATTGCTAGGCAATGGCCCAAAGAAAATGTTTACCTTGATTTAGCAAGGATTAGCGAACCTGAAATTTACCTCAAAAAACCAGGCAAATTAATTATTCTTGATGAAATTCAAAGAGTTCCCACGCTATTCCCTGTATTGCGATCAATCATTGACGAGCGTCGCTTTGCCGGTGAAAAAAATGGGCAATTTTTGCTTCTAGGGCCTGCTTCGTTGGACATTGTTCAAGGTGTTTCAGAAAGTCTTGCAGGTCGCGTGTCTTATGTCGATTTAGGTATTGTAAATGCACTTGAGTATTCCTCCGACAACGATTTAAATCCCTTATGGTTACGGGGTGGGTTTCCAGAGAGTTTATTGGCAGGCACAGATATAGAAAGTTTTATTTGGCGAGAAAATTTTATTACAAGCTATCTGGAGCGCGATATTCCCAATTTAGGGCCCAGAGTTCCTGCTGAAACGTTACGGCGTTTTTGGACAATGCTGGCACATCTACAAGGGCAAATCATCGATAAAGCCAGTATTGCTGCGGGTATCGGCGTAAGCGCTCCTACCATTGCACGTTATATTGATCTTTTAGTCGATTTATTTTTACTTCGTCCGCTACAACCATGGTCAGGCAATATCGGCAAACGTTTGGTTAAACGTCCTAAGTATTTTATTCGTGACAGTGGTTTAGTACATGCATTATTAAATCTTACAAGCCTAGATGATTTACTGGGCCACCCCGTAGCAGGTAAAAGTTGGGAAGGATTTGTTATAGAAAATTTATTGTCTATAGCGCCTAAGCGAGCCATCCCATTTTTTTATGAATCAAGCAGCAAAGCAGAAATTGATCTTGTTTTTGAAATCTCACCTCACACCCGTGTTGCCATAGAAGTAAAACGATCTCTCAATCCCACACTTTCAAAAGGATTTTACAATGCCTGTGAGGCGCTTGCCATTGAGCAGTCCTACATTGTTTATCCTGGACAGGAACGTTTCGCCTATGCTAAAAATATTGAAGTATTGCCATTGAAAGAAATGATGGAAATGATAAGAGACATGTAATTTATTTCAAAACTGGCCACAATTTCTCTCGCCAGCGTGGGCTTTCCTACCTGGCGCTCCCCTATAATGGCTACGACAGGGAACAGGGTCATCAACGTTTTTAAAGAAGGGCAACATTCCGCTGGCAAATATTGGCATCATTTTGTTTGAATTGTATAGGTTAATCGTGAAACACCCAGCTTAAAGCGCTAGGGATTCCCCCCTAAATCAGGGCCTGCTTTTGGAATGTTACCAGAAGCAATTGGCTGAGCCGAGTATCCAGTGAGGCTAGTTGAGCTTGTTGCCGTACAACGCAAGGTGCTTTGTAACTGCTCAAGATGGGCGTACAGGGGCACTTTATAAATGTCATTTACTAAAAAACTGACGGGGACATTGTGTTCAAATAAAATGGTTATCCGAAAACTGGGCTTGGAATTCTCATTTGTATTTTCTTGGATACAATGCACTTGATGTGGGATAACGCCTATACTAAAAACTAATTCAGTGTAAACAGCAACAAGCAAATTTTCTAGCTGGTCTTGACTCGAAGTTGGTATAAGCAACCCTATGCTTACATAGCTGTCATCCCCAATGGGGAATAGCTTATCAATGACAGTATTTGCTGCTTCGACATTTCGAAATCGGACCAGCGCATTCGCAAGGATAGCGGCTATTTTCATTTTTTTTAAAAGCGCTTGTTGATTGTCTGCACGATATGCTGAAAGCGCAAGATGAAAAAAATCATGCTCAGGCATTAAAGAAGGGCCTAGATATTGGTCATGTGCTGCGTAAAGATTACTTTTAGCATTAGGTAAGTAAGCTTGTACAAGGCGTGCCCCAAAAAAAGCAGCAGCATTAAACGCTTCATAAGGCAGATATCCGAAAGCAAATATAGGAAGCACTTGTTGTCGTGTGTTCCTTAAAGCACCATAAAGGAGTGCGATGGAGGGATAATGGATACTGAGTTTTTGTTCATTATTGGTCACGTAATAAGGTAATCCACCAATCAAAGTTTCTATAGTGACTGGCAGCCGTTTCCACTCATCTAGCGGTTCCGTGACCCGCTGGTAAGCCAACCGGCCCCATTCAGAAGCCAAAATGCCAGTATAGCCCAATGTAATATCTGCAAAAACCACTTGATGTAATAAGAGGGGCTGACAAGATGGAACGTACTCTTTTGAACGCGCTTTTAAGGGGGTTTGCTCTGTTGCCATGTACAGTGTAAACGGCGCTTCGCCAAACTGAATAATGCTTGCTTGCCACAAAAGCAACGTATTGAGTGTATCTATAGAAAGTGCGCCTTGATCTACCCTATTCAATGCTACGCCCAACCATTGAGATGTTTTAAACAAAGCACATAAGCGGGTTTTTAAATCCTGCAATGCTTCTTGTGTTATTTCTTCTTCAGGTTGATTGAAAGTGTTATTAATAGAGGAAATCTGCGCAGTAATATTGTGACATATATTTGGGTTCTCAGGCAGATCAAGTAAAAGTTGATCTTCTTTAGTAACAAATGCAGTTAAAAACCACCGCTTGAGTAGCTCAACGTTATGGGCAAATGGTTGTTGAGAGAGATGAAAAAGATCGACAAGCGCAGATGATGGGAGAGGCTGCTTTTGATTTGAAAGTACTCGTTGCTTTTGCTCTTCTTTGCTTGGAATCTGTGCAGCCCATTGTTTCGCCCACTCGGGGCTATCTTGGGAAACAAAGGGAGAGGGACCAAATTTTAAATGCTCTGAAGGAATCATCTGCAACACCCCAATTACAATATATTTGTAAGTTATCACTCAAAATATAATTTGTCAATGATTAAGCTGTTGTTTGCTTTCACTCTGGCCCAGGCATCCTACCAGCTCATCCGCAATATCTGTCAGCAAGGCAGCATAACCTTCTGTGCCAGCAGGGATTTCTGCTCCCATTGGGTTCAATACCCCCAGCTTTACATGGTTCTCTGTCGCAAACTGCTTCAACGTGTCACTGTGATTTTGCGGCTCGCTAAATATACAAGGAATATGCTCTGCTTTCACCAGTTGGCTCATCGCTAGCCAGCGCTTTGCACCTATCGGCACGGTGGGGCTGAGCACAATACTATCTAAGCGTTTTAACCCATAACGTTTTTCAAAATATTGAAAAGCATCATGATAAACCAAAAAAGGTATTGATTGCATAGGTGTCAATTTTTTTTCCAATTCAGTATTCAGCGCAGAAATCTTCTCAACAAATTTTGCGACATTTCGTCGGTATATTTTTTGACGTTCAGGATCAAGCGCACTCAAACGTTTTTCCAATTGTTTAGCAATCGTCATCGCATTAAAAGAATCTAACCATAAGTGTGGATCCATGGGGACATTTTGAGGAATAGTATCGTCTGTTTGCCGCAATGGATAACGCAACATATAAGGCTCAGCGAGTAACACCATTTGTCGAGAAACAGGTACTTTTGCAATAGCATCCGTTAAATACGTTTCTAACGAAGGACCAATCCAAATTAAAACATCTGCTTTTTGAATAGCCGCGTATTGTGAGGGCTTTAACGCATAAGCATGTTCAGAAGCGCCTTCTGGCACAAGCAACACAGGATGCCCCACGTTCCCCATGACAGCTTGCGCAATATGGTACAAAGGCAAAATACTAACAACTACTGTCGGCGCCTGTGCAAAAGCATGCGTCGCTACGACGATCCAGAGCAGCCACCCGAAAAACCATTTCATTTATTGCCTCACTAAACGTATGTTGTTAGGTCGCCCCGTTTTGGATGTGCTGCGATAAGGATTAATATCTACACCTCCACGGCGAGTATAGCGCGCATACACTGTTAATGCGCTCGGCTGGCAGTACGATAAAATATCCAAAAACATTTTTTCCACACAATGTTCATGAAATTCTTGCTCACGATGGAAGTGAATGATGTATCGCAATAACGAAGGATGATCGATTGCCAATCCTGTATATTGAATTTGCACACTGCCCCAATCAGGTTGACCCGTCACAGGACAATTTGATTTCAATAAATCAGATGTCAATGTTTCCGCCACCACTTTATCAGAACAAGTATGTAACAATGAAGCATTATCCGTAGGCTCACATGTGATCTCATATTGATCTAACGAAACACCTGGCAAGCTTGCGTGTAATGATCCATGTAAATCAGACAGCGGCGCTAACAAAACATCAACCGGCACGCCTACTGCGTCGCTTAAATCACGTTGCAATACTGCTTGTACCGCTCCCGTACTGGCAAAACGTGATTGACTAAAACTTGTCAAATATAATTTGAATGATTTCGATTCAATCAAAAAAGGGCTTGCGCAATCAATGCGACATTCTGCAACCGCTACTTGCGGTTTTCCATGCTCGTTTAACCAAGAGATTTCATAAGCATTCCAAAGATCCAGACCATAAAAGGGAAGAGGATCTTGCGATGATAACCCTAATGATTCTCGCGACAATGCGCGAGGAATTTTATCTAAGAGCGAAGGCGTGTAGGTTTGAATATAAGAAGATTTTTTTCCTAAATGTGTTAATGCCATAAAATACCCACTTAGTGTCGCTTGCTACTGCCAGAGGCTGAAGCGTAAGGTTGTGCTGCAGCAGCAATAACAGCTGGCGCCATTAAAGGTGCTTGTCCATGCAAATGCTGGACATGCACATATCCTTTAGCGCACGCCGGGTTATATTGCCAATGTAATGTGGTAGGATTACATTGCAAAGCACCTAAACCTACTAAGCGCTGCGTGACACCTGGTTTATCTTCTGGATTTTTAAGTGGGCTTTTACCTGAATTGTTATTTGGTTTCTGATCTAATGAGGAGGACTGCGCAACACGCAGCTCTCGCATTAATAATAAGGTGTTTGGATCATTTAAAGCGACAGGGTAACTTACCATTTTATTACCTCTAAGGGGATCCTTGTACTGAATTTGATCTATTATCTGCTCGTTTGATTTACCTAACAACACTGTCAGTACTTCATTTTCAATAAAATCGATTGCATCAAGCGTAGGAAGCTGCATGGGCGCTGCACGATGTTTAATATAATCAATATCAACCACCTGGTGTCTTCCATCATACTTTACATACTTTTCCGTTATCAATATGTTTATTTTTCGACTTGCTGCTAAAATTTCTGCATTATCAACGCTTCCTCGCAACAATAAAAACCGTTCACACGCACGATAACAAGCATGAAAAATAAGTTTCTTTTCGTAAAACATATTAGGTTCATTCCATGTGCCTAGGCTTATTAAAGCTGTTCCTACAATCTTCTGCATGTTGAGAAGTAAAGCATTATTTTGCATTAGAGCACGATACATATCCATCCTATCCATAATATCTTGCTTATAAACATCCAGCCGATACTGCGCTGTTACTGGCGCAAAGCCTGCAGAAATGAGCGCAGACACACGGCTGCCAATAAACAATACACCCAATACAAAAGCACCGATTCCTAAATCCCCATCAAAAACGGTGGCTGCATACGCCATGAAAATAATAGCACTAAACACTGTGCCTAAAAAACCATTAAAATCATGTGCGTACCGGCTTGCTTGCATGTAGCGAATCGCTCGGGAAGGCCCTACTTCCTCCGTTTTGTCTGTCTTACTATTCACTAACTCCTGCAGCTTCACCTGAGCGTCGTAATATTGCTGAATCTTATGGTGGTTGGCTGCACTTCCCACAAACACTGCGAACATGTTCATTAACATTCCCGCATTGATGACTAAAGCAGCCCACAACGGCATGTCCTGAATCGCTACCCCTATACTTTTAATAATCGCATCAACATGGGATACGTCACCCCCTGCGTGCATCGCAGCATCTGCCACATTAAACGCCTGTATGGCAATGGGCACTAGCACGATAGCCAACACTGCCAGAATGGCTATATTCGTCATAATACGCACGATACGGGAAATATGGGCCGCCCATCCTGCTTTCAAACGCCCATCAAATGCCCAATTGCCAAAGTCAAATAGGAAAGGAACCCAGTGCTTGGTGTATAAAGCTCGCCCCTTTGCAAAAAAATGCCAAAAAATTCCCGAACCTTTGTGAGAATGCCCGTGACTGTGCGCTTCACCAGCATGGCTGTGACTCCCCATTTTTTCACCCTTATCTTTATGCGGGGTAGTAACTACATCATAAAACTACCATCCTGTCAAGAGGAGGGCTCACTCATCATCCTCACAAATCAGTTGAAAACTATGGACGTTACAACCACCACATGCTATCGTTCTTCTCTATCGATAAGGATACACCATGCAACTGCGCCTTGAAAACGTTGGCATCCAGCAAAAAGGCCGCTGGATATTACGCGATATTTCGCTCCAAATTGATGCGGGGCAAATCATCACCCTGATAGGACCCAACGGATGCGGTAAAACCACGTTATTGCGAGCGCTCTTGCAGCTTATCCCCCTCACCACTGGAAAAATTGAAAAAAAGCAGGGGTTACGCATTGGCTACATGCCTCAAAAACTCTACATCGATCCCACCTTGCCACTCACTGTTCAACGTTTCTTGCAACTCAGCCCCGCCTTTAATGAAACAGTACTTGAAAAATTGCGCGTTAAACCACTGCTTGAAAAATCCATGCATGTATTATCAGGGGGAGAATCACAACGCGTATTATTAGCACGTGCATTAATGAACCAACCTGAATGCTTGGTATTGGATGAGCCACTGCAAGGCGTTGATGTGAATGGACAAGCTGCTTTTTATGATTTAATTTTAGAAGCGCGCCAATCATTGCAATGCAGTGTATTGATGGTATCGCATGATTTACATGTTGTAATGGCCAAAACAGACCAAGTAGTCTGCTTAAATCATCACATTTGTTGTTCTGGCACACCCGAAATGGTTACATTAGACCCCGCGTTTATTCATTTATTTGGAGAAAACGCAGCATGGTATGCGCATAAACACGATCATCATCATGATGAATAAAAGGATAAATAAGAATGAACTATGATTTTTTAATTCGCGCTTTTATTGCTGGCATCGGCATTGCATTATTGTGCGCACCACTGGGCTCTTTGGTAGTATGGCGAAGATTATCTTATTTTGGCGATACGCTCTCACATGCTGCATTGCTCGGTGTTGCATTAAGCGCAGCATTTTCATTAGCAACACCTTTTTATGGTATTTTATTCAGCGCGATTGTAATCAGTTTATTTTTATTATTCATGGAACATCACACGCGCTTACCCAGCGATGCTTTACTTGGGATCTTAGCGCATGGATCACTTGCGCTCGGTATTGTCGTTGTTTCTTTGTTACCTTCTTTCCGAACAGATTTATACGCTTATTTATTTGGTGATATTTTAGGTGCGAATAAAGCCGATATTTTGCACATTTACAGCATGGGTACAGTAGTATTGCTTCTTGTTGCAGCACGCTGGCGCGCATTATTAATGAGTACCATACATGAAGATCTTGCTAAAGTAGAAGGCATTCACGTCACACGTGAACGCACGCTGTTCACCTTGCTATTAGCCTGCGTCATCGCATTATCAATCAAAATATTAGGCGTATTATTAATTACCGCCATGCTGGTTATTCCCGCCGCCAGCAGCCGCGCTTTTGCTCAAACACCTGAACAAATGGTAGCAGGCGGGGCCTTAAGCGGCGTGTTAGCTGTGGGAGGAGGCCTGCTATCTTCTCTATGGTTTGATTTACCCGCTGGGCCTATGATTGTTCTAGCCAGTATCCTCATCTTTATCTTGGCGTATACGGCAAAAAGTGTTATGGTACGCGCATGATATCGATAGACGCACTTATTTCCACCATCCCCTTTTTGGCGGGCTCTCCGTTTGAGGTCACATGCCTAGATGGCTGGTCTAATCACACATATTTGCTGAAGCGGGAAAAAGAAGCTTACGTTGTCCGCATCCCTATACAAGCGGATCTACCTTGGCTAAACCGAAAACATGAAGCTGCCCACATTCGCGCCATTCAAGACTTAGAAATCACGCCTCCTACCGTTTATGACGATTCTTCCACCGGCATTGCTATTCGTGTTTATTTACCAGGGCATGTGTTAAGTGAAGATGCTACGCGCACCACACCGATCCAATTAGCTGGCATGGCGACCATATTAAAAAAATTACATGAAAGCCCTTCTACTTTTCATCCGTTATCTTTATTTGGATTTTTAATGCGCGATATGCAATATATCGAACAATTTTTTGAATCAGAATTAGATCTACGTTACAATGAATTAAAAGCCTATGCAAAACGCATTGAAAAAAAGTGGCCTCACGTGAAAACAACGCCTTGCCATATGGACCCTAATCCTCATAATTTTTTATGTAGTGATAATAAAGTATGGCTAATCGATTTTGAATTTGCAGGACAATGTGATCCCGCATGGGATTTGGCGTACACCATTACTTATTGCAATTTATCCAAAACCCAAGAAAAGATTTTTTTAGATGCATATCATGCTGATGCTGCAATGCGCGAGCGCGTGCAAGATTACAAAGCACTGACACAGTGGGTCCAAGCGATTTGGATTCGACAACAAATCACGCTAAAACACCATCCCGTTCCTGAAGATGAAATGTTACGATGGGAAGACAGAGCGCTTGAACGAGCGATGTTATTACGATCGTAACCTTTTACCGAATTGGACGCGTACGAGAACTAGGCTCATCCACTACATCCATTGCTTCGACAAACAAAGCATTTACTTTTAGCGAGTGACTAGCAGGCTGCATATAGAGAAGAAAATTAGATGCTTGTTGGCCTTGAGGCAAATATCTCTTAGCAGCGTGTTCGAGATACGCTTTATCACATCTATCCGACACTGCTTTCCAATACTCACATGTCTCAATCAATGCAGCAACATCTGAGATTGTTCGCATCTTATCCGGATATTCCGTAAAATCAAGTAGATACATGAAGTTTTGCAACGAACGCTTTATTATGTCCGCGTATGTTCCAAAACATTTAACAAAAAAAATATTCCATCTATTATTGTTTGCTACTTCTAATCTTATATTCGAGCATGAAAGCCGATATTTTAGCAAAATCAGCACCATCTGGATGTGGTCCCGGTCCCCAGTAGAAGCCAACGCATTAGGAAAATCAACACTTTCAATAAGAGTATTAATCTCGACCTGCCTAAAATTAGTGGGGTCATGAGGTTTCCCCATGGCACTCCATACAGCCTTGGCTGCTTCTTTTTCACGCTGAGCTTCGTTCTGAGGTATAACTGCTGTTGAATTACTACGCACCTTATTTTTCCTACATCTATTCAGGCAGCTATATAATAACCTAAAACAAGGCAGCTGGTCAAATGCTATCGACGATATTTTAAGCCGATAAAGATAACAATAATCGAGGCAATTCGGGGATTAAATAAAAAGGAATAGACAAAATTTGCTTATCCCATTGGGGTAGATCAGCCCAAATACGCGCTCCGCACAAAGATTTTTTTTCTTCCATAAATAATTGTAATGATTTCAGCCGCCCGGTGCTACCCGCTTTAACTTCAATAGGGATAATATTATTTGCCACTGTTAATAAATAATCTATTTGAGCTTGACTATTTTTTGCCTCTCTACACCAAAAAAATAAATGAGGATCATCATCCATTGCTTGCAACGCTAACAACTCTTGCCCTACAAATTGCTCTGCTAATTCACCAGCATTTAAAAATAAAATATTTTGATTCAATAGCAGATCCGCTGTCAATAAACCACTGCAATTCGCCAACCCAATATCAATAAATAATAATCTAAATTTTTTTAGATCAATGACTGCTGTTAAAGGCAACCCCGCTGCAGCCGTTCTATAAACGGGGCAAAGCAACCCTGCATTAAATAAATTTTCTAATGCTTGCTTTATTGCAACAGCGCGTATATCAGGATCAATTTTATTATATTTTACCCACTGCGATACAAATTGAGGCGCCTGCTTCAACAAAGTTTCTAATAAAGCATGCTGAGTGTGTTTTGCATACTTCCCAAAATCCAATCGATAACTTGCTAATAATGCTCGTTGCACTTCTTGAGCACGTAAAAAGCTACCTGTTTCAAAATAAGCATTCAACACGGCAGGCATCCCCCCTAGTACCGTGTATTCTCGAATAAGCGTTATAAGTTTTTCATGTATCGGTAAAGCGAGAGGAGACGTCATATCATAATGGCGTAAATAGTCTTTTAATTTTTTATGCCCAGCTGCTTCTAAAAACTCATAAAACGTCAACGGCTTAAGGTATAAAAATTGTACGCGCCCCACAGGCATACGAAAATTTTCATCACGTAAAGCAAATTCTAATAAAGATCCTGCCCCTACCACATGTAACGCTGAATACTGCTCTTTAAAATAGCGTAGTGCCATAATAGCATTGGGGCACTCTTGAATTTCATCTAAAAATAAAAGTGTTTCTCCAGGAATAATAGGTATCTCAGATAAGACCTCAAGCAGGGCGGTGATTTTTTGAGGATCCAATGTATCAAAACATGCCTTGTATTCTGGACGTTGCTCAAAATTAATAACACAAAAATGCTTAAAATATTTTCTGCCAAAATCGGTCACCAAATGGGTTTTACCCACTTGCCGAGCGCCTCGTACCAATAAAGGGGAGCGCACAGGATTGCCCTTCCAATCTAAAAGCTGAGCCAAAGCATCTCTGTCCATTTTTCACCCTACAAATGCTAAAATACAGGGTTATTTTAGCATAATAAATGCTAAAAAACAGGGTTATTTTAACAATAAATTTAATAAATCAGTGACAATGCTTTGCAGCCCGTTTGTAAGTGCTTAATTTTAAATAACTTCGCTCTATCTCGTTAAAATTCATCAAACTAATGAGCACGGCCAAAAGGAGCGTACTACAAAATAGACGCGTCTAGAAGAAAGTAGGGCACAAAATAACCGGCTAGAGCACTCTCTATTTCGGCTTTATATACAAAGAGCTGAAAGTCGCAGCACCGCTTCCTTTTCATTTTCACCCACCACGGTGACATGCCCCAGCTTGCGTCCAGGTTTGGCCGTCTTGCCGTAAATATGATAAAAAATATGGGGTTCACATTTCATCTCTGCAGCTTCTGGCACCGACCCAATATAATTTATCATGATGCTGAAACCCTTAGCATCACAAGCACCTAATGGTAAACCTGCTATGGCACGTAGATGATTTTCAAATTGTGACGTTTGCGCACCTTCGATGGTCCAGTGCCCGCTGTTATGAACGCGCGGTGCCATTTCATTTCCGATCAATGTATTATCTTTAACGAAAAATTCTATCGTTAATACACCCACGTAATTTAATGCTTTCAATATTTTTTTCATATAATGTTGCGCCGCTAATGAAAGTGTTTCATTTACAAGCGGTGCTCGTGTAATACGTAAAATTCCTCCTTGATGTTCATTTTCACATAAAGGATAAAATAATATTTCCCCCTTTATATTACGCACACCCATTAATGAAATTTCGCGATCAAATTTTACCAAGCCTTCATAAATTAATGCAGCAGGGGAAAGTGCTTCCACTCCCGCCACTAAATCTTCTTTTGAATAACAACGTATTTGCCCTTTGCCATCGTATCCTAAACGTCGCGTTTTTAAGATGCCAGGCAACCCTACCGCTTCTAGTGCAGCAGAAATATCCAACTCGGTATTAATCGCATAAAATGGCGCGGGGGATAAACCCACTTGTTGAAATAATTGTTTTTCAAACAAACGATCTTGTGAAATTTCTAATGCTTTTACAGAAGGGTAAAATGACTTTTGACTGCTTAAATATTTTGCAAAATCAAGAGGTATATTTTCTGTTTCAATAGTAATAATATCAACGTCATTCACAAATGTTTGAACATGTGCAGCTTTCAATGCGGGCACAACACAAAGCGCAGACTCTCGCCCTGCACATTCTTCTTGCGATAGTGCTAAACATATTGTCTCAATATTCATTTGCTTTGCCGCTTGCGCCATCATTTGCGCTAACTGCCCCGCACCGACAATACCTATCCGCATCACTTGCCCTGCAAAGTATGTGACAATACTTCTTCCGTCTGCGCTGCGCGGAATGCCGCTAACCGCGCTTGTAATGCTTTATCTTCCAGCGCCAAAATGCTTGCTGCAAGTAACGCCGCGTTTTTTGCGCCGGCAGCCCCAATTGCCAAAGTGCCCACTGGCACGCCCGCCGGCATTTGGACAATAGACAATAAAGAATCCATACCATTTAATGCCGCAGATTGAACAGGCACACCTAACACAGGCAAAATTGTTTTAGCCGCTATCATCCCTGGTAAATGCGCTGCACCCCCGGCGCCTGCGATGATCACTTTAATACCACGGCTTGCAGCTTCACTTGCGTATTCAAATAATAAATCCGGCGTGCGATGTGCCGAAACAACACGGTATTCATGAGGAATTTCAAGGAGTTCCAGAAGGGCGTGGGCATGCTGCATTGTTTCCCAGTCAGATTGGGAACCCATCACCACTCCTACGCAAGGTAAGCCTGCCATCTTGAAAAGTCTCCTATGCTGTGTAAGATCAGATTGTATGCTAAAAAAAATACCAAGCATAACATTTTTTTGGCATAATACGCTTCCGAAAATGCTATGCGTGCAGCGGGTAATATTGAACCTCGGTGAACGGCTATATTTTAGCGCAAGATTGCCACACGAGCTGTTCAGTAGGAGTAGTGAACAACTTCCAAAAATGCTATGCTAATCATTCTTAAATTAAAGGAGAGGCGCCCATGAGAACTCGCTTGCTACTGGCTAGCTTAGCCCTTTGGTGCTGTGCGCATACTGTGCTCGCCGCGTCTAAATTGTACATCTACAATTGGTCTGAATATTTCGCGCCCAATACCCTCTCCCAGTTTGAAAAAGAAACGGGCACTGATGTTGTGTATGACGTTTATGATAGCAATGACATGCTGGAAGCCAAGCTCTATTCCGGTAATACAGGGTATGATCTTGTGTTCCCAACTAATTTCCCTTATTTTTTCCGCCAGCAACACGCGGGCATTTATCGTCCGCTGGATATAACCAAGTTACCAAACCTGAAAGGTGCTGACCAGTCCCTTGTCAAACCGCTGATGAAGGATGGGAAGCTTTACGCTGTACCTTATATGTGGGGTACATTCAGCATAGGGGTGAATGTGGATAAGGTGGCGCCTTTATTTGATGGCAAAATCCCTGATAGCTGGTCTTTAATTTTTGACCCCGAAAATATGAAAAAGCTTTCAGCTTGTAAAGTAGCCTTCGTAGATTCCCCCATGTATGTCTATCCAATTATCATGAATTATCTCGGTTTACCCCGTGATACCACAGAGTATGCACAGTTTGAGAAAGCAACGGCTATTATGCGCAGTGTGCGGCCTTATGTCACTTATTTTCATGATTCCCAGTATTTGAATGACCTCGCTAACGGCAATGTCTGTGTGGCCTTTGGCTGGTCGGGTGATTTGGTGCTGGCGCGTAACCGAGCAAAGGAATCTGGAAACAATGTGAATATTCAGGTAATCAATCCTAAAGAAGGCTCCTTGTTATTGTATGATGTGATTGCAATGCCCAAGGATGCCAAGGACGTAGATGCAGGGTTACAATTTATGAACTTTCTCATGCGCCCTGAGGTAGCTGCGCAAATCACAAACCATGTTGGTTTTCCTAATGCCATTCCCAGTTCAACAACATTACTGGCGCCTGGGGTAGCCACTGATCCTGCTATCTATCCACCAGAAGCTGCACGCCAAAAAATGTTCACGCCTAACGAACTCCCGCTTGCGCTTGAAAAACAATTGCACCGCGATTGGGCTAGAATGAAAACGATTAGATAGAGGGACACATGCAACAGCCACAACAGAAACCTAAAAAAGACAATTACGTCCGCATCGAGGGGCTTACCAAGCATTACGACCGCGTGACGGCTGTCGATAACGTGACCCTAGGCATTCGTCAAGGCGAAATTTTTGGATTAATGGGAAGCTCCGGTTGCGGGAAATCGACGCTGCTGGAGCTTCTGGCTGGCCTAGAAACGCCTACCAAAGGGCGCATCTTTATTGACGGCCAAGACATAACCGAAGTGCCTGCACACTTACGCTCTGTCAACATGATGTTTCAGTCCTATGCGTTATTCCCTCACATGACAGTTTGGGAAAATATTGCCTTTGGCCTTCAACAAGATAAACTCAGCAAGCAAGAAATCGTTGAGCGCGTGGAAGAAATGCTGGATATCGTCCGCATGTCTGATTATCGCCATGCAAAACCACATACCTTATCTGGTGGGCAACGTCAGCGCGTTGCGTTGGCTCGCAGCTTAGCCAAAAGACCAAAGCTTTTATTATTAGATGAACCTATGGGCGCGCTGGATAAGAATCTGCGCGATCGCATGCAACTTGAAGTCGTGAGTATTCTTGAAAGGTTAGGCGTAACTTGTCTTATCGTTACGCATGATCAAGACGAAGCAATGACCATGTCTGAACGCATCGCCATCATGGACAAAGGCGAAATTATTCAAATTGGTACGCCAAAAGAAGTGTATGAATATCCGAGCTGTGTATTCAGTGCACAATTTTTGGGTTCTGTGAATATGTTCAAGGGTGTAATATCGCCTGACCAAAATGATATAACGATCATTCATGTGCCTGATTTACAAAGTGATGTAACACTTGATCGTTCTTTATCATTACCGCAAGACCTATCTGTTTATGTTGCTGTGCGCCCAGAAAAAGTCATTCTATCACTGGAACATCCTGGGGTAACATACAATGTGGCCCGCGGTGTTGTGCGCGACATCGCATACATGGGTAGCCATTCCATTTACCACGTCACATTAGATTCTGGTAAAAAATTAGAAGCGAATGTATACCATAGTGACCGCTTTATTTCAGAGCCCATCACGTGGGACGACAAAATTTATGTTCATTTTCAACCAGACAGCGCGGTGGTACTCCAAGGATGATCACAACCAGCCTCAAAAAATTCTTTTTTTCTGGCCGGACCTGGGTGTTAGGGATCCCTTATTTTTGGCTTTTTCTTTTTCTAGCATTGCCGTTTTTAATGGTTTTTCGTTTAAGCTTCAGCCAAATGACGTTTCAAGTTCCCCCGTATGAACCTTTGGTAACCATTCAAAATTATTTGATCACACTGCATATCAACTTAAGTAATTATCGCACTATTTTACTCGATCACTTTTATGTGAGTGCTTATTTTAGCTCGTTGAAAATTGCTTTATTTTCGACCATCGGATGTTTATTAATCGGCTACCCTATGGCCTATTGTATTGCTCGTGCTGAAGGGGCTGTACGTTCTTTATTGCTTACACTCGTCGTATTACCATCCTGGACTTCTTTTTTATTACGCGTATACGCTTGGATGGGTATTTTGCAAGAAACAGGATTATTAAATCAATTATTATTGAAGCTACATATTATTGCCACACCTATACAATTTTTATACACGCCGTTTGCAGTGTATTTAGGTATTATTTATGCTTACTTACCTTTCATGATTTTGCCGCTATACGTTTCTATTTCCAAACTAGACTGGACATTACTGGAAGCCGCAGCAGATTTAGGCGCAAAACCTTGGGTTGCTTTTTTACGCATCACCTTACCATTGACCATGCCAGGAATTATCACGGGAAGTTTATTGGTATTCATTCCTGCGGTTGGTGAGTTTGTTATACCTGATTTATTAGGTGGTTCTAGCACGAGCATGATAGGCCGTGTACTATGGCAAGAATTTTTCAATAATCGCGATTGGCCGCTAGCCGCAGCCTTAGCTACAGTGATGCTGGTTCTATTGTTAGTACCCATTTATTTATTCTCCCGTCATGAGCAAAAGCAGCAAGAGGAGAATGACAATGTTTAAAACATCGCCTGTTGTTAAAACATTATCGATATTAGGATATATTTTTTTATATATGCCTATTGCGTTATTAGTCATTTATTCTTTTAACAGCTCACGCTTAGTCACAGTATGGTCTGAATTTTCTTTTAAATGGTATGGAGAATTATTTCAAGACACCCAGCTTTTAACTGCCGCCTGGACCAGTGTGCGCATTGCACTGATGACAGCATTTGGCGCTACTTTCTTAAGCACACTGGCAGCTTATGCACTCACACGTTACCGCATGAAAAGCAGCAGTGCTTTATTTAATTTAATGATTCGTGCTCCACTGGTTATTCCTGAAGTGATTATGGGATTTTCGTTATTGTTATTATTTGTTGCCATGGAAGACTGGTTTGGATTTCCGCATGGCCGAGGCATGCTTACCATCTGGATTGCACACATGACACTGAGCCTTGCTTATGTCACCATGGTGATTGTTGCACGATTACAAGAAATGGACCGCAGCTTGATTCTTGCTGCCACCGATTTAGGCGCAAAACCACTCACTATTTTCTTACGAGTCACTTTACCTGTCATTGCGCCTGCATTAGTGAGCGGTTGGTTATTAGCTTTCACATTGTCATTTGATGATTTGGTGATCGCAAGTTTTGTATCCGGCCCACAATCTACCACATTACCCATGGCAGTTTATTCCAGCGTACGCATGGGCGTTAGCCCTAAAATTAATGCATTAGCAACATTGATGATCAGCATTGTAACTCTCATGGCCGTCATTTTCTGCCTCATGTCTATACGTTTAGAGCGAAATAAATATCAATGAACGGATGGATTTTATATAGCCAAGCAGCATCGCAATTAAATGAAAAACATTATGAAATGCAGCGTTTTATTGAAGCTGCAAAGGCACTGAATATTACGTTGCACATTCTTAAACCAGAAAACGTATCTTGGGTAGTAGACGCGCAACATCCCTTACAATTATTTGTTTGCGGGGAACCTTACGCTACACCTCATTTTGTGATTGCACGCCAAGGGTTTAATACCACTTATCCTGCACTTGCACTGTTGAATACATTAGAACATCATGGCGTATTTTTATGTAACCATGCGCGCGCTATTCAAGCAGCGCGAGATAAATATTTCATGCATCAACAATTTGTTAAACACGGGCTGCCCACCCCCAAAACCATGCTCGCACCTTACCCTATTGATTATACGTACATTGAAAAACATATTGGATTTCCATTAGTATTAAAAATACTCAACGGTAGCCAGGGCAGGGGAGTAATGTTGTGCGACACACCCTTAGCGCTTCAAAATATGTTGGAGTTTATTTACAATTACGATCGCAAAGCCACTACATTATTGCAAGGTTACATTGCAGAAAGCCGCGGACGTGATTTGCGCGTGCTCGTGCTAGGTGGGAAAGTTTTGGGCGTATTTGAACGTTCTTCTGAAACAGATTTCAAAGCCAATTTTTCTCGCGGTGGAAAAGTAGCGCCTTTTTCCATCAATGCAGAAATAGAGCAATTAGCATTATCTGCCACGAAAATTGCAGATTTAAGCATGGCTGGTGTGGATTTATTATTTACCAATACAGGCTATACATTGTGCGAAATTAATTCTTCCCCAGGTTTTCAAGGGTTTGAACGAGCGTTGGGTGGTTCTGTTGCACAAGCCATGCTGGAGTATTGCATACAAAGCTTAAAATCCAAAATTTGCGCCCCCACGGGACCCCCCATCTGATGATGGATGATTTCTTTGGCTTTGTCTAACATACATCGGCATTGTAGCCTGCTTGTTAAATATTTCATTTGTTTTATCTAACATTTTGTTTGCTGCAGCTTCCCTATCGCTCTCACTATTGATAGTAATTCCTGTACGAAAGGATGTCATGGAAGTGCTTTCACTGGGAGCCGTCCGAGCAATCAGCTTTGGCATAGTTATAATATAGCTTACGATGCCGTGTATGAATTCTTCATAATCTGTGTTACTTGTGATGAGTATGACATCTTTAGGTTTGATGTTTTCAAGAAGGTGTAAAAATTCTTCTCCCATATGCCCTAAATACTCATTACAATCATCTAGAACCCAAATAATATTTCCTGTTATACGATTTCTTGTTGCCTTGATACCACCATGGCTTTTAACGCTTTCTGGGTTTAAATAAATCGACTGCATGCCTTGCTGTACCAATATTTTTATGACGGAAATAACTAAATGTGTTTTCCCTTCTCCGGCTTTACCGTGCAAAAACATTCCAATCGCTCTATCTTGATGTTCATTGGCAAGGGCTTTAAGGACACGCTGTGCATCTTCGTACCATGATTTTTGCTGCTCACTCTTGAGAGTGTAGTTGCTCAGCTGCGAACAATAATTTTCTACGGGGATAAGATCTGTCATTTTATGAAAGAAAAAAAGATCGCTATGAAGTAACTTTAAATTTCCTTCTGTCATGTTACCTAAACTCTCCTGCGTCACAGCTTGATTTTTTACTTCAAGCGCTGGGTAGAAGCGGGATAACTCTGTTGCGAATATGAACGAAATACCTTTATTGTAATCCTGAATGCTCCGAAGTAATTCTGCGCGTAATTCAACATCACCGGCAGCACCATGGACCCTCTCGGACCGCATCCGCTTGGTTTGTTCGGCGTAGAGCAGTGCATTTCTTTCTATGCAGCCCAATAATTCACGAAAACGACGAAACAAACGCTCAGAATCTCTCGTGTCCACTGTCTTAAAGAACCGCATAAACTCAATAGGGCTTACATCTGTTTCCACACATAAATAATCACCATACTGGTGACAATGAATAATAATTTTTCTCAACTCTTCATTATAAGATGTATAAGTTTCAAGATGATTAAATACCCATACCCTTGTTTTACTATTGCTCAAACTTTGAGGATGATATTTACGCAAATATTCTGAGGCAAGCCATGTCTGGTGAACACCCAGAGCATCTCGCTCCATCTCCTTGAGGTTAACTTCAATAAAAACTGCTTCGGGAAGATCGGGTAACTGCTTCCGCGCCCCTTTACCCCAAAATAGAGTCTGGAAGGCGAATTTAGAGTTGTTGGGCTCAAATGCCATCCTCTCAGAAGCAGAAGGAAGCCAGGCGGGAAGAGGGGGCTCATAATAACTGGAAGAAGAGGAACTGGAAGAAGAGGAAGAATTAGCATGAGAAAGGGCGTTGTTGGTAGTGCCAGCGTATAAATCATCGATAGCATCTATAATCCACTCTCCATCTCCATCAGCTCTAACTTGCAGAAAAGTTGTTGAACCATCATCAAGGGGCCGTATAATAGGCCTTCTAGAACCCGCATTTGTTACCTGCTTTTTTTGTTGTTCTTGTTCTTTTTTCTCTTCCTCCCTCGCAATTCTCAACGCTATTACTACCGATTCATCGAGTTGTTGGGGTGCTACTGACGCTGACGTTCCCCCAGCAGAAGACCTTTTCAGGTGAAGCAGAGTAAGCATGGTAGCAACACAGCGTAATACAGGCTTATAAACTGGCGGTTGCAATAAAGCTACAGCAACTTTACTCCACCCTACTGATTCTGATAAAAATAATGACGCTGAGTCTAGCTGCAGCAAAACCTTTGCAACGTGGAGCTTGTGGTCGCCGTGATATGCTCTCTTGATAATTTCTTTCAAAATGGCCGCAGTATGTTGATCTCCAACAATATCTTCCAGATAACTTTCTAAAAGCGTAGCGCAATATGTTACCTCTTCACCTTCTTTTATAGCCTGAATAATGGGCGTTAAATTATCATCCTCACTTGCCAAAGTCGCATAGCTTATTGATAGAGAAGGAGAAAACCGCACCGTTCTATGAAGCAAGAGTCTCGGCCTTTTTACAGGTAACCATGGCATCTCTGCGATGCTAGTATCGCCCTGTGGCAGTGCTCTCTTTTTTAATTCGGGGAAAGCAGGATCCATGCAACTAGCATCCACAAGACCGCCATCAAGCAGCTTCCTTCTTTCATTCTCTTCATAGCGTTCTAATAGGCGTATAAGGCTATGAGTAAGTAATTTAGCATGTTTTTGTAAGCAGCTCCGCCCCAGCAAAGTCCACTGCAGCTCTCCTGAAACCTTAATAACAAAAGGAAAAACTTCGGCAACCAAGCTAAAAAATCGCTCCTTTTCTTGTGGAGAAGCCAGCTCATTGAGAGCTTCAACGACTTTATCGTCTCTAAAAGGTGCAGCAAGGAAGCCAAATTGCATAAAATAAGCGCTAAGCGCCTTTTTAGCATCGTCTTTATTAGTTTCCGCTAAATGTAGAATAGCTTTAGAATCAAACATATATACTTCTCATTTATGATCAAAGTATATATTCTAACTTATCTCCAATGAAAAGACAAACATTTGCCAGGGGCTTGGCTTAATTGGAAGCACCAGCAATAAAGTAAGACAATACATCTGGCTCGTCCACCGTATTGCACTCCGTTGAAGGTGGGTGCGGGCGATTAGCAGGAGGCACTACAGGGTATATCTGAGAGTGGAAAGTTTTTTCCCCTGCTTCTATCGACGCGTATGAAGGCGCAGAGCAGATGTAGGTGTTGAGCACTTTTCTAATATAGAACACGTAGGTTCGATCTTCGTAACGAATCGGCTTTACAGCATGTCGCGTCCACATGCCTCCCTTACTGGGCTCTACCCAAATGACCTCATCATCACCCGACCATAGCGCTTCGGTAAGCGGCGCACTTGTCATTCTGGTACGGCCTTTACCCTCTTCGCCGTTGTAATATAATTGCAATTCGTTATTAACGCTCAACACGCCAATCGGCGTTTTTGCTGGCAATGAAATTTTGCCTGAACGATGCAACGCATCCCATTGATTATTTTTTGCATTATAACGATGAAAAGCAGCGTAATTTCCATCGCGGATTAACCATAACGTTTCTTTATCCCCATTATCTAACGTTAATGTTATTAAACTTGCGGGCTGCTTGTTTTTTGAGCTTTTAACTGGCACATCTTTACATGACAACGCGCTATTTGCTGATGCCGCGCAACGCAACGAAGCGGGATAATGTTTCCCACCTTTATCATAATATGCCAGCAACATTGCATCTCCTTCAGGCGTCAATGCAGTAGAAAGATGATCATGTTCAGGGTGGCCTTTCACATTTAACGCTTGATATTCGCGTTTACCAGGACCGTCTTGAGTATGCGCGATTAAATCATCTAAACTATCAAAATAATTGTAAATAAGATGGCGGCCCTCTTCACGATGACGCCCAATTAAATATAATTTATCTGCAAACTTTATAGGAGCAGGGGAGAAACCACCCGCTGTGAGCACAGAAGTTTTAAGCTCATAATGCATTTCATCCCACAATAAAGTGCCTTGATTATCTGCACGGCCCACCATAAAACCCACTTTTTGGTGCTTCCCTGGCACGCGGTAAAATAACACAAGCACTTCTTGTCCTGCGCTATCTTCCATCACAATCGCATCCGGCGTTAAAGGCGGATCTTGAATGCCACCCATATCAGCCCCAAATGAAGCAAGTACAGGTATTACGGCTAAACATAATGCGATGATCGCTTTTTTCATCATGGTAAGATCGTTCCCTTAAAAAAATTAACTTGCTGATGATCGATTATTGCGAGTCGACAAAATACCATAATCGCGGACCTGAAACTCTGTTACACGACTTACTGCGATCACACACACGTTCTGGGTCTAGTTTTGAAAAGAGTACATAAGCTCTGTCCTTAAATACAATCGGTTTAATCGCTGCTTTTACTTCAAACTGCGAAGTCACATCCGAGTCTTTAACCCAATAAGCCTTATCGTCTAATACTTCACTTACCCATGCAAATTTTTTAAGCATGCGCTCCACATTATAATGTGGATCAGAAAAATATACTTGCAGCATACCATTTATGGTAAAAGCGCCGATAGATTTATTCGCTAATGTGTGGCCAGATGAAGTGTACAATGACTCCCATGCATTTTGAGCAGGATCAAATTTGCTCAATGATAAATGACGATTCTCGCCTGCCATGACCATCACTGTTTCCATCGCGCCATTCACAGAAATAGGCGCAATAGCCATCATACTCTTCGTATTCACATCCGGCGTAGTAACAGGTTCGCACATCAGTTCACCTACCCATCGCTCAACACAACGTGCTGAAGAAAAAGGTAAGCTTGATTTCTTTTTGTTCCTCTCGTAATAAGTGAATACAATGCTATTGTCTACTGGAGCTGCAGCAAAATAGGCCAATTCTTCATGGCCACGAATAGGTAAGGGGTTTGGATCCATACCAACATGCACATTTTTAAACTCACGATTACCCGCGCCGCTACGAGTATGTGTAATTAAATCCTCAAGATTGACAAAAGAATTGTAAATAATATGTCTGCCATCCCCATGCGTGCGATCTCGACCAAACAAATATAATCTGTCGCCCAAAAGCACCGGCGTAGGGGGATTACCATCGGCCACCATCACAGTGTTTTTAAGCACATAATGCTCGTCTTCCCATTTCAACGCGCCACTGTCCGGCGCTGCCTCTTTTGATATGACGAAACCAACCTGATCTTTTCCTTCTAAACGATAAAAGACAACTAATGCGTCACTCCCTGCGGCATCTTTCATCACAACCGCATCAGGTCCAACTGGAGCATTGATAACACTATTACCTATGCGAGCCTCTGTAGTAGCGGCACCTGCAACCACCGAAAAACTCAACATCCATAAACTTATTAATCGCTTGAGCATTTTTTATTTCCCTCTCAATCACTTTACTTCAATATCGCTGAAATAATACAATTTATCTGCATATTCAGCACAACCATATTTGTCGTAAAAATTACAATAAAGATCCTTAAAAAACACATAGACCCGATCACCAAAAATAATGGGCTTCACAGCATCAATACTTTCAAATGCCTCCCCGCCCATACCTTTCTTTCTTGTAGCTATTGTCCATGAAGCATCAGGAGAAAAAATTTCATCTGACACAACATGTGTTTCCAAAATATTTGCTGTTTTACTATTGTAATAAACATGTAGATTTCCATTAACCTCAACCATTCCCATGGGCAGAAAACCTTTTAAGTCATATAAAAAGATACTATGAGATTCGACCCACTCATTATGCGCGGAATTGAGCTGAAATATATCCCAAGTATTCTCACCATCTTTCACAAATAACAATGTTTCAAGCGCTCCATTGACAGTGACTTGTGTGATCACAGTAGGTGCCTGGTATTTAGAAGTCGGCACAGTGACATCTTTACAAGAGAGCAAATCTGTATTGGTACTCTTGGGTGTGCACCGTGATGAAGAAAAAGGCATTGCAGATGTTTTTTTCTCGTTTTTTTCATAATATGCTAACAAAACAGCACCATCAACAACAGCAGCAGATAAGTGATCAAATTCTTTATGGCCTTTTATTCCCAACTCTTTGAAAGAGCGATCACCTGATCTTTCTTCAGTATGAGCAATCAAATCTTCTACATTTTCAAAAGAATTGTAGATAAGATCTCTTCCATCATTTTTTTCCCTCTCTCTACCAAATAAATACAACTTTCCGTCCAGCATCACAGGCGCTGGAGAAAATCCACCGGCTTTCATCACTTCTTCTTTTAATACGTGCGGTTTATCCCATAATAAATTAGCGCCATTCTCACCGACTCCTCGAGAAACAATAAATCCTACTTTTTGGGAACTTCCTTTTAGTCGATAAAAAACAACTAACACATCGTTGCCAATGCTATCTTTCATCACAATCGCATCTGGCCCTAAAGGAAGTTTCTTTTGGATTTCGCCATTACCACCCACGAGCCCACTCACCATAGGCGCATTTGATGCAAATAAGGGGAGTGCAATGATGCTACATACCCACAACAACAATAGTTTTTTAATCATTTCCATTCCTCTTTTCTTCATTAACCCAATAAAAAACTTCATCTGGAAACGAAATTGTAATAGGCTGCGGGCGAGGCCCGTTTGGTCCAGCGCCAACCCCGGTTTCTTGCTGATCCGGTATATTTCTTAAATAAAAGATATAAATGCGATCATGATATACGATTGGCTTAACAACCTCTGCTGTCATTAATAAGTTTCCTTCAGGGTCGTGCAATTTGATAGGCTTACTCCATACTACTGGCTCAGACGGCGATGCTTCATCATGGACCGGCTCTTTTGTCACCACAGACGCTTTTGTCATCATGATAGGTGCTGATTTTTTATCTTCTTTATAATATAAATACAATTCGTGATTAAAGCTCACCGCGCCCACAGGCATTTCAGGCGGCAAATTTAATTTTGCGGAACTCTGAAAATTCATCCATGTATTTTGGTGCTCATCATAATGATGCACCCCTAAATATTTATCATCCCGCATTAACCACAACACTGCTGTGCTGTCATCAGGAAAAGAAATGGGAACAAGTTCTGCAGGCTGCTTGTGTTTGTGACTCTCCACTAACACGTGCTGGCACGATAATAAAGCACTATTTTGTTTGGGCTCACAACGCAAAGAAGAGGGCACTGTTTTTCCGTTTTTTTTAGTCTCGTGTTTCGCATGATAAGCCAACAAAATTGCATCATCTCCTGGCACTGCAGCTGCAGAGAGATGATCGTGGTCCTGATGTCCCTTTATACCTAAATCTTGGAAAGGGCGATCTTTATCTCCATCAGTAGTATGAGCAATCAAATCATCTAAATTTTCAAAATAATTATAAATAAAATGTCTGCCATCTCCATGAGTGCGATTGCGGCCAAATAAATACAATTTATTATTCAACAACACTGGCGCAGGTGAAAAACCACCTGCCATCATCACTGTTGATTTGATCGTATACGGGGCGTCATCCCATATTAATTTTGCAGAATCAGCCTGAGCCCGCCCCACCACAAAAGCTGCGCGCTGCGAATCGCCTTGTAGCCGGTAAAAAACAACCACAACGTCTTGACCTGAGCTGTCTTGCATGACGATCGCATCAGGGCCCAGGGGAATATCTTGTATGCCTAATTGGCCTTCCGTTACCGCAAAAGCCGGCAAGAATACTAACCAAATAACCCATGTGATAACTAATTGTCTCATTTTCCACAACCTTAGAATACCCAAAACTTCTTCAAGCATAAAGGAATCTTATGCAAATGTCCATGATATTAATTTTTCGTTAATCACATCACGGCTAACTCGTTAATATTTGAACCAGATAAAGCAGACTAACTAGCTAATTTTAACCTACCAAGCGGTTTAAACTATTTCTTAAAGCAACAAGATATGGATATAATACAGAAACCCGTTGCATGTAAGGATCTTGAATATGGCAATACCATTATTCTCACGCATCTCCATCCTATCCCTACTCGGGTTTACTAGCCTGGCCTGTCAGGGGAAACCGCTTGCTTGGTACGAAACCTGGCCCACGCTTCCTTCCCCAATCACCGTTCCTGCAGAGAAAAGCTTTGTAGAGCAACGCATTGCGCAAATGAGTGTGGAAGAAAAAATAGCACAAATGTTGATGGTGGAGCATAATGCTGTCACGCCTGAAACCGCTTCTGCATATAAACTGGGTGCGATGTTACACGCTGGCGGGCAAGCAACGTTTCATATACATGGGAAAAACGCTGTTTCCCTTAAATGCCGAACAGCTACCTATTTGAGCTTGAGTTGTTGGGGTGAATTGGCAGATGCCTATTGGGACGCATCCATGAAGGCATTATGGCATAACAATGCCGCTCCCATTCCTATATTATGGGGAACAGATGCCATGCACGGGGCAGGCGCTATTCACGGTGCAACACTTTTTCCGCATAATATTGGATTAGGCGCAGCATTAGTAGGTAACCCGAAAAATCTTATGTTGCTTGAACAAATGTATGAAGCAACCCGCGAACAGGTGGCACTGCAAGGATTTCGGCAAATTTTTGGGCCAACAGTGACCGTGGCACGCAACACTCATTGGGGCCGCACTTACGAAAGCCTCTCTGAAAATCCTATTATTCAATACGAATCTACACCTTTTGCTGTAGTAGGTATACAAAAACCATGGACAGATACTAACGGCAATCCCCAACGCATCGCAGCTACATTGAAACATTTTGTAGGGGATGGTGGAACAACCACTGGAACAGGTTATGTCACCAAAGCAATTGACGCTGGCTTTGACCCCACAGATACCGTTTATACATATCCTCGCACTGATCGCGGTTTAAATGAATATAGTGAAGAAATGTTGATCAATTTACACGCGCCGGGTTATTTTTCGGGGATTACTACAGGCGCAATGAGCGTCATGGTTTCTCTGAGCAGTTGGCAAAACGGAAAATTACATGCTGATCATTATTTGATCCAAGAAATATTAAAAGATCGCTTACAATTTGATGGTATTGTTGTGACTGATTGGGAAGGGTTTGCGGCAGTAGAAGGCTGCTCGGTGAATGATTGCCCCGCAGCGATTAATGCTGGCATTGATTTATTCATGTTTGGTTTTGATAAACCTAATGCATGGAAAAATTTCTACAACAACACCATACAACATATTTCAACTGGTCATATTTCCATGGATCGCATTGATGATGCCGTGCGCCGTATTTTACGTGTGAAATATCGACTGGGTTTTTTTGCGGAAAATTCATCTTATAAACCCTCGCAAACTTACTCCGCGTTTGGTTATGCTTCTATTGATGATGCTCAAAAATCACTTAACAAATGGAAAAATTTTGCTAAAATATTAGCAGAAAAATCCATGGTATTAATGAAAAACAACGAGCAAACTTTGCCATTAGCAACAACACAATTCACTGAAGAAACACCTTTGTTGGTTGCAGGAAATGCGCTCAACAGCCCCGCAATGCAGGTCGGCGGCTGGAGTTTATATTGGCAAGGCTTTAAACGATCAGATAACAACCCTTTCTACAATAAAGCAGATTATCCTCAAACCATTACGGTATTGGATGCGCTGGAAAATAAAAACATTGCCATTTGCGAATATGAAAAAAATACTGCTTGTGCTGTCAAAGCTAAAACAGCACTGGTTGTCATGGGAGAACATCCTTACGCAGAATGGTATGGCGATATTCATACCGGCGATGTAAAAGGCGGGAGGCAAACCATTGCCTATAAAACCATTCGTGAAGAATATGCTGCAAATGAACAATTGGTAAAAGATTTAAAGCAAAAAGGGTACAAAGTAATCACTGTATTTTTCTCAGGGCGTCCGCTAGTGGTTGATGCGCTAAACAACAGCGATGCTTTTATAGCAGGCTTTATCCCAGGCAGTGAAGGCGGCCCGGCTGTGGCCGACTTATTATTTGGAAAAACTTCTTTTGAAGGTCGCTTACCTTTTGCTTGGCCCACTCGCGTAGAAGATACAGCAATATTTCATGGAAAACCCAGTCATTTTCCAGGTGATAATGAAGCTTGGCTGAATGCACTGAGCAAAGAAAAGGCAATAGAAGTATTGGTGGGGCCAGAGCATCCGTATCCATATGGATCCGGCTTATAAATATTAAGGGATATCTTCTATCCAAATCATTAGCTTCGCCAAAGGCGTATCTTGCAATATATTAAATAATTTTTGATCAGCAGTTACCAGCAAACATTCTTCTTTTAACGCCAAAGCAACATACAGTGCATCATAGAAAGTGCACTGATATGTTATTGCTATTTGCCATGCATCATTCAGCAATAGTTCAATAGCACAGCTCTCGAGGGGTAGACGTTGAAAATCTGATAAGATTTGACATGCGTCCTCTTTAGATATTTCTTTGAAACGCTGCTTTTTCCAAAGAATATTCCCTATCTCAGCAAAAAGCAAATTTGGCACTAATAATTTAGTGTTTTTTTTCCACAAATTTTGTGCATGTAAAGTGTAATTTTCTGGAATAAACCATTTAATAGCAACACATGCGTCGACTACTACTGTTTTCACCGGGTATCTCTATCCTCTCGCACTAATGAAGCACTGTCACTAAACGCCCCTCCCGATAAACGTTGCTGCCAAGCAGCGCTTATTTTTGCAGCGTCAGCAAAAGACACTTTGGTAGCAGTTTCAATAATGCATTTTAACTCCCCCTGCAATGATCGATGATGCTTTTTTGCTAATAATTTCAAAGAGTTAATCGTGCTGCTGTCTAAGTTACGAATGAGCAAATCAGGCATATTTTCTCCTTTTGATATCATAATGATAGCATATTTTTAAGAAAAGCCAATACACCCCTCATGCGCCAGCAACCATTTTTTGCGGTCTAGCCCACTAGAATATCCGCCCAACGTCCCATTACCCTGAATCACACGATGGCACGGCACAATAATGGTCAATCGGTTCGCACCGTTTGCATTTCCCAGCGCACGGCTTGCACCCGGTTTCCCTGCAATATTTGCTACCTCAGCGTAACTGCGTGTTTCACCGCACGGAATTGTTTGCAACGCACGCCAAGTCGCTTGTTGGAAATCTGTCCCTAATAAACGGACCGGTGTTTTAAAAACACGCAACATGCCTGCAAAATACTCTGCCAACTCTTGCTGAATTTGATGCAACGGCGCTGTAACTTCTGTGCCCAGCGTAAACGGTGTATGTTTTTGCAATTTTTTTATTTCTTTTTCAAACTTTTTACTTTCTTTAAATTCCAATAATATCAACGCATCTTTATCTGCAATGGCAAACATATCGCCTAATGGAGTTTGAATTTGTACTGAGGAAAATGTGCAGGCTGTGGATGGAATTCTATCATTTTGCGTAAGTCCTACATTCATAATGACTCCTTTAATAAAAATTTAGACAAAGGAACAACAAGTATTTCATGAAAAAATTATTCTTCTGAGCAGTTCCAAAGAATTATACCATTAAAATAATGTTGAATCTGCTTTAAATCTGTTGATCGTAATTGAGTAGTCCATTTCACTTCTATAAGTAGCCTCCATGCATCAAATATTCATTAAGAAACGACATCAATTCTGAATGAGCTTGAGTATAAAGTTTATTATTAATGAAAAGATCTGCTTTCTGGATCGAATCACATAATTGTTTTAAAAGAATAAATGTCTAATGCTACATTTTGTCTCTTAATATTAAGTATTTATTTATTCAACGAGGAGTAAAAAGTATTTGAACTTTGTAATTGATGCATTGCATTCGTAATCGAAGTATTAAATGCTTTTTTAACAGCGGTATTTATGCTCGTAAATGCCATTGACTCAGCACGCGCTTTTCCGCTGATATTTTGTTGCCATAATATTTCGCCCGTATTTTCATTAACCAATTGCAAATTGATCTGCGTGCTTGCATAAACAAGCGTACTGATATCGCCTGCAACAAATGTTAATTCCACTTCTTCTAGTATTGATTCTAATTTATAGCGTGCAGAGCTCTGGTTTACTTGGTAGCCCACTTGACTTAAGCTTTCATGCAACGCTTGATTCACCACATCTGCCACTGGTTTTTCAGCCGAATAAGTGCCTGATGTTTGCATCTGATACATATTCTTTTTATGTGCGATAACTGTTGGATCGCTCATAGCACGATTATCTTGTGTTTCAGCGAGTTGTAACGCCACATGTTTTTGCGAAAACCGAGCATTTTCGCTAGGTGCTGGCATTTGATAGTTCAGCGGCACGCTGGATTGCATTGCGACACAACCTACCAATAAAAACGCCATTATCCCGATGATTATCAATCTAATTGATTTTTTCATTATAAAAACTCCCAATTATTTGGAATAAAATGTTAAGCCTGACCCCACTGTGCTACTTAAAGAATACCATATGATGCCACAGTTAACACTCACTTTATTTCAAGAGGCAAAAGGCGACGAAAAAGCGCAGCATAAAGTTCCAAAGAATCGTACCATTAAAATAATAACTGGATCTGCCTTAAATCTATTGATCGTAATTGCCCCAGCCTTGAAACACACAGCCAAGCACGCTAGAACGAACCATTTATTTAGGGCATTGTAACCTTAGAAGATCTCTTTGCATAAACGTGCTCAATGAATTACACTCTATACCAATATCAAGGAGCTTTTGATGAAATACCCTCTACCCATGAGAATTATCCACTGGACAATGTCGATCATTATTTTATGTTTACTCACGGTGGGTCTTTACATGGCGAGCTTGCCCACCGACGCACCGCATAAATACGATTGGTATTTTTGGCATAAATCTTTTGGTATGTTAATTTTAGGATTAGTATGTCTGCGCATATTAGTGCGCCATAAAAGCACTGTTCCACCACCTGCGCCGGGCTTAACAGCATTTGAACACCGTGCTGGAAGATTAAGTCATTATCTTTTATACGCTTTGATGATCCTCATTCCATTATGCGGCTATATTATGTCGGCTTCTTATACGGAAGGAACGGGTGTTTCATTTTTTGGGTTATTCACATTCCCTGATCTTGTGCCCAAAAACGATCATTTCTCCAGTACTTTTCGTACCCTCCATAAGGTATTTGCATTTACATTAATAGGTGTGCTTGTCATCCACCTGGGCGCGGTTCTTAAACACCGTTTTTATGATAAGAAAGACGTGCTTAAGCGAATGCTGTGAAGATAGGCTCTGGGGCGTGCCTCTGGGGCCGTTGACATTCCGCCCCCTCTTTGGAAAAACCCCAGCCCCTCCATTTACAAGCCTGCTGCGCATGCAGCTTTCTCATTACAGTTATGAGCGCTGGTACAGGCTAAACAACCCTCCACCTGTACGAAACAAATTAACCCTCTCCGACACAAATGCCGGCACTTCATTATCCGTCAACACCCAGTACCAACAGCTGGTAGTGAACTAATCAATTAACTTTAATTAAACATCCAAGTTCTCAACCTGTAGCGCATTTTTTTCAATAAAATCGCGCCGCGGTTCTACTTCATCACCCATCAATGTTGTAAACAATTGATCAGCTGCCACCGCATCTTCAATGGTTACTTTTAACATGCGGCGTGTTGACGGGTCCATCGTTGTTTCCCATAATTGTTCAGGGTTCATTTCCCCCAAACCTTTATAACGCTGAATGCCTAAACCTTTTTTTGCTTCATTCAACAACCAATCAAATGCTTCTTTGAAATTCGCGACTTCGCAACGTTTTTCACCACGGCGAATGTATGCACCTACTTCACATAAATGTGTGATATTTTCACCCAATGTAAGTAGTTGCGCATAATCTCTTGAATCAAAAAAGTTTTTCTCAACAACATAATGTGATTCCACGCCATGCACTGTTTCTTGAATGCGTAATTCATAACTGCGATTTTCTTTGTTTTCATGCCACGATAGTTCATATCGGTGACTATTCGCTTGAATATTTTCCACATAAGATAAAATATTTTTTGACCATGCTTCTCGTTTTCCAGCATCTAATAAATCTTCTGATTTTAAAGGCGCCACATGAATAGTAGCTTCTAAAAAACGCTCTGGATAACGATGCGTCAAACGCACCATCATTTTCATGGCATCACGATAAGCTTCTAACAATTTTTCAAGCGCAGCAGGTGATAGTGCAGGTGCTTCTTTATTCACATGAAAATGTGCATCATCCAATGCCAATTGAATTAAAAAATTTTGCATGGCTTCATCGTCTTTAATATACTGCTCTTGTTTGCCGCGCTTTACTTTATATAATGGCGGTTGTGCAATATAAATATGCCCACGCTCAACAATGGGCAACATTTGTCTGTAAAAAAATGTTAGCAATAATGTGCGAATGTGTGATCCGTCAACGTCCGCGTCAGTCATGATAATAATGCGATGATAACGCAATTTATCTGGATTAAATTCTTCGCGCCCAATGCTACACCCTAACGCAGTAATTAAAGTGCCCACTTCTTGTGATGCCAACATTTTATCAAATCGTGCTTTTTCAACATTCAAAATTTTACCTTTTAACGGCAAAATAGCTTGTGTTTTTCTGTTGCGCGCTTGTTTTGCAGATCCGCCTGCCGAGTCACCTTCAACTAAAAATAATTCGCATAAAGCAGGATCACGCTCCTGGCAATCTGCTAATTTTCCAGGTAAGCCAGCAATATCTAATGCGCCCTTGCGCCGCGTCATATCACGTGCGCGGCGTGCTGCTTCGCGCGCGCGCGCAGCATCAATCATTTTTGTGACAATAATACGTGCGTCTGCAGGTCTTTCTAATAAAAAATCATTTAAATATTCAGCCACAGAATTTTCAACAACAGGCCGAACTTCGGATGATACTAATTTATCTTTTGTTTGAGATGAAAATTTAGGATCCGGCACCTTTACTGATAATACCGCAACCAAACCTTCTCGCGCATCATCTCCTACTGTACTTACCTTTGCTTTTTTAGCAAAACCTTCACGCTCAATATATCCATTCAGTGTGCGCGTAAGCGCTGCGCGGAAACCCACCAAGTGGGTTCCCCCATCTCGTTGAGGAATATTATTCGTGTAGCAAAATACAGTTTCTTGAAAACCTTCGTTCCACTGCATTGCTAATTCAACACCGATCCCATCTTTTTCACCGCAAAAATAAATCACATCTTGGTGAATGGGTTTTTTGTTTTGATTTAAATATTCAACAAACGCCTGTGTGCCGCCTTCATATTCAAAAACATCATTCTGATCATCGCGCTCATCTTTCAGAATAATTTTCACGCCTTTATTTAAAAACGCAAGCTCACGTAAACGTCTGGCCAAAATATCGTAAGAAAAAAGGATGTTACTGAAAATTTCATGGCTGGGTTTAAAACGAATTTCTGTACCCGTTTCGTTCGTTTCTCCCACAACCGCTAGCGGCGCGTCAGGCTCCCCCAAATGGTATACTTGCTCATGCACTTTTCCGTTTTTACGAACCTTCAGATATAGCACTTCTGATAGGGCATTTACCACCGACACACCCACGCCGTGCAAACCACCAGAAACTTTATACGCATTGTCATCAAATTTACCGCCAGCGTGAAGTATGGTCATGATCACTTCAGCAGCGGAGCGTCCTTCTTCTTTATGGATATCTACGGGAATCCCGCGCCCATCATCACGAACAGAAACAGAGCCATCTGCATGAATAACAACAGTAACATGAGTACAATAGCCGGCTAAAGCTTCATCAATGCTATTATCTACAACTTCAAACACCATGTGATGAAGGCCAGAGCCATCATCAGTGTCCCCAATGTACATCCCAGGGCGTTTGCGAACAGCATCCAGCCCTTTGAGGACCTTAATACTGGTAGAATCATATGCGTGTGGGGGTTCGTGACTCATGGCATTTCCTGTGTTAAAACAAGGGGCTGCTCCTATAAAGCGGGCCTTGACATTCTACCATTTTTTGCCTCAAAAGGGGAAAAGTGATTACGAAAAGAGGTGAATATCAACACTTAACTAACTTATGCTCTAGAGGGCAAGGGATACATATGCAAGGCATTTTAACGACACTTCGACAAAGGGAGTATGGAAAAAATCAAGCTTTAAAGAAGTCTTGAAGCAAAGGAAATTATTGATACGTTTTTAAGTAAACATGAGCCCCTTTTTTTCGATCATTACTCAATCGGGCGAATCTTAACAACAAATTGAAGCAAATGACTATAAAGGGCGCGTAAAAGTCCTTTCTCAAGCATTGACAGAGCGAATAGCATTCATAGAGCCTTCCATGCCGCCCCTACACTACAAGAAATGATACCCAGCATACCGCAAAGATCAAGAGGACCGAAGTAAGCAAGGATGTTCCACGTGGAACAATGAAAGAAAAGCAGAAAGCTAGGGTAGATCGCACAAAAAAACCCCCGATTCCCTGCGCGAATCTGCCCCGCCCGGATCAAATCTGGGCCAAGCTAAAAAGGAACAGCACATGCTTAACTATAAAAAGCATTTTTTAGAAAATTGAGAAACAATCAAACTGCTGCAGAAAAATTACTGTGGCGTTTTTTAGGAAAAAAACAAAGCTTAAACACAAGTTTCACCCGTCCAAAGCCCATAGGGCCTTTTATTGTGGATTTTTATGCAAAATCTGCAAATTTAATCATTGAATTTGATGGCGGCCAACATTACGATAAATGTGAGCGCTAATAGATAAAAATAGAGATTCGTATTTTGCGCTTTTAGTTTATCCGTATTGCGATTTAATAATTTGAAGGTTTTGTTTAGCACAGAGCCGGGGTAGCGGATGATAAGATAGCAGGCAAGCCATATTCGCGTAAGGATGGGAGTTTATTGAGCTTTAGTGAGGCGGCGAATGTTCCACGTGGAACCATGAGGAAAATCGATGGGCTGGAGAGCAGATCATGCAAGAAACCTCTCGATTCGTGGAGTTTATTCCCCCGCGAAAGCGGAAACCGACCACCCCGTCAGCATCAAGTCCAGAGCAATGCCTAGATCAAATCCGGGCCAAGCTTTTAGAGGGTAGGTGAGCAGCACAGCTGCGAAGCGGGATTCTCATGTCACAGAGGACAAGAAAAGAGATCTAATGTCCCGTAAAGATCGATGGGGCCAAGGTAAGGATCGCATGTTCCACGTGGAACTACAAGGAGAGCAGTGAAGCAAGTATCTTGTGCAAGAAAACCTCGTCTCATGCTCCGCGCCCGCCTGCCTCTTAAAAGGGGGCTATTAGCAATGTTATTGGTGAAACACTCCCGATTCGCGGAGTTTATTCCATGCGCAAGCACAATATGCGGGGGTTTTCTTCCTGCGTAATCATCTTAAACAACCGTAACCGCTCCATGTTCCACGTGGAACACCGCACGCTCACGCTCACCACCAAGATCTATTTTCTCTACGCTCGTTAAACAAATTTGGGCATCTAATATAGACAAACGCTCATTTAATAAAGCTCGCGCACCTTTATCTAGCTCAGAGGGCAGGTCATCTATCAATAATGTTGGACGTTTTCCTGTCTGCTCTATCATCCAGGATACTTGCGCCAATTGTAAGCCTGTTACAAATGTTTTTTGTTGCCCAGTAGACAACACTTGCGCAGCAGGTTTTTCGTTTACTTTGATTTTCAAATCAGCACGATGTGGGCCCGCGTGTGTGAACCCTAAAAACATATCCCGCTCAGAAGAAGCCAGCAAAGCCTCCTCTAGGCTTGTCCCTTTTGTCCAGCCCGGCTCATAGAGTAGTCTCAAATCAGAGACACCAGGCAGCCCTTCTAACGCAATTAAAAAAGAAGGTAAGCAGACATCTAAAATGGAGCAACGTATTTCATGTAACTTTTGGCCTGCTGCAGCTAATAAACTTGTCCATAAAGACAAATCAGAACGCGCACCTCCAGAAGCACGCAATGCTGCATTGCGTTGTTTCAATAAACGATGGTACTCTCGCCAAACCGCATGGAAAGAAGGTTCCACGTGGAACATTAACCAATCCAGCCATCGACGCCGCTCTTCAGGAGGATCAGCAAGCAGTTGGTAACCCTCCAAGTTGAGAATTTGAACCGGAAGCAGTTGTGCAAGTGCAGCAATAGAACCAGCAGGTTCATCATTAATGAGGTAACTATATTTCTCATGTGCATTTTTAATGCACTTCAGTGTGCAAACCAGACCATCGTCCAATAGCACCCGAGCACCGATTTGACACGTTTTTTTTCCATGAGAGATCGCTGTAGACAGCTGGGAAGCACGAAATGATTTGCCCGTACCTAATATATAGATGCTTTCAAGAATAGAGCTTTTTCCAGCCCCGTTGTCACCGTAAAAATAATTAAGCCCAGGGGAGAGGGTGATGCACTCAGAAGATAAATTGCGTATATGGTTGCACTGTAAGACTTCAAGCGTCATTTATAAAACCCCCGACCCGCGGAGCTTCCCCGCATCATCCGCGTTCCACGCAAAAAATCCATTAGCAAGCAATCAAGCGCTCACAGTCTCAACGGCATTACCACATGAAAATGAGTCATGCCTGGCAAAGGCTCCCCTGAAATCACTGCAGAACAACTGGGATCAATCAGCTTTAGACACACGTTTCCTGGCGGCAAGGTGTTCAACACGTCCAATAAATACCCTGCGTTAAAACCAATTTCGAAAGGATTTCCTTGATAAGGCAAATGTATCGCCGCCTCGGCTTCTTCTTGTTCGGGGTTGTTTGCAACAATTCGAAGCAAATCGCCGCTTAATAGCAGACGAACGCCGCGATTCTTCTCATTTGATAATGTTGCGGCTCTCATTAACCCTTGTTTTAAAGTGTCCCGATCTAACCCAAGCTCCATGGTGGCAGGAGGGGGAAGGACGCGCTTATAATCTGGGAAGCGTCCCTCTATTAGTTTTGTGATAAATTCGTGTCGATCTGACGTGATTTTGAGGGTATTGTCGTCGATTTGCACCCCAACAAGATCCATTGTATCATTTAGTAATGATAATAATTCTGTTACCGCCTTGCGAGGGACAATCACATGGACGGGAGGGTCTGCAGGAAAAAGAGGGGTAGCGTATTCATTGACCGCAAGTCTGTGCCCATCTGTGGCGATCATCCTTAAAATTCCTCGATCTGTCTCGAACAGCATCCCATTTAGATAGTAACGGGAATCGTTATTTGCCATGGCAAATCGTGTGGCCATCATCATCTGGCGCAATATGCTCTGAGGAAACTTTGCAGAGATTTTCGCTGAATTTCTTTGAATAGCAGGGAAATCCGCGGCAGGGAGGGTTGCTAGGACAAAGCGCGCACGACCGCTACGCAAAATGAGCCTTTCTCCTTCTAATTTGCAATGAATATCGTCGTTCTCCGCCAAACTTCTGCAAATATCTAAAATTTTTCTTGCGGGAGCAGTGACCTCTCCAGAGGTGAATTGTCCTTCAAGCGCATCCTTTACCATTAGCTCAACTTCAAGATCGGAGGCGTTCAACGAAATTTGTGAATTTTCAACACAGATCAACACGTTTGACAGTATCGGCATATGTTGTTTTTTTTCAGCCACCCCCGACACCTGCTGAACCAACTTAAGCAACTTCTCGCATTTTATTGTAAATTCCATGATAAACTCCGATTTTCGCCGAAATTAACGACATTAAGAAGACAAGATTCGTACCAAATCTGTCCAATCTTCCTGAATTTGCCCATCAGATTCCAACATTGCTTTAATAGTACGGCAGGCATGCAATACGGTAGTATGGTCGCGACCACCAAATGCATCACCCACTTCTGGCAAGCTATGATTTGTTAACTCTTTTGCCAGCGCCATCGCCAACTGTCGAGGGCGAGCCACAGAGCGAGAACGACGCTTCGATAGCAAATCAGCCACTTTAATGTTGAAATACTCAGCCACTGTTTTTTGGATATTTTCAATCGTAACAAGCTTGTCTTGCAAAGCTAACAAGTCCTTCAAAGATTCTTTCACAAATTCGATAGTAATTTCTTTCCCTGTAAAACGCGCATTCGCCATGACTCGTTTTAAGGCGCCTTCTAATTCACGCACGTTGGCACGCACCCGTTTTGCAATAAAGAAGGCGACATCGTAAGATAACTCAAGCCCCATTGCTTGGGATTTGCTCATTAAAATAGCTACTCGCGTTTCCAACTCTGGCGGCTCTACAGCCACCGTCAACCCCCAGCCAAAGCGTGATTTTAAACGCTCTTCTAATCCTGTGATTTCTTTAGGGTAACGATCACTGGCAATCACTAATTGTTGGCGCCCCTCAAGTAACGCATTCAATGTATGAAATAACTCTTCTTGTGAGCGCTCTTTACCAGCAAAAAATTGAATATCATCCACCATCAAGACGTTGCGCGAACGATAAAAATCTTTGAACTCCCCGATTTGGTTATTTTGTAAGGCTTTCACCATGTCCGCCACAAAGCGCTCTGAGTGCCTATACAATATTTTTGCCTGAGGATCACGTTCTAATATCATATTACCAATAGCGTGCATCAAATGCGTTTTCCCAAGGCCTACGCCTCCATAGATGAAAAGCGGGTTGTACACTGTGCCCGGGTTTTCAGCAACCTGTATTGCCGCGGCCCGCCCCAGCTGGTTAGATTTGCCTTCTACGAAATTTTCAAACGTAAATTCTTTGTTAAGATTATCTGCAGATGAGAACGTCATGGCATTCGTTTTAGTAGGAACAACCTTTGTTGTAATAAAAGAAGCCGCAGGCTCTGCAGAAATCGCGGCCATTCCATTCGATTTTCTTCCCATTTTCAACACAACATCAGGAGGGTTCGTCGGACAAAACTGTTGCATCCACGCTTTTATCATAACGAGATAGTTATCTTCCACGTACCCGCAAATAAAACGGTTAGGCGCAAACAGACAAAGCCCTTCTTCGAGCATTTCTGCTTGCAACGGAAAAATCCACGTATGATAATCAGTTGGTGTAAGCTTGTCTTCTAAGAACTGTAAGCACTGATGCCACAGAGACAGTGTGCCAGACATTGGCCCCTCCCATGCCCAAAACGATATTCAGTATACCTTGTTTTGAAGTACTGTTGTTGATCTCTACGCACCAAGAATGCCATAATGTCTACTTTTTTGGAGCCCTCACTCATGAAGCCTGCCTCTTATTTCACCACGGGACTTGGTTTGTTTGCGATGTTTTTTGGAGCAGGCAACGTCGTGTTCCCATTATTTGTGGGTATGAAAGCAGGCACTGGGTTAATCCCTGCCATTACCGGGCTCTTACTCACAGCAGTTGCTTTACCCATGGCAGCGGTACTTGCAATGGTAGAGTATCGCGGTGAACAAAAAGCATATTTTGCGCGTGCAGGGAAATGGGGCGGCGCACTTTTATTATTACTCTGCCTGTTTTTATTAGGGCCTTTTTTGGTTGTGCCTAGAACAGTATCTGTTGCACACTCTGCCATTTCTCAAACAATTATTCCTGTTTCACCGGAAGTATTCGGGTTAGGGTATTGCATTTTGATTGCCATTTTATCGCTCAACACGAATACCATGTTGCGGCTAATGGGTCAATTTTTCACGCCATTAATGCTGATTTTATTAGGATGGATTATTGCAGCAGGCATTTTCACTCCCGCAACAAATACGATCGCATTAGACCACGCCGAAGGATTTTCCTTTGGATTAAAAGAGGGATATTTCACACTCGATGCCATTGCAGCATTGGTGTTTGGACAATTTATTTATGTACAATTACGGCATCAAAGTAAAGATTTATCGCACACACATTTTAAAAAGCACGTGATACAAGCATCTTGCGTTGCAGGCTTATTATTAAGCTTGGTATATATTGGTCTTGCGTACATCAGCCACAAACAAGCAGACGCGAGCATGCTGTCATTAGATTTAAAACAAGCGTTATTAATTTTGTTGAGCGCAAAAATGTTGCCGGAAAAATTTATTGGTGTTGCAGGTATTATTATTGCTTCGGCGTGCATTACCACAGCATGTGCATTGTCTAAAATTTTCGCGGATTATTTGCATCATTTTGTGAGGCATTACACGCGCAAAATCTCAGATACACATTGTTTATTATTTACCATTGCCATTGCATACGGCATGAGCTTGCTAGGTTTTAACGAATTAATGGCGTATTTTTCACCTGTTATTATTGCATGTTATCCCGTTTTTATTTTGCTCACAGTGCATGCGTTTGTGAAAGACAAAGTGAATACAAGATGGATGCCTTTTGGCGTTATCATTTGCTTAGCGCTTGGTGTGGCAGGATTAATATAAAGCATAAGCGTTTAGGCAATGGCATCAACTTATGGAATGGGGCACCCTGCCCGTTTCCCTTGAAACAACGATACCTCTTTCATAAGCTGCTCAAAATGAGAAGAGGTATCTTTGATGCAAATGAAATTAAGATCTTGTTGTTCCGATAGCAGGCCACTTAACCCCGACAGGCTTCTAGTAAATGAGTTTACTTGGTCTTGGGGGATACACAAATCTTTTAAAGATGAAAACAGCGCAGTTTGCTCATCTTTAGGAAGCACCACAAATAATAAATCCTCGTGCATAAAAACTTTATTCACATGAAAATCTTTTACATTTAGCATTTCTTTTAATGTGTGTTCAATCAGCAAAGAAGAAGGCGTACGATACGAACCACCCACTTTATGAGTGCTTCCTTCGCTGCTTATCTTAAATGCAACAACCTCATTCGACAGCTCCTTACAATTGAACTGATGGAAATTAGGAGTCATGCGACCATGCGGTGAAATAAAACCTGCAGTGTGACAAAGATCGCCTAATTTTTCTATAACCTTAATTCGATTATCTCCAGAAATCTTAATGCCTAACGTTAACACAGGCGTCTCTGTCCCTGCACCAGATATATCCGGCGCAAAAGAAAATGAACATCCACTATCCTTTAGAACAGTTGCACAATACTCTCGTAATGTTAGCAGCATGAGGTTAGTTTCAAAAAACAGATCATCAAACCTTGCCGAGTCAAAGTGCCTTTTAATGGCTTCAGCGCTCACCAACATTTCTGCTGCATTTCGCGCAACGGTTGTTGAGGCGCTGGGGACAGGCGCATGCAGCTCACTCATTTTACAACTGCTAAACAACACTTGAGCCAAATCATGCCCCAAGAAGTATGGCTCATTACCGGCGCTCCCTACCTTTTGCAAGAAGGTTGCATGAAGCTCTGACAAGCCTCCCCGGTAAACCTCGGGTAGAAAAGGCTCCGACGTAGAAGGCCACTGAATTTGGACCATACAATGGTCTTTTTGTTCGTTTTCGATAATCAAGACCTTGACGGAATTTTTTAATGATTTAACTTGATTAATCTTATGAATAAACTCATTGATTTCTTTCTTTAGCTCTATCAACGTTGGCATATTACCCCCCTGAAAACAAACTAACCAATCTTTTGTGCATATTATCACAGCCCAGCTATAGCTTATTAAGCTTTTGAATAACTTAGCAAGTTGTTGTAAAGTACCCTGTGTGGGCTGTGGATAACAACAGGTCACGCCTTGTTTATATCGAGATAAGTAGAGTTATCCACATCTTACCCCAATTAGCCCCCAAAAGAGTGATCGGTTTCTCCACAATTAAAACCGTTTTAATCTGTTGAAACATAACAAAAAAATAAACTTATCCACACAATATGCGATCCCTTATAGTAATAATATTTCTTTATATACATATATAATATTATTGTAAATGAGCGCATACAACCCTTTTAGAACCCGAAGACATTGTCTAGCAAAAAATGGTCAGTCGAAAAATGAACGCAGTATTTGTGTAGACAATCCATGGAACAAAATTGTTAAGTAACGAGTTATTAGATGTGCATAACCCGCCCATATTTTCCTGCCCAAGAAAACACCCACACTTATCCACAAATGCCGATATGGCTACACCCCCTATTACCCACATCAAAGCATCGGCCTCAACTAATTAATATTAAAAGCATTAAATGGCTTATCCACAGAAAATGCGAAAGCTTATAAATATCATAAAGTTCTTCATATAAAATACTTAAATATATTAATCCCTGTGAAAAATCCTCAAAAAAGGCTAGCAAATCAGGAAAAGATTCGTTAGAATGAGCACCTCAAGTTTTTAAACAGGTGTTACTCATGAAAAGAACCTACCAACCTAAAAAGAAAAGACGGGCGAAAACCCATGGCTTTCGTGCACGCATGAAAACCAAAGGCGGCCGCAAGGTAATAGCTGCTCGCCGTGCTAAAGGACGTCATCGTTTGGCGCCCACCGCTTCTCGCGCGTAACTTTAAGACGTTACCTTGATGTTTCAGAAGGAAAGCCGGCTTCTTACGTCCGGCGACTTCAGCTTCGTTTTCAAGAAACCATTGAAAGTAACGGGGCAGTCATTCGATTTGTATGTCAGGGCGAATAATCTGCCTCGAGCGCGCTTAGGGCTTGCTGTTCCCAAAAAAGCAATTAAACACGCCGTTATGCGTAACCGCGTAAAGCGAGTATTGCGCGAATACTTTCGTGCACATCAGCAGCAATTAGAAGGGTTTGATGTAGTCGTGGTGGTAAAAAAGCCTATGGGCTTAGCGCCTTATACGGAACAGGCGCAAATTGTAGCAAGCCATTGGGAACAAATGCTGAAGCGTTTGGGAGCAAGGTAAGATGAGGATAATTCATCTGGCGTTTCAACAAATATTTTTAAGCTTCATTGCGATTTATCGCTATTGTATCAGCCCCCTTTTGGGGTATCATTGTCGGTTCACACCCAGCTGCTCTGAGTATGCGGCAGAGGCAGTTCGTACGCACGGGTTACTTCGTGGGGTGATGTGGAGTATTTGGAGGGTTGTGCGTTGTCATCCTTGGGGTGGCCATGGGCATGATCCAGTTCCCTTAGACGCTAACAGAAGAAGATGACGTATGGATTTTCAACGTAGTTTTTTAATTGCTGGTATGGTTCTCACTGCTTTCTTATTGTGGACAAATTGGCAAGAAGAACATCCACCAGAAGTAAAACCCGCTATAGTGGCAAGTGCTGTTGTTGATGCAGCAAATCCGTCGGCCGCTACAGGAGATGTTCCACCTGTTTCTTTATCAACGCCGGCTACTTCTTCTGGTGACACGCCACTTAACCCTGCTTCGAGTATTTCAAATGATGTTATTCATTTGAAAACAGATGTGCTGGATATGATGATTGATAAGCGCGGTGGCAATATTGTCAACGCAAAATTATTGCAATATCTCAAGACGCAAGAAAAAAACAGTCCCCCTGTTGAGATTTTGAATTCGATACCAGAGACATTGTACATTGCTCAAAGCGGTCTTGCGGGCCCCATGGGACCAGACAGTGCACAAAATGGCCAGGCGATGTTTAACAGTGAATCAAACGAATATTTACTTGAAGAGGGTGAAAATGTATTAGTTGTTCCATTGCAATGGGAACACAACGGCGTCAAAGTGACCAAAAACTTTCGATTTGAGCGTGGAAGTTATGTAGTCGATATTGATTACGTGATTGATAACGGTGGTTCCATGCCATGGGTGGGACAATTTTATGGACAAATCAAACGTGCGGAACTAGCGCAGCCTTCTTCGGGGTTTTTGGGCTTTTCAACCTATAGTGGCGCGGCTGTTTCAACTCCTGAAAAGCATTATCAGAAAGTTACTTATAAAGATATGTCGAAAGAAACATTAAGTGTTGCCACCGACAGCGGTTGGATTGCGATGCAACAACATTATTTTTTAACAGCATTCATTCCTCATCCCGACCAGCAATATCAATTCAAAACATTTTTACCTGCAAATAATGTTTATCGCATTGCCATGTTGGGGCCAACATTGAGTGTACTGCCTGGGCAAAAGTTAGAAACAGGGGCGCAATTATTTGTGGGGCCTGAAGATACGTCATTATTAAAAACTATTGCACCTTATTTAGAGCTCACCATTGATTACGGTTGGTTTTGGATCATTTCTCAAGGATTGTTTTGGGTGATGGATCAATTTTTCAAAATATTCGGTAACTGGGGCGTTGCTATTATCCTGACAACCGTTTTAGTGAAATTATTATTCTACAAATTATCAGAGAAAAGTTATCTTTCGATGGCTAACATGCGTAAAATTCAGCCAAAGATGGAAAGGCTAAAAGAGAAGCACGGTGATGACAAACAGAAAATGAGCCAAGCCATTATGGAACTTTACAAAACGGAAAAAATTAATCCATTGGGTGGTTGCTTGCCTATTTTGGTGCAAATTCCTGTTTTCATTGCTTTGTATTGGGTATTGATTGAAAGTGTTGAATTGCGCCATGCGCCATTCATGTTGTGGATTCAAGATTTATCGGCAAAAGATCCGTATTATGTATTGCCGCTTATTATGGGTGTATCAATGTTTGTGCAGCAAAAGCTGTCTCCACCTCCGGCCGATCCTACTCAAGCAAAAGTGTTAATGTTAATGCCTATTTTCTTTACAGCCATTTTCTTAAGCTTCCCTGCCGGTCTGGTACTGTACTGGGTAGTCAACAACTTGCTATCGATTACTCAGCAAGCATGGGTGATGAGGAAGGTGGGGTAAGACTTTAATTAGCCCCCCTACTTGTGTCATAATGCCTCCCTTATGAAAACTTCATTAAGCACCACTATTGCGGCCATTGCCACGCCACCAGGTCTTGGTGGCATCGGGATTGTGCGCGTTTCTGGCCCATTAGCAAGTGAAATTGCGGTGGGGATGCTGGGTTGCGTTCCTAAACCCCGCAAAGCTCATTTGGGGGCGTTTAGGGACGATAAAGGTGATGCGATTGATGAAGGGTTGGCTCTTTATTTTCCCGCGCCTCATTCTTTTACGGGAGAGGATGTCTTGGAGCTTCAAGGGCACGGCGGGCAGGCGGTACTGCAGTCATTGCTCAAACGAGTGTACACACTGGGTGCGCAGCCCTCCAAGCCGGGGGAGTTCACTGAGCGGGCTTTTTTGAATGATAAGCTTGATTTAAATCAAGCAGAAGCGGTATGTGATTTGATTCATGCCACCACCGAGCAGGCTGCCCGCGCGGCCACGCGCAGTTTGTCAGGCGTTTTTTCAAAGCAAATAGAGAAGTTACATGCTGCCTTGGTGGATTTGCGTGTGTTTGTAGAAGCAACCATTGATTTTCCAGATGAAGACATTGAGTTCTTGCAGTCTGAGCACATGTTGGAAAAATTAAAAATGTTATTGGCGCAAATTATGCAGCTCAAGCACAATAGTGAAAAAGGTTTGATTTTGTCTCGAGGGTTAACTGCTGTGATTGCGGGAAAACCTAATGCCGGAAAATCCAGTCTATTAAATTTATTAGCAGGGGATGAATTAGCCATTGTCACAGATATTCCCGGTACCACGCGTGATCTAATTCAAACGAAAATTGCGATGGATGGTATTCCGCTTTACATTATTGATACAGCCGGGTTAAGAGAAACAAATGATGTGGTAGAGCAGATAGGTGTTGAAAAAGCATTGTCAGCGATGAAGACAGCAGATTTGATTTTATATGTAATAGATGCAACACAAGTAGATAGTATTAACAATGGTATTGATCCTGAAAAATGCATTTATTTATACAATAAAAAAGATTTAGCACCCGATGTTGAAGTTCCTGAAAATGCGATATTGATATCTGCGAAAACAGGGGAAGGATTAGAAATGTTATACACTGCTATCAAACAAAAATTTGCGTTATCAGCAATAGGAGATGATGTTTGCAGTGCAAGAGAACGTCACGTTGAGGCAATAAGGAAAGCATCAATATCTTTAAGAAATGGTTTAGAACAATTAGAATGCTCAGCCATTGAGTTATTAGCGCAAGAATTGCGAGAAGCGCATGATGCTCTTGGATCTATTTTAGGGAAAATGACATCTGATGATTTATTGGGTAAAATATTTGGTTCTTTTTGTATTGGTAAATAGTAATGAATGATGTGATGTTTGATGTAATTGTTGTTGGGGGTGGGCATGCTGGCACAGAGGCGGCGCATGCCTGTGCGCGCATGGGCGCAAAAATATTGTTGGTAACGCACAACGTAGAAACAATAGGGCAAATGTCTTGCAACCCAGCCATTGGTGGTATTGGAAAATCACACTTGGTTAAAGAAATTGATGCGATGGGTGGTGTAATGGCGCGGGCAACTGATCGTGCCGGTATTCATTTTCGCGTGTTGAATAGCAGCAAAGGTCCTGCAGTGAGAGCCACGCGCGCGCAAGCAGATCGCTTGTTGTATAAAAATGCCATTCAACAAATCATGTTTGCGGAAAAAAATATAACTATTTTTCAGCAAAGCATAGAAGATTTAATTGTTGAAAATGATACGGTGAAAGGTGTCGTCACGCAAACTGGTATTTGTTTTTATGCGGCATCGGTTGTGTTGACTGCAGGAACTTTTTTAGGTGGCGTGATTCACGTGGGCTTGAAGAATTTTCAAGGTGGGCGCGCAGGGGATCCTCCTGCAAATGGTTTATCAAAACGTTTACGCGCAATGCCTTTTCGCGTAGGCCGTTTAAAAACGGGTACACCACCTCGCATCGATAAACGTAGTGTCAGATTGGATTTATTAGAAGAGCAACATGGCGATAATCCTTTACCTGTGATGTCGTTCATGGGTAGTGTTGATGAACATCCTCAGCAAGTGCCGTGTCATATCACGCACACTAACGAAAAAACGCATGATATTATTCGTGAAAGTTTATCCCAGTCTCCGTTGTTTTCTGGTGATATCACAGGACGTGGTCCACGTTATTGTCCTTCGATTGAAGATAAAATCCATCGCTTTGCAGATAAAACATCGCATCAAGTATTTGTTGAGCCCGAAGGTTTAACCAGCAATGAGTTATACCCAAACGGTGTTTCAACCAGTTTACCTTATGAGGTGCAATTGCGTTACATTCAGTCGATGTATGGTTTTGAAAATGCACATATCACGCGCCCGGGTTATGCAATTGAATATGATTTTATGGATCCGCGAGATTTAAAATTAAATTTCGAAACAAAATTTATCAACAACTTATTTTTTGCTGGCCAAATTAATGGCACAACAGGTTATGAAGAAGCTGCGGCGCAAGGCTTGTTCGCAGGAATTAATGCAGTATTGAAAGCGCGCGGAGAATCTCCTTTTGTGTTAAGTCGCGACGAAGCTTATTTGGGTGTGCTAGTAGATGATTTGATCACACAGGGTGCACCAGAACCTTATCGAATGTTCACTTCGCGTGCTGAGTATCGATTGTTGTTGCGTGAAGATAATGCAGACTTGCGCTTAACGTCAAAAGCAAAAACGCTAAATTTGATTGATGATGAACGATTTAATCGTTTTGCGAAAAAATGCGAATCCATTGATGCTGAAATGTTACGCCTGAAAAAAACAATTATTCATCCGGGTACGCCAATTTCAAATATAGTGGAATCTTTATCAGGAACACCGATGACACGAGAGTATTCGTTACATCATTTATTGTTGCGCCCTGAGGTGACATACGATGCATTAAAACGTGAATCTATGTTTGCTGATGATTTACCCTCCGATGATGTGGTGTTGCAAGTGGAAACGCAGTTAAAATATGCGGGATATATTGAACGTCAACAACAAGAAGTGGAAAAACAAAGAAGCCATGAAAAAACACGATTACCTGCACCATTTGATTACAAAAATGTTAAAGGGTTATCAACAGAAGTGTGCGAAAAATTAAATCAACATCAGCCTGAAACGATTGGGTTGGCTTCTCGTATTCCGGGCATTACACCTGCTGCAGTGTCATTACTCTTAATCCATTTGAAAAAAATTAAGCAACCCGTCACTGAAATTAAGTAGTGAGCGGATGGTTTGGAACTAATCCTCGTAAAAATAGCTCGCAGGGTATGCATAATATTTTTCCTCGCCGCACTGTTTCTGTGCCGCGATAAAGTAAAATAGCAGTTGCCTCGGGGTAATCTGTTAAAAATGAATTTAATGCTTTTACATCGTCATTGAAAATTTCTTGTGAATTTTTCACTTCAATAGCCCAAAATCCTTGCGGTCCGTATACAATAAAATCGACTTCTACTCCAGAACGGGTTCTCCAAAAATGGATGGCATGTTTTTCTGCAGAATAATCGCTCCATGCGCGTAAGTGCGCGACCACAAGACCTTCTAAACTTGCGCCATTTATTTCACTGGAACTGTCCAAGGGGCCTTTTGGGCGAAGAGTATGAAATACGCCACTGTCAAAAAGGTAAAATTTAGGGTGGGCGCTTAATTCTCGACGAGCACGTTTTGAAAATATAGGAACTTGATATGCCAACATGAGCTCTTCCAAAATTTCTATATAGTTTTCAACCGTTTTTCGTTTGATGGCGCATTCTCGCGCAATGTTCGCAACATTCAAAATAGTGGCATGTGAAAATGAAATAATCTCTAAAAAACGTGCAAAACTTTCAACGTTTCGTGTTAATCCTTCCATTTGTATTTCTTCATGTAGATATAAACTAACATATCCATGTAAAATATCTGTAGCATCGGGTTGATTGGTTACCAAAGGTAACAACCCTTGTGTTAACGCCTTTTCTAAAGAAAATAAAGTTTCCAACTCACCGGCCATAAATGGATGCATTTCTCGCTTTAATGCACGGCCACCTAAAAGATCAGCACTTGCACGCTTTAATTTTCTGGCGCTTGAGCCTGTTAGAATAAATTGTCTCCCTTGTTTTTTTTCAATTTCTTGATGTACCACAGCCAACAAGCTGGGTGCTTTTTGTATTTCATCTATAATCACGGTTTTTTTATCTGGGTAATCCCAAATAAGATCGGTAAGCCTGTTGGGTTGAGCTAAGTAGCGTTGCAATATAGCAGGAGAGAGAAGATCAAGGTAAAGTGCCTCGGGATAGTAAGTTTTCATCCATGTGGATTTGCCTGTTCCACGCGGTCCGAACAGAAAAAAACTCCGCTCTGGGGGCGAAAAAAACCTATTTATCAACAACATAGTACGCATCCTCGCAAAGTGGCGCTGGAAGTGCCATTTTGAGTCTCATTATGGCATTAGCGATGCCATAATGCAAGGTTTTGCGTTTAAGCAATCATTGGAAATTGAGCTCATTATGATGAAAAATAATCGAAGAGATGTTGTATGTGCCTGTTTCTCTTAGGAAAGAATAAAATATAACGCTATTAGGACGGCAATAAACATAAATAACTTTTCAACCCATTTATCCCCTTTTTTGAGCCCATAGAGGGCACCAAAATAAGTGCCTGCAGCCATGGCAATCAAAACAGTGCCTGCATACGCCCAATGAATAACATTGGTTTCATAATAAACGATGATAGAAGTGACGGCTACAAACAGATTGATAACACTACGTGTTCCTGCTGCTTCTAAAAAAGTTTGATTAAATGCGGAAATTAAAATAATATTAAATAAAACACCTTGCCCACCAAACATACCGCTTAAAAAACCGGCGGCGGTAAGGAATGTATACCCCAAAATGAGTTTGAGAGGCTTAGGAAACAAGGGTAATTTAAGAGCCCAAGCTTGTTTTTGAAGAAGCATGAGTGCTACTACAAAAAGCATGACAACCCCTAACCAGTGCTGTATAAGATGAGTGGGTAAAGAAACCAGATAATATGCACCCCAGATCGCACCGATACAGGCAAATAGTGCACCAACTATTCCGATTCGGTAGTTGACTTTTTTTTCTTTCTTAAATCCACACCATCCCGCAAGACTTGAACCTAGCATGCCAAATCGCATAGTGGCAATGGCTTGTACAGGTGTGAACCCGAAAAAAATACAAGTAGGTATAGTTAAGAGCGCGCTGCCTCCTGTAGTAGCTCCTATAAAATTAAACATAAATAAGGTTACGAAAATGGCTACGCTGTTAAAAAGAAAAGTGGGATCAATAATCATCTAATAAGGCGCCCCTTAGTATCAGCAGCGCGTCTGCCTATATTTCTGAACGAGCTAGAAGTTTAAGTGCAAATGGTACCTTCATGCCGCATGGTTGTCAAGGCAATGCAAAAAAACAATGCGCGGTTGTTATTTAATAATCGGTGTGCTAGAGTGCGTTCTATGTGTAACAAATTATTACTGCTGACATTATTACTGATAGCTAGCGTAGCTCGTGCGGAAGAAACGTATGAGTCTGCGGGTGTTGCGCCGCAATTTATTTTTAATATTAATGAAGACAACGCTGTGGGCGCTTTGTTTGAAGTGGGTAGTAACGGTTATTATCGAGGCAATCTTACTTTTGCTGCGCAAGGTAGCGAACAACATTGGTTCAAAGTATCAGGTGAATATTTAGTAGAACATCAAGAAATTAATTTTGAAGCAGACCCTCGTAATATTTGGGTGGATCAATACGCTGCAGGTGGTACATATCAATATTTTCCCACACTCGCATGGCCAGTGGCCGTGTTGGGAAATACTTATATGAGCTATGCTCCCAGTCAGCATGTGAATGATTTTCAGCGCATCTCAGAAGCCATGGCTTATGGTGGTAATGCGGGTGTGGATATTTTCCTCCCTTCTCGCACACAATTAGAAGCAGTGTTGCGTTATGATGTGGTGAATTTCCACAATGCATTTTCGCCTGATAATACAGAGCAAGGTTTTGGTGGATCGGGTTTCATTAAACAGTATATTGGTTGTGATTTGAATATGACGGCGGGTACAGATATCACGGCTATCTACAATAATTATTATGCAGCTTTTAATATGTTATTTCCCTTGGGTACGCAAGCATTCCAACTCGGTATAAAAGGCGAGTATAACGATCCTCATGAAGACTTAACGCGTTCTCTTATTGGTATGGTAACGTTTGGTTTGCAGCCACAGCAAACGTGTGGCATGAGTGTTGCTAAACGTGAGACATTAGCTTCATTTGCATCTCGCCCCGCTGTTTACATGCCAACAGTACTGGCTAAGTTGGATCAGGAAGGATCCGGCCTTGATATTTTTGTTCCGGATGGAGTGCTAAATCCTGGGTCGACATCTTATGATATCAGCGTATACTTCGCTCCTTTTGGACCAGGGCCATTGACGTATGTGTTTAATGGCAGCATTCCGGGTAGTACAGGCATTACGTTTGATGGCTCTACGGGCGTTTTTGCTTACTCAGGAAGCGGCGGAGGCATCAGTTCTTTCTCGGGTTCTGTGACAGCAACTAATGCTAAAGGTGAGACAATCACGTCCAATGTTTTCACAGTTAGTTATTTCTTTCCATAATTCATATTGAATTGTATACTGCCTTTATGTCAAATTTACCTTCTCATACAGAGAAGCTTCGCGCTTTTCTAACTGCTTACTTGCCGCAAGCGCCTGTTTCATTACCGCAGAGCGCTGTGGAAGATTTTGTCACCTATTTAACCCTTATGACGCGTTGGCAAGACGTTTTTAATTTAACGGCTATAAAAGCGGCAGACACGCAAGTCACACATCATATTATGGATGCATTAGCCATTATTCCATTTTTGGAGGGAAAGCGTTTCATTGATGTGGGGACGGGTGCTGGTATTCCTGGCATAGTGCTAGCCATTGCGAGACCAGATTTTCAACTGACTTTACTCGATTCTGTGGGAAAAAAAATACATTTCTTGCAACAAGTGATAGTAAGCCTTAAGCTTAAGCAAGTGGAGCTAGTGCAAAATCGTGTAGAAGCCTATCGCGCAGCACCTTTATTTGATGGGGTGATCACGCGCGCATTCAGCAGCATTAATGATATGCTTGTTGATACACAGCATTTGTGTAAAAAAGATGGGCTTTTTTATGCGATGAAGGGGCAATATCCTGCTGCAGAATTAGTTTCTTTGCCTGCTGGGTTTGAAATGAAAGCGTCGCATGCATTAACGGTTCCGGGGGTGGATGCAGGAAGGCATTTAATAGTGCTTTCTCGAACAGACTGAGGGATCATGGGGAGTGAACAAATGGCAAAAATAATAGCAATGGCGAATCAAAAGGGTGGCGTGGGGAAGACAACGTCTTGCGTCAATTTAGCTGCATCGGTAGTTGCTGCCAAAAGACGCGTATTGCTGGTGGATTTGGACCCTCAAGGTAATGCTACCATGGGTAGCGGTGTTCAAAAATACGCGCTACGCTACACAACGAATGAGGTATTGCTGGGAACAGCAACACTTGAGCAGGCTATCATCACTGAAACTGCCGGTGGCTATCATCTTCTGCCTGCAAACGCCCGTTTAACAGAAGCGGAAGTATCATTACTTTCTCAAGAAAATCGTGAAAAGCGTTTAAAAAATGCGTTAACGAATGTGATGGATCATTATGATTATATGTTTTTTGATTGTCCGCCATCATTGAATATGCTCACAGTCAACGGATTGGTGGCTGCGCAGGCGGTCATTGTTCCCATGCAATGTGAATATTATGCTCTGGAAGGTTTATCGGCGTTGATCCAAACCATTAATACTTTAAGCCAAACTGTTAACCCTGGGCTAACGATTGAGGGAATACTGCGGACGATGTATGATCCGCGCAATTGTTTAGCACAAGAAGTGACAGCAGAATTGATCAAGCATTTTGGTGACAAAGTATATAAGACAGTGATTCCTCGGAACGTGCGTTTAGCAGAAGCTCCGAGCCACGGTTTGCCTGTGCTACACTACGACAAATATTCCCGTGGGGCTGCATGTTATTTGGCCTTGGCAGGAGAGTTTTTAAGACGCCAGCCAACAGATCCTTTGCACGGCACATCAACCCCAAGTGAACAGGTAGGAGAACTTGCATGACAAGAAAATCCATTTTAGGTACCCCGTTGGGTTCTCTGTTAAGCTCTGCTGTCTTAGAAGAGCCGATGGTCAGCACTCGTTCGGATTTAACTAGCACTGTCATCACTGCTTCCTCCGCGTCTGACAAAACTAAGCTTACTTACGCGCCTATTGAAAAGCTTGTACGTTCACCGTATCAGCCTCGTCGTGTATTTAATGAAGCTGCTTTGCAAGAGTTAGCAGATTCTATTCGATCACAAGGGATTATTCAGCCTATTGTGGCGCGCCCTCGTGCGGATGGGCAATTTGAAATCATTGCAGGCGAACGTCGGTGGCGTGCTGCGCAATTGGCGGAGCTAACTGAAGTGCCCGTGATTCTGCGCGACGTGGATGAAACTACTGCTTCAGCGATGGCAATTATTGAAAACTTACAACGTGAAGATTTAAATCCTATTGAAGAAGCGATGGGTTTGCAGCGCTTGATGACGCAGTTTGGGCTAACGCATGAGGCAGTGGGCGAGTTAGTGGGCAAATCTCGCGCTATGGTAAGCAATTTATTGCGCTTGTTAAGTTTGCGGGATGAAGTGAAAAATATGGTAGAGCAGGGTGAAATTGAAATGGGGCACGCACGTGCCTTGTTGGTTTTGTCTCACTCTCGTCAATTAGAATTAGCGCGATTGATTGTTGCTAAAAATTTGTCGGTGCGTCAAACAGAGGCATCGGTGCGTCAAATGTTAAATAAAGAGGATGCACCTCAAAAAGAAGTCGCGCCACGTGATCCAGATGTCATTGCATTAGAAGATCGTTTAAGCGAAATTTTGGGTGCAAAAGTACAGATTGATCATCGTGCAAATGGGCAAGGAAAAGTGGTGATTAGCTATTATTCGTTGGAAGCGTTGGATGGAATTTTAGCCCACATATCGTAAGCCACTCTTCTGGTGTAACCGGCAGCACAGATAACCGGTTCCCTTTTTTCAATAATTGCATATTTTGAAGCAAAGGGTTTTGTCGCAATATTTCTAATGTAATGATGTGATCCCATTTTTCCACAAGTTTTATGTTCACACCAAACCAGCGTGGCTTGGCGGGGTCACTCTCCGAAGCATAATAAGGGGATTTGGGATCAAAAGCAGTATGATCAATGCAGCCTGTTTCAGTGATGCGAATAATCCCGACAATGCCGGGCACTTTGCAGCTGGAATGGTAGAAAAAAGCTAAATCGCCCGGCTTCATCGCATCGCGCAAAAAATTGCGTGCCTGATAATTACGTACGCCATCCCAAAAACCTTCTTGATGTTTGGCATCCACCAAATCATCAATGCTATACGTTTCTGGTTCTGATTTCATTAGCCAGTATTGGTTCATCTGAAGATTACCCCCGTTTTCTCTCCTTACCAATGTATCATAACGGGAGCTTTAAAAGGCTTGCGTTCTTGCTAAATAGCTTATATACTGCGCGCGAAATCTTTAAGAAGGGGTGGTGCAGTTGTTATCCCTAGGGCGTGCACAAGCATATAAGTTGCTTAGCTGGCAATTAATTGTCTGCTTGCTGACGGCTATCAGTTGGTCTTTCGTTTCCCTTTCTTCAGGTTTAGCAGCGTTAGTTGGCGGTGGAATTTGCTTGCTAGCCAGTAGTGTTTTTGTGTATTATGCCTTGCGGCAAGGCGCTGCACGGCAAGCCCGGCAAATTGTGACGATGCTGTTTTTAGGTGAGTTTTTGAAAATAGCCATCATCGTGGTGATGTTTGGCGTTGTATTTTTGTATACGACCTTGGCACCTGTGCCTGTGTTAGTAGGTTTTCTTGCAACACAAGCCATGTTCTGGGTAGCCCCATTTATTTTTAAACGAGCGATACAGGCAAAGCAATGACAGATGGCCATTTAACACCTTCTAGTTATATCGCGCACCACTTGACCCATTGGTCAGTGGGCAAGGGTTTTTGGACCTTTCATTTAGATACATTAATTATTTCTGCGGTTTTAGGTGTTTTCTTTTTAGCTATTTTCCGTTATGCAGCGGTGCGTGCGACCAGCGGTGTGCCTGGTAAGTTGCAGAATTTTGTTGAGATTCTTGTAAAGTTTGTCGATGCGCAAGTACAAGATAGTTTTCATGGTAAGACGTTATTTTTAGGCCCATTAGCGCTCACTATTTTTGTATGGGTCTTTTTAATGAATTTTATGGACTTGTTCCCCGTGGATATTTTGCCGCGTGTAATGACCTTGTTTGGTGTGGATTATTTCCGCGTTGTGCCAACGGCCGACTTGAATTTAACCTTGGGTATGTCGTTAACAGTATTGCTGCTGGTAATCGTTTATAATATCAAAGGCAAAGGTGGTATGGGCTTTTTGAAAGATGTTTGTACGCATCCATTTGGCCCTAAATTAATGCCTGCCAATATTGCATTGCGTATTGTAGAAGAGTTAGCGAAACCAACATCACTTTCCATGCGGTTATTCGGTAACTTGTATGCGGGTGAGTTGATCTTTATTTTGATTGCTGCTTTGTTGCCTTGGTATGTTCAATGGACAGCAGGCAGCATTTGGGCGATTTTCCATATTCTGGTTATCACCCTGCAAGCCTTTATTTTCATGATGTTAACCGTTGTTTATTTGAGCATGGCGCATGAAAGTCACTGATTTTTTAAGTTAATCCAATAGGAGGAGTTATGCAAACCTTGAGTCCCGCGGCGATTGAATTATTAGCCACACTAACGGCGCAAATTCAATCTGTCACAGCATTAGCTGCGGCTATTTTGATCAGCTGCGGTGCTATCGGCACAGCGCTGGGTTTTGGTATTTTGGGTGGTAAGTTTTTGGAAAGCGCTGCGCGTCAACCTGAAACAGTTCCTATGCTAACCATTCGTATGTTCATTATTGCTGGTTTGCTTGATGCTGTATCGATGATCGGTGTGGCGATTGCATTGCTTTTCACATTTGCAAATCCATTCTTGGGCGCTGTTCAACAAGCGTTTATGATGGGTGTAGCAGGTTAATTTGATATCACGATGAGGTGAGCCGTGAATATTAACGCGACACTTTTTGGACAAGCAATTACGTTTGCCATCTTTATATGGTTCACGATGAAGTATGTGTGGCCGCCAATTATGTCTGCCATTGAACAGCGTGAAAAAAGCATTGCGGATGGTTTAGCTGCGTCTAGAAAATCTATGCATCAATTGGAAAAGGCGCAAGAAGAGGTGCACCATATTTTGATGGAAGCGCGTCAAAAGGCGACGGATATCATTGCACATGCCAATCAGCGTGCGGATGAGATTGTGAAAGAAGCCGCTGGTAAAGCTATTCATGAAGGGCAGCGTTTGGTTGCGGCAGCGCACACACGCATTGCTCAGGATGTGAGTAATGCGCGGCAATCTTTGCGTGGTGAAGTGGTAGATTTAGCGTTAATGAGTGCACAAAAATTATTGAGCAAAAAGCTTGATGACAATGTGCACCGTGATTTCATTAATAAAGTGGTGGATGAGATTTAGGCAATCTGAATCTTGAGAATGAGGGCAGTATGTCTGACAAAACAATAGCAAGGCCTTATGCACAAGCTGCTTTTGAATATGCAAAAGCGCATGATGTTGTGAGTGCTTGGCAAGATGCTTTGACCGCATTAACTGCGCTTGCAAAACATCCTGAAATTAAGCAGCTGTTTCACGCATCGCTGTATTCAGATGAGCAATTTGAAGATTTGATTGCTGGTTTTGTGGATGCTAAGCCTCAATCACCTTTACGTAATTTCATTCACGTCGTGCTAGAAAATGGTCGTTTTTTCGTATTCCCAGATATTTATGCTGAGTTTGTGACGTTGCACAATGCAAGCGACACGGTATTGCCAGCAACCGTTACCAGTGCGGTGCCTTTAACAGAAAGTGAAAAAGCGCGCATTGTGGAAAAGCTGGAATCAAAAACCCAACAAAAAGTGGTGCTTACTTGTGCAGAAGATCATGCACTATTGGGAGGCATTGTGGTTCGTTATGGGGATAAAGTAATTGACGCAAGCTTGAAGCATCGTCTATCGGCGCTTGCAAATAATTTGACTGAGTGTGTGGGGTAAAGCATGAGTATACATTTGAGTGCAGCTGAAATCAGTGATGTGATCAGACAGCGCATTGAGAATTTTGAGGTAGTAGCGGGAGCACGCTCAGAAGGCACGGTGATGAGTGTTTCTGACGGGATTGTTCAAATTGCAGGTTTGCGCGATGTAATGCAAGGGGAAATGATTGCATTTCCTGGTAATATTTATGGATTGGCATTGAACTTGGAGCGCGACACCGTTGGTGCTATTGTTTTTGGTGATTACGAAAATTTAAGTGAAGGTGATGTGGTTCACTGCACGGGGCGCATTTTGGAAGTGCCTGTGGGTGATGCATTGTTAGGTCGTGTGGTGAACGCATTAGGTCAACCGATTGACGGTAAGGGCCCCATTCAAACAACACTGTCTTCACCAATTGAAAAAGTGGCGCCTGGTGTTATTAGCCGCCAGTCCGTGAATCAACCCGTTCAAACAGGTTTGAAATCTATTGACGCGATGACGCCAGTGGGCCGTGGTCAGCGTGAGTTAATCATCGGTGACCGTCAAACAGGTAAAACCGCCGTAGCGTTAGATACCATTATTAACCAAAAAGATACAGGGGTTAAGTGTATTTACGTAGCCATTGGTCAAAAAGCTTCTTCGGTTGCGCGTGTTGTGCGTAAGCTAGAAGAGCATGGTGCGTTGGCGCATACAATTGTGGTGGTTGCAACAGCGTCTGAATCTGCGTCTATGCAATACATTGCACCTTATGCTGGGTGCGCAATGGGTGAATATTTTCGTGATCGTGGTGAAGATGCTTTGATTGTGTATGATGATTTGACTAAACAAGCGTGGGCTTATCGTCAAATTTCATTATTGTTGCGCCGCCCGCCAGGTCGTGAAGCGTATCCTGGTGACGTATTTTATTTGCATTCTCGTTTGCTTGAGCGTGCTTCGCGCGTGAATGCTGAATATGTAGAAAGAATGACGAACGGTGAAGTAAAAGGCAAAACAGGTTCTTTAACTGCGCTGCCTATCATTGAAACTCAAGCCGGCGACGTTTCTGCATTCGTCCCTACCAACGTGATTTCGATCACCGACGGGCAAATTTACTTAGAAACAGATTTGTTCAATGCAGGCTTTCGCCCTGCTATTAACGCAGGTTTGTCGGTTTCTCGTGTGGGTGGTGCGGCACAAACCAAACTTATTAAAAAGTTGGGTGGTGGTGTGCGTTTGGCATTGGCGCAGTATCGCGAGTTGGAAGCGTTTGCGCAATTTGCATCTGATTTGGATGATGCAACACGCAAGCAATTGGAACGTGGTCAGCGCGTGATGGAAGTGATGAAACAAAAGCAATACTCACCCATGTCGGTAGCAGAAATGGGCATTATTTTGTTTGCGGCAGATCGCGGTTATTTAGATAGCGTGCCGTTAAATCGCGTTGCTTATTTTGAAGAGTCCTTGTTGACAGCGATGAAAAGCGAGCATGCTAGTTTGTGCGATTTGTTGAACCGCACAGGTGATTGGTCCGCTGAAATTGAAGCACAATTGAAATCAGCGTTGGATGATTTCAAATCAAGCTTTGAGGGTTAATTCAGAAGGCATTATTTATCCTTCTTAAATGTATGAGGGTCAAATGGCTGTTGGGAAAGAAATTCGTACGCAGATCAAAAGTATTAAAAATACGCAGAAGATCACTCGCGCCATGGAAATGGTGGCCGCGAGTAAAATGCGTCGCGCGCAAGAGCGCATGCAGGCTTCCAAGCCTTATGCGCAATATATTCGCGAAGTGATCGGGCACGTGGCGAACGCTTGCCCTGACGTTAAAATTCCATACATGCAGCCACGCGAAGTCAAACGCGCAGCATTGATCATCGTGAGTTCTGACCGCGGCCTATGTGGTGGTTTGAATAACAATTTATTCAAGCGTGCATTACAAGTGATGCAAGACTATGAAGCACGCGGGGTAGCATTAGATTTATACATATTTGGCAACAAAGCGTTAGCTTTTTTCAAGCGTTTTGGCGGGCATATTGTTGCACAAGCAACCCATTTAGGTGATGCTCCACAGCTAAATGATTTGTTGGGCGTAATAAGCACAGCGATCAAATCTTTTGTAGATGGCAAAGTAGATGAAGTGCAATTGGTTTACAACTCGTTTGTCAACACAATGACACAACAACCTACGTTGGATTTGTTGTTACCATTTCCTAAATTGCCTGTACCGCAAAAGAACCAGTGGGATTACATTTACGAACCTGATCCTGCATTGTTATTGGATTTATTATCAAAACGGTTTATTGAATCGCAAGCATATCAGGCAGTAATTGAAAATATTGCCTGTGAGCAAGCGGCGCGCATGGTTGCAATGAAGGCTGCCTCTGATAATGCGGGCGATTTGATTGGTGAGCTTCAGTTGGTATATAACAAAGCGCGTCAAGCGGCAATTACGCAAGAGATCTCTGAAATTATCAGTGGGGCACAGGCTGTTTAATATCCCATCGCCTCTTTTAAGGGGCAGCGCCATAGGTGCGGGGGTTTTTGTTTAAAGAGAGGGTGATTATGAGTAAAAGCGTCAACGTAGCAAACGAACATGCAGGTATTGTCACTGAGGTGATTGGCCCTGTCGTGAAAGTTCAATTTCCTGCTCATGCAGTGCCTAAAGTGTATGACGCATTGCGCATTGAGGGCACAGAGATCACCCTAGAAGTTCAACAATTAATGGGTGGTGGTGAAGTAAAAACCATCGCGATGGGTTCTACTGATGGCCTGAGCCGTGGCTTAAAAGTGATTAATACACATGCACCTATTACGGTTCCTGTCGGTAAAGCGACATTAGGCCGTATTATGGACGTGTTAGGTCGTCCTATTGACGAACGTGGTCCTGTCGAAACAGATGCATTTTTACCGATTCACCGCGCAGCGCCTACATTTGCAGAGCAAGCGGATACAACAGAATTATTAGAAACAGGTATCAAAGTGATTGACTTGATTTGCCCATTTGCAAAAGGGGGCAAGGTAGGTTTGTTCGGGGGTGCCGGTGTAGGTAAAACCGTTAACATGATGGAGTTGATCCGTAATATTGCTATTGAGCACTCAGGGTATTCTGTATTTGCAGGGGTGGGTGAGCGGACTCGTGAAGGTAACGACTTCTATCATGAAATGAAAGACTCTAACGTGTTGGATAAAGTATCGCTGGTTTATGGCCAGATGAACGAGCCACCAGGTAATCGTTTACGTGTAGCGCTCACAGGCTTGACCATTGCAGAAAGTTTCCGTGATGAAGGCAGTGACGTGTTGTTGTTCATCGATAACATTTATCGTTACACGTTGGCAGGAACAGAAGTATCTGCATTGTTGGGTCGTATGCCTTCTGCAGTAGGTTATCAGCCAACATTGGCTGAAGAAATGGGTGTATTGCAAGAACGTATTACATCAACCAAAACAGGTTCGATTACATCGATTCAAGCTGTTTATGTGCCTGCAGACGATTTGACAGATCCTTCACCTGCAACAACGTTTGCGCACTTGGACGCAACGGTTGTGTTGTCTCGTCAAATTGCTGAAATTGGTATTTACCCTGCAGTAGATCCTTTGGATTCCACTTCACGTCAATTAGATCCGCTAGTTGTAGGACAAGAGCACTATGATGTGGCTCGCAAAATACAAGGGACATTGCAACGTTATAAAGAATTGAAAGATATTATTGCTATTTTGGGTATGGATGAATTGTCACAAGAGGACAAGCAAACTGTATCGCGCGCGCGTAAGATTCAACGTTTCTTGTCACAGCCTTTCTTTGTGGCAGAAGTGTTTACAGGTGCGCCTGGTAAATATGTGTCTTTGAAAGATACGATTGCTGGGTTTAAAGGCATTGTAGAAGGCTTGTATGATCACTTGCCTGAACAAGCATTTTATATGGTAGGCAACATCGACGAAGCGATTGCGAAAGCGCAAAAAATGTAATTTTTGTGTATAGGGCGTATTATCGGGGGGGAAGGGTATGCACCTTCAAGTGAAAATAGTCAGCGCTGAAAAACTGCTTCACACAGGTGAAGCAGATTGCGTAGTAGTGACCGCTGAACACGGTGAATTGGGTATTTTGCCTCAACATGCGCCTTTGTTAGCACGTTTGAAGCCAGGACAAGTGCGTGTGCTTCAGAAAAACCAGCCGGAAGAAGTGTTTTACGTTTCAGGCGGCATGTTAGAAGTGCAGCCTAACAGTGTAACAGTGCTTGCTGACACTGCAGAGCGTGCAGATAATTTAGATGAGGCTGCTGCATTAGAAGCGATGAAAGAAGCAGAAGAGACGATGCAGGGCAAGCAAGGCGAATTTGATTATGCGCAAGCACGCGCAGCCTTGATTAATGCGGCTGCAGTACTTGCTGCTATTAGAAAGCATAAAGAGCGCCGTTAGACGCTCTTTATCCCCGGGCGGGCGCCGTTGATCCGGAGCCCAGGGAATAAAATTACTCGTAATCAAACAAGGCGTTTACAGCATGTCCCTGTAAGCAACGCCCAGAGTCCATGTCATTGGTTTCATAGGTTCACCATTATATTTATCAACACTTAACAAGCTTGCATCAGCGGGTACACCTATTTGGTTCAAATAAGTATGCTGAAATGCGCTGTTGAAGCAGTATTTCACTAAATACTCTTCAGATTCTGTTGGATAAAGTTCCTTTAAATTAAGCCAAGAAATATTGCAAAATGCTTTGCCCCGTGATTTCAGCTGCTCCAGAGTTGTTACTTGTGTGCCAGCATCATTGGCTAAACCCAACACTTTAAATGTATAGAAAAATGAAGAGGTCAACAAATATTGAGTGTTTGCATGGGGTATTTCCTGATATTTATTTACAGGATGGTTCTTAATGAATTTTTTACAATCATCAAAATTACCTGTGCCATGTACAACAGGATCTGTCAAAGGATATGAAGCCCCTTCAGAGAAGCAGCCTGCAAAATTTTTACGGTGCTCTGGTTTTTCAAGGTAAGTTTCTAGCATTGTTGCTAAAGCAGCATCTTGACCGGAGCCATCGTAACCCGTAGCGTAAACGCTGACCACCTGATTATAATGAGGGAAATCTGTGTAGGGTAGGTTGTTATAAGGGAATGGGTCTACCGCGCTAACCTCAGCAGAAGCGCCGCCCATTTCAACGGCTGTAAACGTATTGCTAGAGAGCAAATTGCCTTGGTTAAGCAATTTCCCTGATACGTACTGATCATTAATCCAAATATAATAGGCTTCTTCTTCAACAGTTAACACATCTACGTTTTCAACAAGGGTTTCTGTCATATCAGGATAACCTAAAGCGGCTGACTCAATGTGAAGTGCTGAACGGATATCATCCATTAATGCGGTTTGTTCTTTTGAGGGCAACATGCGTACGCCCGCAGTTGCATGCAAATAAATAGTGACCTCGTTGTTATCCAGATTGGGATCTTGTACGCCCTTTAACAGCGTTTCAAAGTAAGTATGGAAGTCTTCGACAGCCGTCACGGCGGGAGAAATTTTCGTGCTCTTGAGAGTATTAACCGTAACACTACCATTGTCATGAGTGGCGCTATAAAGATAAGCCCGTGTGCCTGTGCTGCCAGCGTCCATCACAATCATATATTTTGAGGAGGAGAAACTGGCTTGGGCAGTAAGGGTTGTGCCCATTATGAAGGAGAGAGCCAAGATACCGGCCAGACGTAAAATAAAAGATTTCATGGTTATTGTCTCCAATAGGTTTGTGAGCAGCTTGGAAATCATACCAACCTCAAGAGTGCAAAGTCAATATGTGAGAGCTGTACTCTATGGGCTAATGCTATCTATTTGAAATTTATACAGTATCTTAGACAAAACGAGCTTGATTGCTGGCTTTGGGTGGCTTACTGCTGGGATCTTAATATACTTCTGCCATAAAAGTGATATAATCCCCCCCAAGCCTTTTAAGACAAGGGATCTCCAACTATGCGATTCTTCAAACACCTTTATGTGCAGGTTTTGCTAGCCATTTTTGTTGGCGTTATTTTTGGTCACTATGAAGCTGCTTTAGCAGTGAAATTTAAGCCATTAGCGGACGGGTTTATTTCTTTGGTCAAGATGCTTATTTCCCCTGTCATTTTTCTCGCGATTGTGTCAGGTATTTTGTCTGTGAACCAAATCTCTAAAGCTGGGAAAGTAGGGGGCTATGCTTTTCTTTACTTCATGCTGATGACAACATTTGCATTGGTGGTGGGAGTACTTGTTTCTCATGTATTTAAACCTGGCAGTGGGTTTACAGTGGATGTGAGTACGTTAGACACAAGTAGTGTGAGTGCTTTTATTGAATCAGGAAAACAACAACAAGGCGTGGTTGAATTTTTATTACATATTATTCCTAAAACATTCATGAGCGCTTTTAGTGAAGGCAATATTTTGCAAGTGTTATTGTTGGCCTTGTTATTTGCGTTTGCCTTGTCTGTGTTGAAGCAAGATAAACAAACATTATTAGCGCCTATCAGCGCCCTTAATAATGTGTTCTTTAAAATGATGGATTTTGTGTTGAAGTTAGCACCCATTGGAGCTTTTGCTGCCATAGCCTTTTCTGTGGGACATTTTGGGTTGGCTGTATTAAGTCAATTATTTTTCTTGTTAACTTGCTTCTACATCACATGTATTGTATTTATTTTTGCCGTGTTAGGTTTAGTGTTAAAACTTTCTTGTGGCATTAGCATTTTCCAATTGTTATATTATTTGCGTGATGAACTGTTGATTGTATTGGCTACATCCAGCTCTGAAAGCGTGTTAGCACGGGTAATTAAAAAATTAGAAGAATTGGGTGCCCATCCTGATGTTGTGCGGTTAGTGGTTCCTACCGGCTATTCATTTAACCTGGATGGAACAGCCATTTATTTAACCATGGCAGCGTTATTTATTGCGCAAGCAACGCAAGTGCATTTGAGTGGTGAACAAATTGTATTATTATTAGGATTGATGATCATCACTTCCAAGGGGGCAGCCACTGTGAGTGGTGGTGGCTTCATCACATTGGCGGCAACATTAACCGCGTTTCAAGTGATTCCAGTGGAAGGGATTGTGATGATTTTAGGCATTGATAGATTTATGTCAGAGGGACGTGCGCTAACGAACGTAATTGGCAACAGTGTCGCAGCGTTGTTTATTGCCCACCGTTTAGGGGAATTAGATAAGAATGTGATGCATGCGGCGTTAATTCCTGCAGAAGAGGCGAATTCTTAATGACCCTCAGTGTGATAATACTCGCTGCTGGTAAAGGCACTCGGATGCGTTCAAGCCGCCCTAAAGTATTACAGCCTTTAGCAGGCCGTCCCATGCTTTCTTATTTGTTTGAAACGGTTGCTCGTTTAAACCCTGTAGAAGTTTTTTGTGTGGTTGGGAGTGATGCTCAAGCCATTCAAACTGCTTTTTCGGGTGCTCCTTGCCAATTTGTGACACAAGATGAACCGCTCGGGACAGCTCATGCCGTGTTGCAGGCTATGCCGCACGTCAAGGGCGAGCGAGTGTTGGTATTATCAGGTGATGGGCCGTTGATTGCTGCTGGAACTTTGCTGCGTTTTTTAGAAAGCATGCCGAAAGATGTTTTGGGGGTGTTAACGTATGAGCATCCTGACCCAAGTGGGTTAGGGCGTATTGTGCGGCGTTCAGATTGCTCCATTGAGCGCATTGTGGAAGAAAAAGATACGACCCCTGAAGAGCGGGCTATTGTTGAGGTATCTTCGGGTATTTTTATTGCAAGGCAATGTGACTGGGCAGTATGGTTGCCGCAGGTGGGGAAGGCTAATCGTGCTGGGGAATATTATTTGCCAGACGTTGTTCCATTGGCAGCTTCTTCTGATATTAAAGTGCAGGCAATGTGTCTTGCGGATCCTTTTGAAGCTTTTGGAATTAACGATATGGAACAATTATCGCAAGCGGAACGTTTTATGCAAACGAAACAGGCAGAGGCGTTAATGGCGCAAGGCGTGCGCTTTGCAGATCCTGCACGGTTTGATTTGCGCGGCACGCTCACAGTAGAAGAAGACGTATTTATTGATGTTAATGTGATCATTGAAGGAAATGTTTCATTAGGGAAAGGTACACAAATTGGCGCAAATGTCATTATTAAAAATAGTGTTATAGGTAAGAACGTTCATATTCTACCATTTACGCATATTGATGGCGCACAAATAGGAAATAATGCAACAGTAGGCCCTTTCGCACGTATTCGGCCGAATACACAATTAGCAGAAGATGTTCATATTGGTAATTTTGTTGAAGTTAAAAATTCAACTATTGGTAAAGCGTCTAAAGCAAATCATTTAAGTTATGTCGGTGATGCACATGTGTCTGAACATGTGAATATTGGTGCGGGTGTGGTCACATGTAATTATGATGGTGTGAATAAACATCGTACCGAGATTGAAAAAGAAGCATTTATCGGTTCAAATGTAAGTTTAGTTGCCCCCGTAACAATAGGTGAAGGTGCTACCATCGGTGCTGGTACAGTATTAACAAAAGATGCGCCGCCACAACAACTCACTGTTGCACGCGCCAAGCAAACAACGATCTCCAATTGGCAGCGCCCAGAAAAAAACAATAAGGGAGATAGATAATGTGTGGTATTGTTGGTGCCGTGATGACGCGCGCTGTAGCGCCAATATTGCTAGAAGGGTTACAACGGCTGGAATATCGTGGTTATGATTCTGCTGGCGTCGCCATATATGAAAATGGTTCATTACGGCGTGTGCGTGAGCAAGGGAAAGTCGCTCATTTAGTGGAAGCAGTAACATCTCAGCATTTATCAGGCAAAATAGGTATTGCGCATACACGTTGGGCAACACATGGCGCCCCATCAGAAAAAAATGCACATCCTCATGTGTCGGGTGAAGGTGATAGTCAAGTCGCTGTTGTGCATAATGGCATTATTGAAAATTATGAAACGTTGAGGGGCCGTCTTGTTAAAAAAGGCTATGCGTTTTCTTCGCAAACAGATACGGAAGTCATAGCACATTTAATTCACTCTTTTTTATCTGAAGGTCTTGAGCCGCGAGCTGCAATATTTGCCGCAATTCGTGAATTGAAAGGTGCTTTTTCTATTGGCGTGCTATGTTGCGCATACCCTGATCGATTATTTGCACTAAGAAACGGAAGTCCTTTAGTGGTTGGTTTAGGAAAGGGGGAAAATTATTTTGCTTCTGATTATTTGGCATTAGCACCCGTGACGCAACAGTTTACGTATTTAGAAGAAGGAGATGTTGCTGAGGTTTTCGCCAATGAAGTGAATATTTATAACGCGCGTGGTGAAAGGATTGCACGTGATATCACCGAGTTATCAAAAGATGATTTTCTTGGCAGCAGCAAAGGCGAATACGATCATTTTATGCAAAAAGAAATTTTTGAGCAGCCTCATGTCGTACAAGAAACTTTAGAAGGGCGCTTAGGTGATACACAAGTATTAGATGCTATTTTCGGGCCTGATACAGATCAGTTATTTGCTGACATTGAAGGCGTGCATATTGTTGCATGTGGCACGAGTTATATTGCCGGCCTCATGGCGCGTTACGGGATAGAATCTATAGTGGGTATTCCTTGCACCGTAGAAATAGCCAGCGAATATCGTTATCGTGATGTTGTGGTGCCCAAAAATACTTTATTTGTATGTATTTCTCAATCAGGTGAAACAGCCGATACATTAGCTGCATTGCGAAAAGCAAAAAGCATTGGATATCGTTCGACATTGGCAATTTGCAATGTTCCGGAATCTATCATGGTGAGGGAAGCAGACTTAGTTTTTTTAACACGTGCGGGGCGTGAAGTATGCGTGGCATCAACAAAGGCTTTTTGCACACAATTAGTTTCTTTAGCGTTATTTGCATTATCTCTTGCTAAGGCTAAAAAAATTATGCATGTCAAAACGCATGTTGAAGGATTAAAGCAATTGCCTCGCTTAATGGAAAGCGTGCTAAAATTAGATAAATCTATTGCAATTATGGCTGCTGATTTTGTGGATAAATCCAGTGCTTTATTTGTAGCGCGCGGCATTTTATCGCCGATCGCATTAGAGGGTGCATTGAAACTAAAAGAGATTTCTTATATTCACGCTGAAGCATATCCTGCAGGGGAATTGAAGCATGGGCCATTAGCGTTGGTAGATCAGCACATGCCCATTGTTGGCTTGGTGCATGCTGATCAACAGTGCGAAAAAATGTTGTCCAATCTACAAGAAATTAAAGCACGTGGTGGAAAATTATTTTTGGTGAGTGATATGGTTGATGTTCCAGATCCGGGCGCAGAAAAAATATTAACCATTCCATTAGGAGAAGGCTTATTTGCGCCTGCATTATTACATACATTGCCACTGCAGCTGCTTGCATATCATGTGGCTGTTTTGAAGGGAGCGGATGTGGACCAGCCGCGTAATTTAGCCAAATCTGTGACGGTGGAATAAAATGATGAAACTTAAAATAGTGGCAACATTACTTGTTTGTGTAAGTTTAACTTCATGGGCTGCGCCGCATGCGGTAGTGAACCGCTATGTAGATGATTTTATGATTCGACTGAAAATGAAAACAAGTTTGACGGAACAACAAACCATGTTGTTATCCAATATTTTATATGATGGCATCAATGAGCGTGAGGATGTGATTGCAGAATATGAGGGTGAAACCGGTTTGTTTGCAATGAAAAACATGCGAGGCGACTTGATGGATGTTAATAAAGTGATGACAGGTAAAGCCAGTGAAATTTTAAATGAAAAACAAATGCAAGCTTTTAAGGAAATTCAGCAAGAAAATGCGGTTAAACTGAAAAAAAGATTGGAAGCAGAGAAACAGCGGTTTGATGACGAGAATCAGTAGGGAGTCGTGATGACGAGGTGGTAAGTTATCGTTGTTGCCGATATTGTGCACTTTCCACAATATGTCCCACCTCAATTTTTTCAGCTTCCTCAAGATCAGCGATCGTTCTTGCTACTTTGATGATGCGATAAAAAGCGCGCGCTGAGAAGTGGAATGTATCGACTAATTGCTCCAATTTTTGCTTTGCTTCTCGAGACATTGATAACTTTTTTACAGCTGCACTACTTAGATTAGCATTTAAAACCTCAGCGCGTTGATGTTGAATCGCTTGAGTGGCAATGATACGCTCTCGTAATATGGCGCTTGTTGTTGTTTCAGGTTGATGATACGTCATTAATGTTTTTACACTCACACGAGGCACTTCAATATGAATATCAATGCGATCTAAAATAGGACCAGAAATTTTATTTTGGTAACGCTCAATTTGTATTGTGCTACATTTGCAGTGATTTTCAGGATCCGTTAAATAGCCGCATGGGCAAGGATTCATGGCGCAAATCATTTGAAATTGTGCCGGAAATTCTACAGAGCTATGCGCGCGTGCAATGTGAACTTTTTTGCTTTCTATGGGTTCTCTTAAAACTTCAATGACTTTGCGTGAAAATTCAGGCAATTCATCCAAAAACAATACACCATGATGTGCTAAAGAAATTTCTCCTGGCCTAGGAATGCCCCCGCCTCCCACCAGTGATACAGGCGAGGAAGTGTGATGAGGCGATCGAAATGGGCGCTCTTTAAAGCGAGAAGCTTGAAACCCTTGTGTGCTGATGGAGTAAATAGCAGCCACTTCGAGCGCTTCTTGATGTGTAAGGCGTGGTAGTAAAGTAGGCAGCCGTTGTGCCAGCATGCTTTTTCCAGATCCCGGTGGTCCACACATGAGCATACTATGACCGCCTGCTGCTGCAATGACGAGGGCACGTTTTGCCATCGGTTGCCCTTGAATATCTGCAATATCTAAAGCATGTATGGATTGTTCGGGTAGTGGTATGTGAGATGCAGGTGCCAATAATTGTGTGCCAAATAAATGTGTAATCACTGCTAGTAAATTGGATGCAGGTAAAACGTTGCCACCCCCTAACGTAGCCTCTTGCGTATTCTCAGCAGGGCAAATTAATGTGCGTGATGCTTTGTGTGTTTCAATGCCAAAAGGTAACATGCCATTGATAGGACGAAGCTCCCCGGATAGCCCTAATTCGCCGGCGAATTCATACCGATCCAAATCAATATTTTTTATTTGTTGAGAAGCTGCCAGGATGCCAATAGCAATAGGCAAATCGAACCGCGCACCTTCTTTAGGGAGATCTGCGGGAGACAAACTAACAAGAATACGGCGAATAGGCATTTCAAAATTCGCGTTGATGAGTGCGCTGCGCACACGATCGCGACTTTCTTTAACAGCTGTTTCGGGTAATCCTACAATAGAAAAACCTGGTAGCCCTTTTGAGACATGCACCTCAACTCGTACCAAAGGAGCATTAATGCCGTGATGGGCACGTGAAAAAACGGTAGAGGTATTCATAATAGGCATTCTCTTGTTCTTATTCTTAATGCGCAGCATATCATGAATTTTTTTGTCACACAACAATTGACAAAAAAATATATTTATTTTATTGTTGTTTCTCTTCAAATAATAAGAACAAAAAGGTGCCCTATGTATGATAAGTGTTATAAATCTCTTTTTTCTAATCCCGAAATGGTTAAAGACTTGTTGATAGGATTTTTAAACGCAGACTGGGTGTGCGAACTTAATTTTGATACCCTAGAGCGGGTAAATACCATGTATATAAGTGACAAATTACATGAGAGAGAGTCTGATATTGTCTGGAAAATAAAATGGCGGGGTAACGATTTATATATATTGATTTTAATTGAATTTCAGTCAACGATTGATAGTTTTATGGCTGTACGAATGCTAGCGTATATTGCATTGCTTTATCAAGATATTATCAAACAAGATGTAGTTGTCAGAAATGAAAAAAAGCTGCCGCCGGTATTACCTTTAGTGCTTTATAATGGCGAGCAACCTTGGAATGCCCCAGCAAGTTTTGAGGAGTTGATGGCTGATAACCTCCCGAAATTATTGAAGAAATATCAGCCTTGTTTTAGGTATTGGATTTTGGATGAGGGGCGATGTATAATGCCAGAAGAAATAGAGGAAAATAATGTGGTGGTTCCCTTGATTGCATTAGAACAGTCTTCACAACCACAGGATATGTTGGGTATTGTGAAGCGACTGGTAAGGCGGTTAAAGGGGCCAGAATTTGATAGCTTGCGCCGGTCTTACACCATTTATTTAAACCGGAGTTTGCAGGCAAAAAAGATTTTATCATCGATAGAGTATCAAGACTTAAATGAGGTGGATTATATGTTAAGTGCACGTATAGATGCTTGGCAAAAACAATTTGAAGAAGAAGGAAGAGCAAAGGGTTTTGCCGAAGGACTTGCTAAAGGTGAAATGGAAGGAGAATTAGCTGTTATTGAGCACATGCTCGAAAAGCGTTTTGGTTCTGCCCTTTCTATTGAGCAAATAATTTTTTTGCAGAATAGATCCTCTGAAGAACTATTAGAGATCTCGGGGCGCTTGTTAGAGGCAAATTCAATTGAAGAAATATTTTCGGTAGGTGCTTAGATACCGCCATTGTAACGTAGCGCTCACTAAGCCTTAGATCATCCTTTGAATACATACGGTTGTCTTTCGTTATTTTTGTAAATGTTTTTCTATTTCTTTAACTTGTTGTTCGAGCTGTTCTACTTTTTCACGCGTACGTGCAAGTACTTTTGTTTGCGTATCAAATGACTCGCGTGTTACAAAGCCTTGATCGGTTAATATGGCTTGCCATTTTTCACGAATCATTATTTTAGCTTCTTCACTCATAACAGGAAGTGCTGCCATCAGACGAGCAAGTAACGATGATTGCGCTTGAGAGGGGTCCATAAATACTCCTATGCAAACCCAAATAATGCCATATTTAGGGCTAAGAAGCCAGAGGGGGCTTGTGGGAGCTTACAAGGAGACATATAATTTATACGTCAGTAATGCCGAGGAATAGCATATGAAGCATTGGGTAACACATATCGTCGCACTTTCCTGTGTTGCAGGGGGCTATCTTTTTAAAGAGCCTTATACATTGAATGTCGGGTTATTTGCTTTGTCAGGGTCTGTCACCAATGACTTAGCTATTCACATGCTATTTGAAAAAATACCAGGTTTATATGGTTCCGGTGTAATTCCTGCGCGTTTTGAAGAGTTCAAAGCCGGAATTTATCACCTCATTATGACGCAATTTTTTAATCAGGAAAATTTGGCAAGATTTTTTGATCAAGAATCCGCACATTTAATGCAATTTGATGACATGCTAGATGCTGTTGATATCTCGCACTCGTTTGATGCGTTTATAGAAGTTATTTTAAATTCCCAGTTTGGTTCGATGATTAATATGGTAGGTGGAGCAAAAGTATTAGAAACATTTCGTGAGCCGTTCATACAAAAATTACGTTTGGAAATGAAATCTATTGCGAATAGCGATAGTTTTCAAGAGGCCGTACAATCTAAAATGCGTGTCTCTATGGATTCATTTGCCATGCATGAAAAAGTATCTCACATTATTCGAATGCGCTTAGATGAATTAACCCCTCAGATGGTGAAAAAAATTGTAGAAGAAATGATACGAAAACACTTGGGTTGGCTTGTTGTATGGGGCGGCGTATTTGGTGGATTAATTGGTTTGGCGGCGACAGTGATATCACATTATGTGGTGTGATCATGTTGTTGTATGTGCTGCCAATGCAGCATCTTATGAGCGTGCTGCTGCTATTGCATTACAATTAAATCTTTCCATGATTGATCTTTTGGATGTTGCTGAAATAGCATTGATGGTTGATCAAAAAAAAGCATGGTTGCATTACAATACCAAGCCTCCCATGGATTGGCATATTGATTTTTTATCATCAGCCTACACGGGACGACGTTCTCAGCGTAGTCGGCGTAAAGATCCGTTGACACGTGCTATTGGATTACATAAAAAAAAAGCATTACGTGTGCTAGATATGAGCGCTGGTTTGGGCAAAGATGCGCACTGGTTAGCGTATTGTGGGGCAGAAGTAACGTTAGTAGAGCGTAATCCTTTGTTGAGTTTTTTATTATCAGAAGCAATCAATGCATTGCGTATAGATTCTGTTGAGGGCTCAGTAGGGGAGCGTATGATATTGATTGAAAATGACGCCAAATTTTTTTTGGAGACATTATCTTCCGGCATGTATGATGTTGCTTATTATGATCCTATGTTTTTACCCAGACAAAAAAGTGCATTAGTGAAAAAAGATATGCAAATCATGCATGCTTTATTAGGCAATGAAGAAGCCAGTGATATTTTACAGTTCACCTTATCGAAAATTCCTCGTGTAGTAGTGAAAAGAGCAAAAGCTGATCCTGCCTATTATAAGGGAGCGCCCCATATCGCTATAGAGGCGGGAGTGGTTCGATACGAAATATATCAATAAGTTATGTTATTTGACAAAGATAGTGTTTTGGTCCAGAGTTAAACATGAGAGGGATAAATAGCTATTATTTATTTTTATTGACAGGATAAATTAAATAATGCTTTTGCCCCTGCATTCTCACAATAGGAGTACTGATCATGAGTAGAGAAAGATCCGCTGGGATGAGACAAGAAAAGTCTAAAAAACAACCCACTATACAAGGCAAAGGGAATTTAAAAAGTCAAAATACAGGAAACCCTACCCTACATCCACAAAAGCAGCATAAAGTAGAGGCTGCCAATTTATCTGCTAAATATCCTAGTGGACAGTCTGTAAGTACAGTTTCCATTACTTTTGGTCAAATTCGTTTTGATCAACACGAACATTTACTGTATGTAGATGTGAAAAAAGGTGGTGAGCAAATACGTTGTTCTATTACGCAAGATGCGTTGCGCCGTTGTTTCAATGCAACTCCTAGCTTTGATGGCATGCAAAATTGCTTGAAAGCACATACCGGAGAGATTTCTAGAGCGGTGGAAAAGAAATGGTCTGCTGGGAAATGGAAAGACCAAAATAAATCCAAAGGCATTTGTCTTGAAGAGATAGATTTGCGTGAGTTTATCAAGAAATAATTCATAGCAGCGTTGTTTTTGCCCCGCGCGAGCGGGGTTTTTTTATCTCGTTGAAATACAGAATTTTATCCTGGCAACAAATTGAGCATTGTGCAGAAATTTATGTCAAATTTTTACAAAGATTAAAACGATTTGTCTAAATCTTCTTCAATAATCGCTCGCATTACTTCACACGTTTTATGCATCACGCGAATATTATGAATGCAAGCAAGGTTGGCATACAAAGCTTGATTGTTTTTGAATAAAAAATGTAAATAAGCACGAGAATGATGTTGGCACGTATAACAATCACAACCTTCTAATAAAGGACGATCATCGGCAGCGTAAATGCTTTTTTTAATTAAAATGCGGCCCCTATCTTCATCACTTTGAAATATTACCCAATCATCTTTTTTAACTGTAACGCCATGATACAACGAACCATGCCGTGCATTACGCGTGGGTGCAACGCAATCAAAAATGTCTACACCTTGTTTCACTACATCAATTAGATCTTGAGGGCTTAGCCCCACGCCCATCGTATAGCGAGATTTGTTTTCAGGTAAAAAAGGTCTGACCCAATCGATGATCTCACATGTTTTAGGCATATCAAAGCCAATATTTTCTCCACCAATTGCAATACCATCTAAATCCATATTGACGACATATTGTGCACATGCTTCGCGTAAATCACGAAAGCTTCCGCCTTGAATAATCCCAAACAATGCTTGTTTAAAACCATATGCAGAGCAAGTCTGTTTTTCATGAGCTTCTTTTGATTGTAATAACCATCGATGTGTTCTATCCATTGCTGCTAATGCCGCTTCTCTTCCGCCTTGCTCAGGCGTACATTCATCAAATGCCATGATAATATCTGCACCAATGATTTTTTGTGTTTCAATAGAAGACTGTGGGGTAAGATGCACTACCTTACCGGTATTAGGATGTTTGAAATGTGCGCCATGTTGATCAATTTTACAAATGTTTGAATTTTTCGATAAGCTGAATACTTGAAAGCCACCGCTGTCTGTCAGCATGGGTTTATTCCATGACATGAAAGTGTGCATGCCACCTGCAGCTTTAATAATATCTGTGCCGGGCGCAACAAGCATGTGATAAGTGTTGCCGCCCAAAATAATTTGCGAACTAACTGCTTCTAGCTGATCTGCCGACATACAGTTCACGGCTGCCCGCGTGCCGACAGGCATAAATGCAGGGGTGATGATTTCACCATGCGGGGTAGTGATGCGGGTGGTGCGCGCATGTGTGTGCTTATGGCGCGCAAGGATTTCTGTTTTAAACGTCTGGCTCATAATGTGGGGTACTATAACGAAATAATGAGAGGATGTCCAGGTAATTGAGTAATCCATAACCCGGGCGCGTGATAAATTGCTTTCGCCACTTGTTATTCACATAAGTAAACTTCAAGGCCAGGGTTTGAAAATGACAGATAAGAAAAGAAATTATTATAAATCAACAAAATACATGCGACATTATTCGTTGTGTGCGGCAGTTAAAAAAATCTTGGGCCCGGTACCATCGCTTGTGCTCCTAATATGTCACCGATGGGTGGCTGTGGGTTGCGAAAATTCGGATTAAGAAAATATAGCGTGTTGTCTGTCGCAGGTGGCCTGTTTACAGTTGCGTTTGGATTTAAAAATACTGTTGCTACTTCAGCCCCCAGCGCTTCTCCAGCCAAGGGCATACCTTGAATAAGTAAATCTATTTCTGCATCTGTTGCTTGATGTGGATAAATCTTCCGCAGATACTCCGCATCTTCTGGAATAAAGGGAAGGTTGGTGAGTGGATTAGTAAATTTTTGCTCTAACCATTCCCCGAGAGACTTTTTATCAAATACATGCCCTTCTGCAATGGGAACGTATGTCTCGGGGTATTCAAAATCAACAGGCTCTTGAGTAAAGCAGCAGGTGGAATCGCAAGGATAATGCCGAGCCAATTCAACTAGAACACCATGCAAAAGTTCTGCAGAGGGGTGATGGTTAAACCAAAATAGGCTTTTCAGTTTATTAAGCAGTTTCCGACCAGAAGAGATATGATGACTTTCCGCTAGCGCCACTAATAAATTTTTACGGACTACTCCGACGGGCTTATTTTCTACAAGAGACATGATATTAGGACAGTTTTGCAATGGGCGCAGTATGTCCGCTATAGGAGTCATGTGAGTAACCTCAATTAATTTAGCAAATTTCATAACTAGAATTTACCAGTATACTAGCGTTGAAAGAGAAAAAGCAAGCAAAACTGAACAATTCTAGTAAAATAACAAATCGAAACCATTATTGTCAGCAACTTCTTTTTGGTATTAATGGGCTTGTTTTTAATAAAATTTTGAAAATAACAATAATAATAAATAGACAGTAATAGGGCTTATGGAAAATGATGGAATGCAATAAACAGTCCGCTGTAAATTACATATTATTGTTGTTCTCGCTCACTAGCGTCATAGTTTGCTAATAGCGCACAATACACTTGCGATGCTCGAGACTCTCGGTGTTTAACAAACCCTGAAACATCTGGGATGATTTGGTCGTTTTCTACGTAAACAAAACTTCCGGGATGTAAAAATCCCCCTTGTTTTAATAATGCCAAACAAGGTTCCAGTAAAGATAAAGCATAAGGCGGATCCAAAAAAATAATGTCAAAAGGCTTTGAAGGTTTGCGAGCAAGCCATTGAAGCGCATCGATGCAAAAAGCGTCATAGTGCGTTGTTTTTAATAAAGCAGCATTTTTATGTAATGCATCAATCACTTCTTTTGAATTATCTAAAAAAGTAACATCGCGCGCTCCTCGCGATAATGCTTCAAACCCTAACGCACCGCTTCCTGCAAAAACATCTAAACAATGTGCACCATGAATGTAAGGTGTTAACCAATTAAATAGTGTTTCGCGCACGCGATCGGGTGTTGGGCGTATTCCTGGACGTGGTGGAAAAGTGAGCCGACGCGACCGCCATTGCCCGCCAATAATACGAACGGTATTATTCTGCATGCCCTAAAATCACTTCTGTAAAATGATTGGGATGGACGTGTTTTTGAAATGCTGTCAGGACTTCTTCACGTGTCACGGCATTAATCTTAGATTGAAACTGATCTGTATAATTCCACGGTAATTTATAAAATCCTAATGTTGCTACATGTTGTGCAATTTCTGCATTGCTGCTCAGTGATAATAAAAATGTGCCATTGATATTTTCTTTTGCTGCTTTCAATGCTCCGTCTGTAGGGCCACTGTTCATGTATTCCGCCAATGTATTATGTGTAATTTCTAATGCTTTATTGGCTTCTTCTTGCCGTGTTTGCAAATAAACAAAAAATGGCCCAGGCGCACGCAGTGTCATTAATTGGCTACTTACATTATAAGCTAACCCCTCTTTTTCACGCACGGCTTGAAATAAAAGAGAAGTAAAAGATCCCCCCAGCATGTAATTGCCCACAGTCATTGCAAAGAAATCAGGGTTGCCTTTTTCAAGGGCAGGCACACCAAACAAAATGTGATTTTGTGTTGATGGAAAATTAATATGTGCAATGGCTGCTTCAGGCAATGCGGGTTGCGGCAGCAGTGTAGCAGGGTTTCCTACCGGTAATGTTTCCAATAAGCTTTCTGCAAGTTTCTTTCCTTCATGAGTAGAAATATCGCCCACGATGACTATCGTGGCGCGAGATTGTACAATTTGTTGTTGATAAAATGCTTGGAGATCTTGCTCCGTTAAAGTGGTGATTGTTTGTGCTGTTCCTATGACAGGATGTGCATATGGGTGGCTTCCGTAAGTTTTCATGAAAAACGCATCTGTGATTGTGTCTCTAGCAGAATCTGCCTTTGATTCAATCGCCGCAATTGTACGTGCTTTTTCGCGTGCAACACTTTCTGGTTTAAATGTTGTTTCTTTTAATAAAGTAGTGAGCATTTTTGTGGAAGTTTTTAACGCGTTATCATCTGATAATGTTCTTAAGTGAATTGCAAAAGTATCACGTGTTACACCTGCATCAAATTGTGCACCTACAGATTCAAATGTATCATGAATTTTTTGTGAATTAAGCTGCGTTGTATCTTCACCCAACAAACGTGCCGTCAAACTAGCAATACCCCATTGAGCTTCATCTCTTGCAGATCCCGCATCAAACCACAATAAAATATCTACCATAGGCAATTCTTTTGCAGGCACAACAGCAATGGTAGCGCCGCTGCTATGATTAACGGGGTAAATAGGAATCATCCCCTGTTGAGTGTGTAATTCTGTTTGTTTTGAAAAACTTGCATTTTCCCAGCCACGAATTACTACAAAATAACCTATCACACAAGCAACTACAGCAGCCAAAATGCCGCGTTGTATCCATTGTTGTTTAGAACGAGGCGTCATGTTTTTTCTCCATAGATGAAGCGGGAATCAATCTTGCAACAGTTAAGTTGTCGCGAGTGAAGTAACGTTTTGCAACAATTAAAATTTGTTGAGCATCGACGTCCTCAATTGCTTTGAGAAAAACATCTTTATCTTTATAGCTCAGCCCTATGCTTTCTAATGTGCCTATGTATGATGCTTGATCGCTGATATCATCCCGCCCAAATATATCGCTCGCCTTAAACTGCATTTTAGCGCGCGTTAATTCTGCATCTGTGACCGGTGTGATTGTTAGTGCGATCATTTCCTGCCAAATAGCTTGTTCTAAAACATCCAGAGTTACGTCTTGATGCGGGACGGCATTAATTTCGAAAGTAGTTGATAGACGCATAAATGGCATGTAACTTGTGCCAATTTGATTTGCCAAATTTTGTTCCCGAACGAGTTTTGCTTCAAAACGCGCGCTTAGTCCACCATCTAGAATTTGAGAAATCAGCGCCAGTACAACCGCATCTTCTTGCGTATCAGGCTGTGCATAGCTTGGCACGTTTACAGAGATAAGCAGTTCTGGTAGCGCAACGTTCACATTGATATCCATGCGTTTTTCGCCCAGAGATGCAGGTTCTGGTGTGGTGAAAACAGGGGTAATAGAGGATTGGGGGATAGGCTCGAAATATTTTTTTGCTAATGTTAATATTGCCTTGGGTTCTACATCACCTACGACAATCAATGTAGCGTTATTTGGATGATACCAACGGTTGTACCATTCAAAAGCGCTTTCAAATGGAGCGTGTTTGATATCTGCTGCCCAACCAACTACCGGGTGGCGATAAGGGTTTGTTAAAAAAACCATGCCCTGGATACGCTCATAAGCCAATTGTTGTGGTACATCGTCAGTGCGTAAACGGCGTTCCTCAATAACCACCTGACGTTCTCTTTCAAAAGATTCCCGTGTGAAATCAATATTGCGCATGCGATCAGCTTCTAGCTGGAAAGCAATTTCAATTTGATCCGCTGGCAATGATTCATAGTAACCTGTAAAATCGTAGCTTGTGAAAGCGTTGAGCTCGCCACCATGCGCAGTGATGATGTCTGCGAACTGCCCTTGAGGATGTGTTTTGGTGCCTTGGAACATCATGTGCTCCAGGAAGTGCGATAAGCCTGTGTTACCATTATGCTCATAACTGGAACCAATTTTATACCATAGTTGAAAAGTGGCAACCGGGGCGCGGTGATCTTCGCGCACAAGCACTTTCAGACCATTAGACAGCATGAATTCATGGGTGGCTTGCTCAGCCTGCGCTAAAAGTGCTGCAGCACAGAGGATAATAGTGAGAAGGATATGGCGCATGGGATTCTCCTGGCATTCCTGGTAGGATAGTGAATCTTTTTCCATAAGTAAACAACATAGATGAGGTAAATTTCATGATTTTTGGTTTTAAAAAAGCAGTAGCAGCGGAACAACCTGCCGCAGAAAAGCCGAGTTTGCTGCAACGCTTCAAACAAGGGCTTGCAAAAACGCGTGATAAGCTCAGCAATGGTTTGGCTAATGTGATTTTTGGCCAGAAAAAAATTGATGCTGCTTTGGTAGAAGAAATTGAAACACAGTTAATATTGGCGGACGTAGGCATGGAGGCCACGGCAGATGTTATTAACGCGCTGACTGATCGCTTGAACCGACATGAACTGAACGATGGCGAAGCCGTATTCACAACACTGCGAGAGCAGCTCACCGGTATGCTTGTGCCTCCATCTTCCCCTTGGCCTGAGTTTGCTCAAAAGCCGCATTTGATTCTAATGGTCGGCATTAATGGTGCGGGGAAAACAACCACGATTGGCAAGTTGGCGAAATGGCTGCAGGCACAGGGAAAAAGTGTGTTATTGGCAGCGGGAGATACATTCCGTGCTGCTGCAGTGGAGCAGTTGCAAGTGTGGGGTGAGCGTAATGATGTTGAAGTAATTGCTCAACAATCGGGAGCTGACAGTGCTGCCGTTATTTTTGATGCCATGCAAGCAGCTAAAGCGCGTGGAATTGACGTTGTGATTGCTGATACCGCGGGGCGGCTGCACACGCAATCTCATTTAATGGAAGAGTTGAAAAAAATCGTTCGCGTTGTTAAGAAAACGGACCCTACAGCGCCTCACGATGTATTGTTAGTATTGGATGCAACGATTGGGCAAAACGCTTTGTCTCAGGCTAAACTGTTCAAAGAGGCGGTAGGGGTGAATGGTTTGGTTTTAACCAAGTTGGATGGCACGGCCAAAGGGGGTATTGTATTTGCGTTGTCCCGCGTTCATCGCTTGCCTATACGTTTTGTAGGCGTAGGGGAGAAAGCTGAGGATTTAGAACTGTTTGATGGCCCCGTATTTGTTGAGGCATTATTTTCGAATAAGCATTCACAAGAGGAAAAAGTATGATTATTTGCGAGCAGGTCACCAAAAAATACGGGAAAGGTATTTGTGCCCTACAGGATGTGACATTTGAGATGGAACGCGGTGAAATGGCTTTTTTAACAGGCCATTCAGGTGCAGGAAAAAGTACGCTCTTAAAATTATTAACAGCCATAGAACGTCCTTCTAGCGGTAAAATGATTGTGGGTTCAACAAATTTATCTACATTGTCTCATGATGGTATCTCATCATTTCGTCAATCCATTGGGGTCGTATTTCAAAATCATTTATTATTGCCTGATAAAAATATATTTGAAAATGTTGCATTACCTTTAAAAGTATGCGGTTTTGGAAGAAAAGAAATTGTAAAACGTGTTCACGCTGCGTTGGATACAGTAAAATTATTGGATAAGGCATTTGAAATGCCATCGATGTTATCAGGAGGAGAACAGCAACGCGTAGGCATTGCGCGCGCAGTGGTGAATCGTCCTACCGTATTATTTGCAGATGAACCCACAGGAAATTTAGATTTTGAATTAGGTTTAGAAATCATGCGGCTTTTCGAACGTTTTCATGATGTAGGTGTAACAGTTTTAATTGCAACACACAACAGTACGTTAATAGAATGTCACCCTCATCGTATTTTACGATTAGCTTCTGGCCAATTGATAGATGCTATGGAGTATGTGTAATGAAATCATCAAGCAAAAATACGCGTTACGTTCCAAGCCTGCAAAATCGTTTGTCGCGATGGGCCCAATTACATGGGGAAAGTGCTGCGGCCACGTTAAAAGAATTATGGGCAACCCCTTTTGCTTCTTTATTAACCATGAGTATTTTTGCGGTGATCATGAGTTTACCGGTGGCGCTTTATTGGGTGACATTGAATGTATCGCAATGGGTTGATCCGTGGTCGCAAGGCGGGGAAATAACTGTATTCATGCACAAAGGTGTTTCTGTAGTGCAAGCACAAGAAGTTGCATCACGTTTAAAACAAAACGTAGATGTATTAGGAGTGAAAATTGTTTCACCCGAGCAGGCATTGCAAGAATTTAATGCATTTTCTGGCATGCAAGATGTGGTGACAGCGTTAGGTGAAAACCCTTTACCATTCGTTTTGTTAATCACGCCCAAAACATTTGATGCGGTGACGATTGAATCATTATCAAACATATTGAAAGCAGATCCGCGTATTGATCAATTTCAATTTGATACTGCATGGGTGACGCGTTTACAAGCATTGCTCGCATTGACGGAAAAAGCGACAATAGTGATTGCTGTTTTATTGGGTTCAGGGTTGTTACTCGTGATCGGCCACAGTGTACGCGCAGCGGTGCTATCACGTTCGGCGGAAATTACGATTGCAAAATGGGTGGGTGCGCCCGATGCATTTGTGCGTCGTCCTTTTTTGTATTCAGGGTTTTGGTTAGGTGTGTTGGGGAGTTTATTAGGATTATCGTTGGTGGGAGTCAGTTTTTCTTTGGTGAATCCAGCCTTGAATCACGTATTGGAAAGTTATGGCAGCCAATGGCAGGCGCAATGGCTTTCTTTTGGAACGCAAGTAGAAATTGTGGCGCTGTGTGCTTTCCTGGGTGTTGTTGGGGCTTTTATTGCGACGACGCATTATCTGCACGGCGTGCGACCGAGGTAGGGGTTAGCATCGCCAAAAAATTATGGTAGACTGAGTAGGTTGTATGGAGGTAGCCTATTCAATGAATAACAAAATCAATTACTTACAGCCTATTAATATGACCCTGCCAGGCGCGAGCTTGGAGGCCTACTTGGCTTATGCTAATAGTATCCCCCTGTTATCCCAAGAAGAAGAATGGGCATTGGCAGAAAAGTTTCAAAAAGAGCAGAGTGTTGAGGCCGCTCGGCGATTGGTGTTGTCTCATTTGCGCTTTGTTGGTCGCGTGGCGCGAGGTTATTTGGGATATGGTTTGCCGATTGGTGATTTGGTCCAAGAAGGCACAGTAGGCTTGATGAAAGCGGTTAAGCGGTTTGACCCCACACAGGGGGTGCGGCTAGCTGCTTTTGCTGTGCACTGGATTAAATCAGAAATTCATGAGTTTATTATTCGCAATTGGCGAATTGTTCGTGTGGCAACCACCAAGGCGCAACGCAAGTTATTTTTCAATTTACGTAGTATGAAAAAGCGCTTGGGTTGGATGAATGACGCTGATATTGAAGGGGTGGCTCAAGATCTTGGTGTAACGGCGCAAGACGTGCGTGAGATGGAGTCTCGCTTGAGCGGGCAAGACATGGGGTTGGAGTGGGAAGGTGAGAATGGTGAAATCATGGCCTTGCCTGTACCTGAATTAGAAGATAAAGAAGCAGACCCTGCTTATCAACTGGAAGTTGGCGCTTCGGCACAAAATGGGCACGATAAATTGTATGCAGCCATGAAATCTTTGAATGAGCGTGAGAAAATCATCGTACGTGAGCGTTGGTTAGCAGAAAAAAAGATAACCTTGAAAGCATTGGCAGAGCGTTTTGGGGTTTCTTTAGAGCGGATCCGCCAACTAGAGGTAGCAGCGTTTGCTAAGTTGAAAGAAACAATAGGTTAATCTGGCATTCCCACCCTCAAATAATGTACAATACTCCAAATTTTCAGAGGGGAGGGGAGTATGTCCAGCCAATGCGTGATTATCGGGATTGCCGGAGCATCTGGGTCAGGCAAAAGCTTGCTGGCTTCCACCATTGTTAGTGAGCTAGGCTCCAGTCAAGTGGCGGTTATCTCAGAAGATGCGTACTATAAAGATCTAGGTGATATGCCTTTCCACCAACGTGAGGATCGAAATTACGATCATCCTGAGTCAATGGACCACACTTTACTCGCCGAACATTTAAAGGCACTCAAAAATGGTGAAGGTGTTGAGATCCCCATTTATGATTACGCAACACATTCGCGCACATTACAAACCCGTAAAGTAGGAAAACATACGATTGTTGTGCTGGAAGGCATTTTATTATTAACAGATGAGCGTTTACGTGATTTAATGGACATTCGTATTTATGTAGATACCCCAATGGATATCTGTTTAATTCGTCGCTTAACACGTGATTTGATAGAACGCGGCCGCAGCATTGAAAGCATTTTAACGCAATACCAAAATACTGTTCGCCCCATGTATTTGCAATTTATCGAGCCCTCTAAACGCTATGCAGATATCATTGTGCCAAAGGGTGGAAAAAATCGTATTGCGATTGATATTATCAAAGCAAAAATGAATCAGTTGTTGAATGTTGAAGCTTAATGAATGCAAAAGTTTTAAGATCCTATACATTTTTCTTTCCTGACATAACATGTGCTTCCTGTACATCAGCTATTGAAAGCGTGGTTAAAACGCATAAAAATAAAGAAACTAAAGAGCCCCCAATTATTTGCAATGATCCCGCGGTAAATCTTGCAACAAAATCCACTACCATTGTTGTTGAAGAAGATTCAATAACAGATCCTAATCAAACTCAAGATGCTTTAAAAAAAATTTTTAATGATGCTGGATGGGATGTGGTTTTTGATCTTGTTGAAACGGATCCTCGTCCTTTTTGGCTCAAAGGTTTTTTAGGAATTTCAATTGCTGTGGTCATGATGATACTAATGTTGCTCGACATTGAATATCCTCATGAATTTGCAACAGGGGTAGGCGGTGCGTTAACGCTTTATCTAGGGCGGCGTTTTTATACACAATCCCTTTATAAATTTTGGAAAATGCGCTTTGTTAACATGGATACGTTATTTGCGCTCAGCACGTTTGCTGCTATTGTCGTGACGGTGTTGCATCATTTTATTCCTGGCCTTCCCATGCTTATCGATGCAGCATTAATGACATTAGGGTTTGCTTATATTGGTAAAGCCATTAAAGCGTCGATGGAAAATATTATCTTAGAAAAAATATCGCTGACAGATAATATCCCTAAAGAAGTGAAACGAGAAAATTCAGATGCGCTGGTAAGTGTTGCAGACTTAAAAGTCGGCGACATTATTTATGTTTTCCCTGGGCAATGTATTCCTTGCGATGGCATTTGTTTGGATAACGAATTTTCTGTAGATAAGGGCACGTTTAACGGCGATAATGGAATTCCCGTCAGTGTTCAAAAAAACCAAGAAGTATTTGCTGGGATGATGGTTTATGGAAATCAAACGCCTACAGGCATGAAAATGCGTGTGACAAAAACGCTGGCAGATTCTGAAATTTCCCAAATGGAGCGTGATTCTCAAGCAGCATTAGGAAGTCAATCATGCATTGAAGCAAATTCAAAAGAATGGTTGCGTTATTTTATTCCATTGGTATTGTTTATTGCCGCGGTGGTAGGAATCAGTAGCGCAGTATTTGTTGCGCCTGAAGTAGGCATAGCCGCTGGATTATATTTGTTGGTATGTGCATGCCCATGTGTGTTGGGGATGATCCCTTATTTAGCCATGAATGTGGGGCTTTCTAAGGCTCGCGATAAAGGCATTTTTTTTAAATCAGCTAAACATTTAGAAACAGCATCACGTGTTAATAGAGTAGCATTGGATTTAACGGGAACGATTACGGAAAATTCCCTCAGCGTTTTCAAGTATGCTGGGCTTAGCAACGATGATTTAGCGGTGATCGCATTGGGCGAAGCAGAGTCAACGCATGCCATTGGAAAAGCGATATATGCATATTGTAAAAATAAATCGAATTTGCAAATAACAACAGAGAAAATCGATCAGCCTAGTAGCAATGGCATTGTAATAAAAAGCAATTTCGTGGAATATAAAATTGGTAATGAAAATTATGTGGGAGGTGTAGCTGATCATCAAAAACCAGATGAGAAAACGCAAGGACAATATAATGTTATCTATGTTAAAAAGAACGAAGAAATCATAGGTTATTTTTTATTGCAAGCTGAATTAAAAAAAGATGCAAAATCAACGATTGATGCGTTAAAGGCATCAGGGAAAGAAGTGTGGATCATCACCGGTTCTCCGCACGCATGGGCAGTAGAGCGCGCAAAAGAATTGGGCGTGGATGAAGCGCATGTGAAAGCAGATTTATCGCCTAAGCAGAAAACCGCAGAAATAGAAACATTGAAAGAGAATGATCGTTATGTTGTTGCAATGGTAGGGGATGGAATTAATGATATATCCGTATTGCCTACATCTCATCTGGGCGTATGTATTGATCCGAATGCATCCAAAGTGAAAGCAGCAGCGAACGTTTATTTTAACAGTACTGCATTGGCGCAAGTACTAGTCTTATTCACTGTGGCTGATAAAACTATGGCACATATCAACCAAAACATTGCATTGAGTATGCTCTACAACGTGTTGGTATTAGGGTTTGTGCTGGCTTCCATTGTTGCGTATTCAGAAGGAGAAGAAACGTTATTTGAAAAGATGTTAAACCCCGCCTACGGCGCTGGGTTAATGGCTGTGCAATCGCTTTGTGTATTAGGTAATACGTGGCTTTTCAAGCAGAGAGAGCAAGGGCGTGAGCTATGCCAGAACCTCAATTTTATGACTAAATAGGATAGTATTCCCGAAAAGTCTTGACTATTTGGGAATATATGCCATAATGGTCGAATGAACCGCACACTGATTCCTTACATTATCAAAGACTTATCTGAAAAAATTGTTATCATTTCAGGTCCGCGTCAATCTGGGAAAACTACCCTATCTAAGCAATTAGCTACAGAGTTCGATTATTTTAATTATGATGCTGTTGAGGATCGTATCACGCTTAAAGCGAAGGATTGGGATAGAAAAAAGAAGCTCATTATTTTTGATGAGCTGCACAAAATGAAAAATTGGAAGCAATGGTTAAAGGGAGTATATGACACGGAAGGGATCCCACCTTCTTTACTTGTCACGGGCAGTTCAAAATTGAATACTTATCGCAAAATGGGGGATTCACTGGCAGGGCGGTATTTTCAATTTAGATTACATCCTTTTGATGTAAAAGAAGTAACTTCGGAATTGCAGCAAAATCCTGAGGAAGTTTTTAATACACTAATGAGTATAGGTGGATTCCCTGAGCCTTTTCTCAAAGGCGATGAGACTTATTACAAACGCTGGCGAAGAACGCATTTAGATATTATTTTGCGACAAGATTTAATAGGCGAATATGCGGTAAGGGATATTCAAGCAATAGAAACATTAGTGCATTTATTACAAGAACGCGTGGGAAGCGCTGTTTCTTATTCGCAACTTGCACGGGATTTAGAAAGAGATCCTAAAACTATCAAGAGATGGCTAGTCATGCTTGAGAATTTATATGTTATCTTTAAAATTACGCCCTATCATAAAAATATTGCGCGTTCCTTATTGAAAGAACCAAAATATTATTTTTATGATAATGGAAGAGTAGAAAGAGAAAATGGTTCACGCTTGGAAAATCTTGTTGCATGTGCTTTACAAAAAGAACTAGATTTTATCGAGGACACAACGGGTGCTGATACGCAATTACATTTTTTGCGCACGAAAGATAAAAAAGAAATTGATTTTTTAATTCTGATTGATAAAAAGCCTGTATTAGCCATTGAAGTAAAATGGGCCGATGAAAACCTTTCTTCTTCATTTAAATATTTTTCTGAGTATTTACCTGATTGCCCCGGCATTCAATTGGTCAAAGAGTTAAGCCGTGAAAAAACTTATCCAAACGGTTTTGAAGTGAGAGATGTTGTGAAATGGCTAGCAAACATGGATTTCGGGTTAGGTTCTTTTCAAGGGTGCATATTAAAATAATGGTTTCTTAAATCCCCTTTGGAATAGACGCACAAGCGCCTTCTCGAGTGATGCAAATACTAGCGGCACGCATGCCTTGCTCAATGGCCTCATGCAATGGGAGATGGCGTAAAAAAGCAGCCATGAAAAAGCCGATAAATGTATCGCCCGCAGCCGTTGTATCCACAACGCGCGCCACAGGAAATGCTTTGAAATGTTGCGGCTCTCCTTCACCTAACGCCCAAACACCGTTGGCGCCTAAGGTTAATATGCAAATCGTAGTTGGGTGACACAGCGCACGCAATTGCTGCAGTTGTAATGTTGGGTCCGTTTCGTCGCAGAGCGCATTGGCTTCCAATTCATTCACAATTAATACATCTACTGTGTTTAATGCAAAGGTGGATGTGGTCGGCAGCAACGGTGCTGGATTATAAAAAATAGTTAAACCGCGCTGCTTTGCCATCATCAATGTTTCATTGATAATATTAGTTTCGTTTTGAAGCACCAGTGCTTTCGGGCGAAAATGATTTAAGGCCTCTTCTAATTGTATTGTAGTTAATGTGTGATTTGCGCCCCCTTGAATGATGATCGCATTTTGTCCTGTTTTAATCACTTGAATAATGGCGTGCCCGCTGCGTTTTTCAGCATATCGTACAAATGTTGTATCCACACCTTCTTCGGTTAATGTGTTTCGCAATAATTCGCCATCACTGCCAATCGCACCGACGTGCGCTACTTTCAAGCCAGCGCGCGCAAGCGCAACGGATTGATTTAAACCTTTCCCGCCCACATGTAAATCAAATTGACGTGCGCTTTGCGTTTCGCCTGGCATAGCGAAGTGATCCACTTGATACACAAAATCCAGGTTGAGAGAGCCAACATTAATCACGTCCATGTATTTCTCCTCGAGTAATGCGCACGCCCACTGTTTGTGCTGTTAATACAGCACCGGGCTTGTAAATAGTGATAACCTGTCCATGGGCAGCAAACGTGGTGTGTAATGCTTCACTTAAGCGTTGTGCAAATGTTTCAATCAAATGAAAATGATTTTCGACGCCGAATTGTTCAATGAAGGCAGCAATGTGAGCATAATCTAAAGTATGTTCCATGGTATCTGTTCGTGCTATTTTTCGAGCATCTGTTGTCATTTCGAGATCTACAAACAAAATTTGTTTGAATTGACGTTCAATAGGTAAAACACCGATAATTGTTTCAATCTTCAATTGTTTGATAAAAATAGTGTCCATTAAAACTGTCCGCTAATATAATGTGAAGGAAGAATACTGAGAGGTCAATATGCTCTACATCGTCTGGTTTATCATCGCTTACCTTTTAGGGTCTGTATCGAGCGCCATTATACTCTGTAAACTGGCCGGCTTGCCAGACCCCCGCACGCAGGGCTCTGGCAACCCTGGGGCAACCAATGTCTTGCGCTTGGCAGGCAAGAAGTTAGCAGCTCTCGTATTGGTGGGAGATGCGTTAAAAGGCCTGTTGGCTGTTTTACCTGTTACATTGTGGGGTGGCAGCCCGCTAATGGTGGGCATCACAGCCTTATGCGTATTTTTAGGGCATGTTTACCCCGTTTTCTTTGGATTTCAAGGAGGAAAGGGAGTGGCAACCTATGTTGGTGTCTTGCTGGGAGCAAATGTATGGCTTGCTGTAGGTGGGATTGGCGTGTGGTTAGTAAGTGCGGCTGTTACTCGCTATTCCTCTCTATCTGCATTATTGATGGCAGTAGCGGTCCCCAGCATGGCTTTTTTCCTTAATCCTGTTTCGGCCTTGCCTTGGGTGGTGATGTCGGGTATCTTGCTCTTTCGTCATCGCGAAAATATCAAGCGATTGTACCGTGGGGAAGAGTCGAAAATAGGGGTTAAAAAGTAGTGCGCGTATTAGGCATTGAAACATCGTGTGATGAAACTGGCATCGCCATTGTGGATGATGAGAAAGGTTTATTGGCGCATGAATTATACAGCCAAATTAAATTACATGCAGAGTACGGTGGCGTAGTGCCTGAATTGGCCTCACGCGATCATATTCAAAAAATATTGCCCATGATAGAGCGTGTATTAGCCAAAGCAGGGTTGGAAGCACACGATATTGATGGCATCGCATACACAGCAGGTCCCGGATTAGTCGGTGCATTATTAGTGGGTGCTTCTTTTGGACGTGCATTAGCCTATGCTTGGGGAGTACCAGCCGTGGCAGTGCATCACATGGAAGGGCATTTATTAGCGCCATTTTTAGAAGAACAAAAACCCACTTTTCCTTTTTTAGCGTTGTTAGTATCTGGTGGGCATACGATGTTAGTAGATGTGGAAGCATTTGGGAAATATCATGTGCTCGGTGAATCGATAGATGATGCGGCAGGTGAAGCATTTGACAAAACTGCCAAAATTTTAGGCTTGCCTTATCCAGGTGGGCCAGCGTTAGCGCGCTTGGCATTACAAGGAAATAGAAAACGTTTTCGTTTTCCACGCCCCATGACAGACCGCCCTGGTTTGGATTTTAGTTTTAGCGGGTTAAAAACATTTGCGCTGAACACGTTGAAAGAAAATCCTGATGCGAAAGCAGATATTGCTGCAGCGTTTGAAGAAGCTGTGATCCAAACGTTGCGCATGAAATGCGAGCGTGCATTGAATGAAAAAAATTATCAGCAATTGGTGGTTTCAGGGGGTGTGAGCGCTAATATTTATTTGCGGGAAGTGTTTGATCGCATGGGGCGTGAGCGTGGTATTGAAGTATTTTATCCTCGCCAAGAATTTTGTACTGATAATGGCGCGATGATTGCATTTGTGGGCTGCGAACATTTAAAGCGTGGTGAGCGAGCGGGGTTAGCGGTAGAAGTGAAAGCGCGGTGGCCGCTGGGGGATCGCTTCAACCTCATGGACCACATTCCATAATTGTGCGCCAAAAATAAATTATTGTTTAGTTAGAGGGGTGCTAGCTCAGCTAAAAGCAGTTGCCCAAAATAAATTATGGGTATATACTACGTCCACCGCAGTGTGCGGTAGGGTAATTTGTTATTTTGTTGGAGGTGTTTCTTATGCCGAGTGTCAAAGCTCGAGAAGGTGAATCAGTTGATTCACTGATGCGTCGTTTCAGACGGTATTGTGATAAGTCCGGCCGTGCTGCTAATGCACGTCGCCGTGCGCAAGGTTTTCAAACACGGTCTGAGACCCGTCGTCGGGCAAAACAGATGGCTGTTAAACGTCTTCACAAGAAAATTTCTAGAGAAATCAAACAATTGCTTAACGGTCGTGAGCACCACAAGGGCGGCGTAGGCGGTTGTGGCGGTCTAGGCAGTTTCATTGACAAGGATTAAGCTGTGAGTCAACCTTTAAAGGCTCGCCTGCAAGAAGACATGAAAACGGCAATGAAGGCCTCTGAGAAAGAGCGCCTTCAGACCATTCGTCTTATTTTAGCTGCGATGAAGCAAAAAGAAGTGGATGAACGTCTTGAATTAGATGACGCCCACATTATTGCCATTGTTGAAAAAATGGTGAAGCAGCGTCGGGAATCCATTACTCAGTATGAAGCCGCTGGCCGGCAAGATTTAGCAGCCAAAGAGCAGTCTGAATTGGTTTTACTTCAAGCTTATCTCCCCGAACAACTTTCTTCTGACGAATTAATAACCTTGGTGAAGGCTTGTGTGGCTGAAGCAGGGGCGAGCAGTGTGAAAGACATGGGGCGTGTCATGGCATTGGTGAAGCCTAAAGTAGCTGGCCGGGCTGATATGGCGCTGGTGGGCGAATTGGTAAAGAAAGAGATTTCGTAAATGCGCAGTAGGCGCGTATATTATGCGCCCCTACAGCAGTAAGCAAAGAGGGCCGGGTTTCCATGTAAGGAAAAAACATGAGCCGCATTCCAGACACCTTCATTCCTGAGCTTCTCTCTCGTGTCGACATTGTCGATGTCATTACGCAATATGTTCCTCTTAAAAAGCAAGGCCGCGAATTTACCGCATGTTGCCCATTTCATCAAGAAAAATCACCTTCTTTTACGGTGAGCCCTCAAAAGCAATTTTATTATTGTTTTGGTTGTGGTGCGAGCGGTGATGCGATACGTTTTTTAATGAATCACGCACACCTTTCTTTTGTGGAAGCAGTAGAAACATTGGCAACCTCTGCTGGCATTCCCGTTCCGCGTGAAGGGAATGGTGAAATTTCCAAACCTAGTGTTAGTCCGCAATTATATGAATTACTCAGTCGTGTTGCTTCATTCTATGAAAAAAATCTCAAACAATCAGAACGCGCGATTCAGTATTTAAAAAATCGCGGATTAACAGGACAAATTTGTAAACGATTTGCAATTGGTTATTCACCTGCCGCATGGGATAGTGTGTTACAACATTTTTCTAAAGATCATGACGATCTTTTACAAACAGGTATGATCACACAAAAAGATGATGGGAAAAAATATGATCGCTTTCGTGATCGCATTATGTTTCCTATTCGTGATAAACGCGGAAGAGTGATTGCATTTGGTGGACGCATTTTAGATAAAGGTGAACCAAAATATTTAAATTCTCCCGAAACAGTATTATTTCATAAAGGTTCACAACTTTACGGATTATACGAATGCTTACAGATAAATCCGAAATGTGCCACTATCATTGTTGTAGAAGGTTATATGGATGTTGTTGCGCTGGCACAACATGGCGTAACAAATGTGGTTGCAACATTAGGCACTGCACTAACACCACAACATTTAGCGCTATTATACCAAGTAGTTGACGAAGTTATTATTTGTTTTGATGGTGATAAAGCAGGAAGAAATGCTGCATTACGTGCATTAGAACATTCATTACCAATGGTTTCACAAGGAAGACAAATAAAATTTTTGTTTTTACCATCAGAACACGATCCAGATAGCTTAATCAGATCCGAAGGAAAAGAAAAATTTTTAAAAAGACTTGCGCAATCTGAACATTTATCGTCTATGATCATTGAACATCTACTGGAGCAAGTTGAAATCAGTAGTTTGGATGGAAGAGCGCGGCTTGCTGAATTAGCAAAGCCGTATCTCGACAAGATGAGCAGTGATGTGTACAGAAGTTTACTGCTTGATGAGTTAGCGCGGTATACACGGTTAGACGCAGGGACGCTTCGCTCGACACTCCACGTTGCGCGTAATGTTTCTACGCCAAACAAAAATCCACGCAAACAAACGCTATATGAACGCGCCATTGGGATGTTGCTCAAACAACCCGCTTGGGCTCATTTAGTAATGAAAGCACAGGAAGGGCTTTCACATTTAAATGATCCTCAAGTGACTTTATTGGTTGAGTTGGCACAGACCTTGCTGAGAGATGGCGCAAACAATACGGGGCAGTTGTTAGCAGTATGGCATGATGAAAGCGAAGCTAAATATTTAGCAGAGCTTGCCGCTATACCCTTAGTATTGACAGAAAAAGAAGCAGAAGAAGAATTTAAAGGAATATTAGGTCAGTTGGGTAAGAGATTGAAGGAGATAGAGATGACAACTCTTCAAGAAAAGGCCAAGGCCCTGGGTTTCCATGGGCTGACGGACGTTGAACGCGAGCAGATCCGAAATTTTCTCTCTAATACAGACCAGACGTGAAAAAGATTGAACTTTTCTAAAAAGCGAGGTCTTACCTTACAGTTTGTGGCTTCAGGTAAGCAATTTCGCACAAAAGTTTAGTCAAAAAGCTGAGAAAGCGTCTAGACGTTTTCTTACATGTATGGGCACTGTTTCACACAGTATGAGTAGGAAGAGAGACGATGAAGATTGAAGAAGAAAAGTTTAAGTTATTGATTGCAATAGGGAAAGAGCAGCGATATTTAACGATAGAGCAGTTGAACGATTACCTCCCCGAAGCTGAACCCGAACAGCTGGAGGACCTAATCCTCACTTTATCCGAGGATTTGCACATCCCTGTGCTAGAAGAGGCACCGGCTGAAGACGAAGCGCTATTAGCAGACCCAGAAGTAGCCAATAATGAAGAAGTTGAGGAAGAGGCTGCTGCTGCCTTAGCCGCTTTAAACGAAGTTGGCCGCACAACAGACCCGGTTCGCATGTATATGCGTGAAATGGGCTCCGTAGAGCTTTTAACGCGCGAAGGGGAAATAGTGATTGCCGTCCGAATTGAGGAAGGTATCCGTGAGGTAATGCGCACTATAGCAAGCTATCCTCCTTTGGTAGGCCACTTGCTTGAACAATTCGTGAAAGTGCAAGCGGGTGAAGCTCGGTTGGTAGATTTCCTCATAGGTTTTATTGATGCTCCCAGCAATGATTCCTCGGGCGTTCCTACTGAAGAAGCCGTGGCTGAAGAATTAGATTTAGCCGGTGAAGAAGAGGAAGAATCAGCACCAGTAGTTTCTGATGAAGCAGAAGCGGGCCCTGATCCTCTCGAAACACAGAAACGTTTTGCGGTGGTTCAAACTTTGTATCCTGATTATTTAAAAGCTTGGGAACAACACGGGTTTGATGATTCGCGCACGCAAGCATTGTACCTTGAGATGGCGAACGTGTTAGAAACTGCGAAATTAGTGCCAAAACAACTTGATGATGTGATTGGTGTTGTTCGCGATATGATGGATGCAATTCGCTTACAAGAGCGTGCGATCATGAAAATCTGCGTGAAAGATTGCAAAGCACCTCGTGAAGCATTCATTGCATCATTCCCAGATAATGAAGCGCGGTTAGATTGGTTAGATGATTTTGTGAAAGACAAAGCAGTAAAAGCCAGAGTAGAAGTATTGTTGGCGCACAAAGAAGTGATCATTGAAGCCCAGAAAAAGATGGTTGCATTAGAAGAGAAATATAAATTGTCTGTTACCGCGATTAAAGAGTTGAACCGTACTATTACGTCGGCTGAAACGAAAGCGCGCCGTGCAAAGAAAGAGATGGTGGAAGCAAACTTACGCTTGGTCATTTCGATTGCGAAGAAATACACAAACCGTGGCTTGCAATTTTTGGATTTAATTCAAGAAGGCAATATCGGTTTGATGAAAGCAGTGGATAAGTTTGAGCATCGTCGTGGTTATAAATTCTCAACGTACGCTACATGGTGGATTCGCCAAGCAATCACACGTTCGATTGCTGATCAAGCGCGCACGATTCGTATCCCTGTACATATGATTGAAACGATCAATAAATTGAATCGTATTTCACGTCAAATGTTGCAAGAAATGGGCCGTGAAGCGACACCGGAAGAATTAGCAGTGCGTATGGAATTGAGCGAAGATAAAATTCGTAAGATCATGAAAATTGCGAAAGAGCCTATTTCCATGGAAACCCCAGTGGGTGACGATGAAGATTCCTCTTTGGGTGATTTCATTGAAGACACGAATATTTATTCTCCGCTAGAAGTTGCAACGCAAAAAGGCTTGCAAGAAGCGATGGCCTATATGATGTCCACTTTGACGGCGCGTGAAGCAAAAGTGTTGCGCATGCGGTTTGGTATTGAAATGAATACCGATCACACGTTGGAAGAAGTGGGTAAGCAATTTGATGTAACACGTGAGCGTATTCGTCAGATTGAAGCGAAAGCGTTACGTAAATTGCGTCATCCTTCTCGTGCAGAGTTGCTACGTAGCTTCTTAGAGGAAGAGGACGAGGATCAGTAAGCGGCGGGCGGGAGGCGGTAGGATAACTGCCTCTCCCGTAGCAATCTGAGAACCGTTCACTCAGTTATCAGGCCAGCGGCCTGCAAGATTTTAGCCCGGGGTAAGGTCGCGATAGTATTGTAGAACGCTAGCCTAGTCTGGTAGAATTGGGTCTTATTTCTACTTCTTAAGGGGTTGGCTATGAAGAAGATCCTAGCGATGTGTGCTCTGTTCTTTTCCTTCACCGCAAATGCCAGCATGCAAGCAATAGGCAACGCGTTACCTAATAATACACTAGAAGTTTTTTGCTTCAATAATAACCTGTGGGAAGCGGGTTGTGTACAAACAGAGGGCGTACGTCCTGCTGCATACAAATACGTTTTTTACGTAGCTGCCAGTCATGAAACAGTGGCATTTGGATTCCACAAGCAAGACGATGGCTCAACCGCTTTTGCGGTGGCTTGTAAGAAAAATGAACATACTTCTTGGCAAGATTGCACACCTTCCTCATCACAAATTCCAGCGGGAGATTACGTATCATATAAACCAGCTTACGATGGGATAGGTTCTTTCATGTTGGTAGGGCACGACAAAAATAAAAATACGATGATTGCAGCTTGCCGCGATGGAAGTGGCATCTGGACAAACTGTTCACCCACTACTCAAGATGCTGCATATTTTCACCCTGGTGCAGTCACGTATGGCGACAAGCAATGGATGATATTTAGTAGCCATTTTCCTGAGTGGGACGGCAATTATAATATTGCACGTGCATTATGTATGGATACTGTTCGCGCATGGAAAAATTGTGATGCCAAGATTAATATGCATGATGAATTTAGCATGTTCGGTATAGAAGCAGTAACATACCTCCTTAAAGAAAACCAATGGATTGCTGTAGGTATGGATTATGACGACACTGATATTTTTAGATCTATTTGCCGCAAGCAAAACGAATCAGTATGGAAAAATTGTACAGGAGGCACTTTCCCATCAAACGGTATGCTTAATTTAGTGCAAAATAGCCAAGGCGCATTGATACAATTAAACATGGTATCAAAAGGATCGGCTATTACAACCCAAGCCTTATGCCGTGCCTCTTCGGGTGTTTGGAAAAACTGCACAGGGAAATTAGAGCAAAACAATCAGCTGTACATGGATGCTTTAGAAAATGCTGATGGAAAATGGGTGGTGGCTGGCAACGAGATTGATCCCGTTAACGGTACAATCACTCAATATATTACTGCCACACAAACACAAAATAACTGGACTACCGTGACACAAGCAGCAGATCAACAGGCAAGCATTGTGGATTTATTCCATTGAACTCCAGTTACGGGTTTGAAGATCTGGCTAAGTAATCAACCTTAATGTAGCCTTGCGACATGGTGCCTGCATATTCATTCACATAGCCAGGATGGCGAGTGACCAAGTAATACGTATCTTTCCAATAGTCGAACAATGATGTGAATGTTTTATTCTCTCCCTCGCCGAAAGTGACCACACCTGGCTTCGTGAGTCTATTCGCATAGCACTCTCCTACAAGGGCGAAGCAAACGCCTAGAGCGCTAAGTATCGGAGCGAGAACGCCCCCTTGGCCCAGATCATCATAATGGACATCTTCAAGAAAAAAAGTAAGAGGTGCTACGCACAAAATGCCTGCTGTCGCCGCCGCGTATATCAGGTTATTTACTTTGTCTTCTTTCGCAGTCAATGCATTTATTAAAATTGCGGCGGAATATATCATGGCCGGAGCCATGACCAATAAAGCAACTTCATCCGTATACCAATCCAGCGGGCCTTCTGATTTTTCAAAAGCTTTGGGGTAAAACACGTTCGTGAGTACCATGCTGAAATGAAACAAAAGGCTTGAAAAAATAGCGGTTTTCAGGCTAGCGGCCGCAAAGCCTATTTCCTGACCGTATGTCTCCTTTGCCATTCTATTTCTCCTAATATAATTGGTTGTCAGCTAACAATACCGTTTAAAGGCTTGAGCGTCAATACTTTTCAATGCGTCTCTACTTCCATTCCATAAAGCTCTGCTGGCTCCGGCGGGTCGCAATACCAGCTGCCGTTGTATTCCCAGCAGCTTGCTAAATCTTCAGGCGGTTGGTGGATATAGAAAAGATATACGTGGCCTTTATACACTATAGGTTTTATTGTTTTATTAGTATTAATGTATGAGTCAGATGTGCCAGCGGCATTGCGCCACTTGACGGTGCTTGCCCATAAATCTTCGCTGATAGCTGTTGCTGAGCTTGCGCCATGCTTTCCATAATAAAGCTGCAATGTATCATCAACGCTGACGGCACCTAAAGGAACTTCGTCATCAATATATTTTCCACTGAATGCTGCTGTTCCTGCATTATTTGGTTTATCCCATTTCGTTTCAGTGTGATTATAATGCTGAATGATTAAAGACTTATCAGAAGGCATGAGCAACACAGCTTCTTTTGAAGTAGGAAATGTTAATGTAAGCAGTGTTGGCGGTTTCTCATGTGCCATGTTATTTTGAATAGAAACAGCGTTACACGATAACGCTCCACTTTCATCTGGGGAGCAACGCGAAGAAGAAAGAGTTCCGTATTGTTCGCCATCTTTTTCATAAAAAGCGATGAGTAAATGATCATCAGTATCT